>NZ_CP146612.1:1200000-1500000 GCF_037094495.1 Dehalogenimonas sp. W
CAAAAAATCAGGGATATTTATAAACTCGCAGTTGATTACGATCCTAAAGCGGAAGAAACAATCGAATTTTTCAAGATCGTCCAGAATAAGCTGCATTTTGCAGTATCAGGCAAAACTGCGGCTGAGCTTATTACCGAAAGAGCGGATGCCTCCAAACCGAATATGGGGCTGACATCATGGAAAGGTACAACGGTGCGCAAATATGATGTAGTGATAGCGAAAAATTATCTTAATGAAGCGGAGATGCAGAACCTGAATCGTATTGTCAGCATGTATCTGGATTACGCCGAGGATCAAGCACGGATGCATCGCCAGGTGTTCATGCGTGATTGGCGTGAAAAACTGGACGCTTTTTTAAAGTTCAACGAACGCGATATCTTGAATAATCCGGGCAGAATCGCCAAGGAAATTGCGGATAAGCTGGCGGTTGAACAATACGAAATATTCAATAATCATCGTTTGACGATGGAAGCCACAGCGGAAACGATGGCCGATGATGCTGAGTTGAAGTCCATTGAAAAACAAATTGATGATAAGCGAGACGGCAAATAAAACTCCAATTTGATGCCAACCAGCAATTCCAGCTTGATGCCGTGGCGGCGATCGTCGATCTGTTCGAAGGTCAACCCCAGGGCGCGCCGGAATATGCCGTAATCAACCTGGGTGCCATGGGCGGC
Organism: Dehalogenimonas sp. W; assembly: GCF_037094495.1. Lineage (NCBI taxonomy): Bacteria > Bacillati > Chloroflexota > Dehalococcoidia > Dehalococcoidales > Dehalococcoidaceae > Dehalogenimonas > Dehalogenimonas loeffleri. The sequence goes on from NZ_CP146612.1 coordinate 1,200,678, forward strand.
TTGTTCAGCGGCCAGGAACAGACGGAACTTGGAACCGGTAACCGCTTGCTGGTGGCAGAGGACAAACTGCGGGAGAATACCCGGAATGTCCAGATACGCAACGACATTGAAGCGCCGGAGCATGAAGCACCGCTTGAATGCTCGGAACTGTTCGACGCGCCAGCCAATATGACCCGCCTCTGCCCCCACTTCTCGGTGGAAATGGAAACAGGCACCGGTAAAACCTATGTCTATCTCCGGACAATTTTCGAACTATCGCAAAAATACGGTTTTCAGAAATTCATTATTGTAGTGCCTTCCGTAGCTATTCGTGAGGGCGTGCTGAAGAATATCGAAATAACCAAGGATCATTTCCGCGCTCTCTACAACAATATACCATTCGAACACTTCGTCTATGACGGTAAAAAGGTCAACCAACTGCGCCAGTTTGCCGTCAGCAATACCCTCCAGATCATGATCATCAACATTGATGCTTTTCGCAAAAACTTTGCCGGCACAGAAGCGGAACAGAAGAGCAACGTTATCTATAAGGAAAGTGACAAGCTATCCGGTCGGCAGCCTATCGAGTTCGTTCAGGCAGCCAGGCCGATTGTCATTATCGATGAGCCCCAGAGCGTGGATTCCACAGAGAAGTCCCAGGAGGCCATCCGGGCTTTGAATCCACTTTGCACTCTTCGCTATTCCGCCACTCACCGGAATCCTTACAACCTTGTTTATCGTCTTGATCCGGTTCGGGCATTCGAATTGAAGCTGGTAAAACAAATCGTGGTAGCCAGTGCCGCGGCGGAAAACAGTGCCAACGATGCTTTCGTAAGAGTGGAAAGCATTGAGTACAAAAAAGGTGTCAAAGCTAAGTTGCGGATTCACGTTCAAACCAAGGATGGACCGAAAGAAAAAACGGTCACCGTAACCAACGGCGCCGACCTGTTCACTCTGTCCGAAGAGCGCCCTTGTTATCAGCATGGTTTTTCTGTGGCTGAAATTTGGGCTGAACCAGGTAACGAATTCATCAGATTTAATAACGGAAAACTGTTGCGCCTGGGTGAAGAAATGGGCGGCTTGCGAGATGATGTTTGGCGGGCGCAGATAAAACACACGGTGAAAAAACATCTGGATAAAGAACTGCAATTACGTGGTCGCGGTATTAAGGTGCTTAGCCTTTTCTTCATTGACCGTGTAGCCAATTATCGTGACTACGAAGAATCCGGCCAGCCGGTAGCCGGGAAATTCGCCAGGGCATTTGAAGAGGAGTTTCATTCCTTGTCCGCATTGGAACAATATAAAGATCTGGATTGTGTTAAACACGCTATTGGAAAACTCCACAACGGTTACTTTGCCCAGGACAGAAAGGGCATCTTAAAAGACACCCGCGGTGACACTCAGGCGGATGATGAAGTCTATAACCTCATCATGAAGGAGAAGGAACGCCTCCTTACGATTGACGAGCCGTTACGATTCATTTTCAGCCATTCAGCATTGCGTGAAGGCTGGGATAACCCGAACGTTTTTCAGATATGCACCCTCAATGAGACCCAAAGCGGTATTAAGAAACGCCAGGAAATCGGCCGCGGACTACGGTTGCCAGTAGACCAAAACGGCTTGCGGGTCTTTGATGACTCTATCAATAAGCTCTACGTGATGGCCAACGAAAGTTACGAAAATTTTGCCCGCAAGCTACAGACTGAATATGAAGAGGAGTGCGGAGTGACCTTCGGCAAGGTCCCGATAACAGCGTTTGCTAAATTGTGCCAGGTAGTTGACGGGCAAGAACAACCAATCGGCCGGACAGCCGCCGATGTTATCAAGGCGGCTTTAGTTGATCAAAAGATGCTTGATACCGAGGGGCGTATCCAAGCGGCTTTTGATCCTAAACGGCTCGATTTCGAGCTGAAATTACCCGAAGCGCATAGAGATCTGGCTTCGGCTGTAATTGATTTACTCTCCGCGTATCAGATTGAACGGCATATCCGCAGAGACAAAGATGAACGGGTAAACCATCTTAAGGGTTTTCTGTTAGAAGAATCAGAGTTTAAAGCGTTATGGGAACAGATCAAACCTAAAACCACCTATCGGGTGGAATTTGAGACCGACGAATTGGTTAGTCGTGCAGTCGCGGCGATCAAGCGAATGGAGCGTATCGAAAAGCCCGTGATCCACGTCCGGACCGGTCAAGTAAAGGTCACCAAAGGCGGTGTTGATACCACCGATATCGGGGTTGCAGAAGAACAGGTTTCCTTTGGCACCAGGCCGGTGCCAGACCTATTAGCGTACCTTCAGAATCAGACTGAACTCACACGCTCCACCCTTGTTCGTATATTGAAAAGTTCAGGCCGTTTGGAAGATTTCTTTAATAATCCTCAACTGTTCATGGACACCGTCGCGGCAATATTGAAGAATGAACTCCATAGGCTCCTGGTAGACGGTATCAAATACGAGAAGGTCCATGGTGACGGACCGGAAGCAGAATGGGAGCAGCTCCTTTTCAAAAACGAAGAGATGATCAACTACCTGACGGCTTTGCAGGTTCAACATTCAATTTACGAATACGTTGAATATGACTCCGAAATAGAGCGGGAATTTGCGCGGCGATTGGACCAGCGCGAGGATATTAAGTTGTTCGTGAAATTGCCAAGATGGTTCGTCATCGACACGCCAGTTGGCAAATACAACCCGGATTGGGCCATCTTAAAGCATGATGACAAGTCTCTTTACCTGGTCCGTGAGACCAAAGGCACCAGGGATTTCCTGAAATTGCGTAACAGCGAAGTGGACAAAGTGAGGTGCGGCGCCAGGCATTTTGAGTCAATTGGTGTACCGTTTGCGGTGGTCACGTCTGCTGATCAAGTATAAGACTGTTTGGAAAATCGGTAATTACTTTCTATCTTCCAATCCATACTTCCCGGTGGTAATATTGAATTAACAGCCTGTCTGGTAAGGAGGCAACATGAAGTGTCCAAAATGCGGCAGTGAGGAAGTGGAGATACTGACCATATCCAACACGTTGTACTGCACCTGTAAAAAGTGCGGTCACAAGTGGAAGAGTGATCTTTAGGGCATACGGCCATGCCTGTTGAACTTAACCGGGACAGTATTGAAATAGATTGCCTGTGCCGTATCTGTCCTTCGTTTGTGGAGTGCGGTGAGCGCATCGGGTTCTGTGTGGCGGGTTCGGCCAGTGTTTGTATTGATATTGAGGCCGGTTGTCTGTGCCTGGGCTGTCCCGTCTGGGTGAAGCAGTGTTTCCGGCACGTTTATTATTGTGTCCGTGGCGCGGAGCCTGCCCAGTGAATATGGCAATGATCATTGATGTGCTAACTACATCACATAGATGTACGATAACAAACAAGGTGCAGATTGGAAATTTCTCCGGACCTCCGTGTAGGTTCAAACCGAAAGCTGGAGATTAAGCATTTTTAACAATGGAAAATAGCGAAATAAAAGTAATAAGCGTGCGTCAGGCAGTCTCTCAGTCCCAGGCCTTGCTGAGGGGCTGTATCCCCGCGGGGCGCTGTCTTTCCGAAGAACTAATCAAGGAGCGGCGGGAAGAAGCGAGCCGTGGCAGAAATCGTTGGTACCCTGGTGGGCCTGTCCAGCCATGAACGGTTCTATGGAAGACTGAATACTGCCTACCGTTTACTGTCTACTGAAAACTGATAGCTGACCGCTGATAGCTAAAATATTCTCCCGAAATGAGACATTTACCCATTGACTATAACTAACATACGTGCTAAAATACATGCTATGATAAACAATGAACAATGTGCCCCAGACAAGCCTGACTCTCCCGGCTCTCATCCACCTGATTCCGAAGCTTCGCCCCGCCGCGGCCCAGGTGCCCCGTTTGGAAATCAGAACGCCCGTAAGCGTGATTTCTACGCCCGGCATGCTGCCGGCAGCCGTCAACCAAGCCTGGAGGAGGCCATGCAAGTTCAGGGGCTTGAGCAGGAGATTGGGCTGTTACGCCACAAACTCCAGTTGATGGAAATACGCAGCCCTGACGACCTCATGTTGTTTTTCAAGGGGGTTAATATCCTGTCTAACGTGATGGCCCGTTGCCGGCATCTTCCAAAAAAGAAGGATGAAAATGAGATATTGCGGGGACTGCAAAGCCTGTTCAGCGGCATAATCATACCGGAAGAAGCGAAAAACGAGATTCTGGCAAAGGAGCTTGATTGAATTTGCTAAAAACAATAATTGAAAAGGCCTATCAATTACCTAAAAAGGCCGTTTTTAAACGTAAAATTCGGATTCGTTTCTGTAAAAAATACTTTTCTGTAACAAATCAAATCCCCTTCGGTGATTGCTTGATTATTTTGACATAAGCCCTTTTACCTTCTATTCTGGAATGAGAGAGGTGAATGGAAAAAATGACCAAATACCGTTGTCTGATCTGTAACTACATCTATGACCCGGCGCAGGGGGATCCCGGAGCCGGGGTTAAGCCGGGTACCGCTTTTGAAGACCTGCCCGGTGACTGGGTTTGTCCCATCTGCGGCGCGGGCAAAGACCAGTTCGTAAAAGCGGAATAAAAGTTTCCGGAGGTTTTCTATGCCGGTAGACCTGAACATTTTAATCGGCGGTGAGGCCGGGCAGGGGGTTGTGTCGGTCGGGGCGGTGCTGGGCCGGGTGATGCTGCGCGGCGGTTACGAAGTCTTTACCGACCAGGATTTTGAGTCCCGCATTCGCGGCGGCCATTCCTTTGCCCGGGTAAGAGTTGCCGACCGGCCAGTGCAGTCGCCGCGGGAAGATACCGATATGGTGCTGGCGCTGAACGCCGAAAGTGTATTACTGCACCAGGCGGAGCTGACCCCCGGCGGCGTTCTCATCTATGATGGGCACCAAACTGAAGTCAAACCGGCCGGCGAGCTGAATTGTCTGGATATCCCCATCGCCGACATCGCGGTTGCAGCCGCCGGCAGTCTGAAGATGGCCAACACCGTGGCTACAGCCGCGGCGCTGGGACTGCTGGAGTATGACTTTTCGCTGCTCTCCGAGGTGTTGGAGCATGAGTATGGCCGGCACGGTCAACAGGTGGTTGAGGCCAATATCAAGGCCGCCCGCGCTGGTTACGATTATGCGGCCGCCCACCGGCCGAAGGGTTACGCCTTCCCGCTGAAGGCCGGCAAGCCGTCCGGGAAGCTGTTGCTTACCGGTAATGAAGCCGTGGCGCTGGGTGCGCTGGCGGCCGGTTGCCGCTTCGTGGCTGGTTATCCCATGACGCCGTCCACGCCGATCCTGGAATACCTGGCGGATAAGGGTCGGGAGTTCGGGGTGCCGGTGATTCAGTCTGAGGATGAGATTGCCGCCATTAATATGGCGGTCGGGGCTGGTTACGCCGGGGCGCGGGCGATGACTGCGACGTCCGGCGGCGGCTTCAGCCTGATGACGGAGGGGCTGGCGCTGGCCGGCATGACCGAAACACCGGTGGTTATCGTTCTGGGGCAGCGGGCCGGTCCGGCCACCGGACTGCCGACGCGCACCGAACAGGCCGAACTGAATTATGCGATACATGCCGGTCACGGCGAATTCCCCCGCGCGGTGCTGGCCCCGGCTAACGCTGAAGAGGCTTTTTGGCTGACGGTCAAGGCCTTCAATCTGGCGGAGAAATATCAGACGCCGGTCATTGTCCTAACTGACCATCAGATGGCCGACTCCTATTATACTGTGGCCCCGTTTGACCTTGAAGCGGTAACAATAGAAAGGGGCGAATGGCTGTCTCAGACCGAGGCTGACCGCCAGGGCAGGGAACATAAGCGTTATGCTTACACCGAATCCGGCGTCTCCCCGCGGGCTTTACCCGGTATTCACCAGGCGCTGGTGGCGGCGGATTCCGATGAACACTCTGAAGCCGGTCATATCATTGAAGACGCCGCAACCCGGCGGCTGATGGTCGGCAAACGGCTGAAGAAACTGACCGGACTGGCCGCCGAGATTAACAAACCCGTCCTCAGCCGGCAGCCGCAGGCGGATTATACCTTCATCAGTTGGGGCTCGGGCTTCGGCCCGGTTGCCGAGGCGGTTGAAATCCTGAATGGTGCCGGCGGCAAGATAAGTCATCTGCATCTGGCGGAATTGTGGCCGTTCCCGGCCTCGGAAGTCGCTGCCATGCTGGACGGCGGCGGCAAACCGGTGGTCATTGAAAGCAATGCCACCGGCCAATTGGTGCGGCTGATTCAGGCGGAGACCGGCATCAATGCTGATATCCGCATCAACCGTTTTGACGGGCGGCCGCTGTCGGCTGCATATATTCTGAACCAATTTCAGCCGGAGGGTGCGTCATGAGCGATAAACTTAAAATTACCCTTGATGACTACACCCCGGCCTCGGACAACGCCTGGTGTCCGGGGTGCGGCAACTTCGGTATCCTGCGGGCGGTCAATCAGGCGCTGGTAGAACTGCAACTGGAGCCCTGGCAGGTGCTGATGGTTTCCGGCATTGGTCAGGCAGCCAAGCTGCCGCATTACACCCGGACCAATATTTTTAACGGACTGCACGGCCGGCCGCTGCCGGCGGCCATCGGTGCCAAAACCGTTAATGCCGGGCTGACGGTCATCGCCGAAAGCGGCGACGGCGACGCCTACGGCGAAGGCGGCAATCACTTCATTCATACCATGAACCGCAATCCGGACATCACTTACCTGGTACACAACAATCAGGTGTATGGGCTGACCAAGGGCCAGGCCTCACCGACCACTGACCTGGGCTTTACCACTAAAATGAACCCGGATGGGGCTTGGACGGCGCTGCATCCGCTGGCGCTGGCGGTGGCCGCTGATTGCAGCTTCATCGCCCGCGGCTTTGCCGGTGATCTGGAACAACTGGCGGCTCTGATCGCCGCCGGAGTCCGGCACCCGGGTTTTGCCCTGGTGGAGATATTACAGCCGTGCGTCAGCTTTAATAAGAAAAACACTTTTCAATGGTATCAGGAACGGGTATATAAACTGGAGGATGAGTCTGGTTATGATACGGCTGACCGGACGGCAGCTTTTGGCAAGGCACTGGAGTGGGGAGATAAGATTCCCACCGGCGTCATCTACCGTCATCCCAGAGAGACCTTTGATGAATATCTCGGCACTGCCGGCAAAGAGCCGCTGGTGTTGCGCCGGCCGGACATCAGGTCGGTGGCAGACCTCTTTGAAGAGTTCCGCTAGCCGCCTGAACTACTGCCGCCGGGTGATGCTATAATAATTTCCGAAGGTGGATGACAGTAGATGAGAAAAGAACAAAAGATACTTAAAAAAGCCGGAACCATTGCCGTAGTCGGCGCCTCGCCGGATATTTCCCGGCATTCCAACGCCGTTACCGCTTACCTGATAGCGTCCGGTTTTCGGGTGATACCGGTCAATCCCAATGCCGCCGAGGTTTTGGGGTTGAAAAGCTACCCGGACCTTAAATCCGTGCCGGAACCGGTGGACATCGTTAATGTCTTTCGGGCTTCAGAGCATACGCCGGAAATTGCCGAAGATGCCGTGGCTATCGGCGCCAGAGTGTTGTGGCTGCAGCAGGGCGTGGTCAATGAAACAGCGGCGGATATTGCCATGCGGGGCGGGCTGGAGGTCATTATGGACCGGTGTATCGCCCGGGCTCACGCCGCCATGACCGGTCTCAGTCACTAGCCGGCGGTGACAATCAGCGCTTTCCGTGATATTCTTAAATATATGCCTTGTACATTTTCACCGCTGAGTCCGGCGGAGCTTTCGGCGCGATGGGGCGGTGATATTAACCTCAGCGCGCCTTTTCCGTTTGTCACTCCCGGGTGGCTAAACGTCTGGTGGCGCAATTTCGGAGCCGACGATGAACTCCTGCTGCTCCTGGCCGAAAAAGACGGCCAGGCCGTGGGCCTGGCGCCGCTCCGGCTGGCGGGCGGCACGGTGCGTTTTATCGGCAGTGCCGATGTTTGTGATTACCTGGATTTTGTAGTCCGTGAAGGCGGGGAAGACGATTTCTTTGCCGCCCTTTTGGATAATTTGGCTGCGGCCGGTGTAAAACAGCTGGAACTGGAAGCCCTGCGCCCGGATTCGGTTACCCTGAAGCATCTGCTGCCGCTGGCGCGGCAACGCGGCCTGCCGCTGGAACTGACCGATACCGATGTCACCCTGGAAATGGATCTTCCGGCAGACTGGGAAACCTATCTGCAAAGCCTGAGTTCGCATCAGCGTCACGAGATAAAGCGCAAAGGGCGGCGGCTGACCGAAGCCGTCGATGTCACATTTGACATAAAAGAACCTGACGATGTTCCGGCCGAGCTGGCGGCGCTGCTCCGGCTGCTCCGCATCAGCCGGAAAGACAAGGCCGAGTTCATGACCCTGGAGATGGAAGTTTTTTTCCGGGAACTGGCGGCGGCCATGGCTGATGGGGGCTGGCTGAGATTCGGGCACCTGCGGCTGAACGGGGACATTGTCGCCGCCGTCATGTGCTTTGATTATAATAACACCCGCTACCTGTATAACAGCGGCTATGAGCCGGAACACTCCGGTCTCAGCGTCGGCTTGCTGTCCAAGGTTTATTCCATTCAGGATGCCGTGGAGCGCCGGATGCGGGTTTATGATTATCTTAAAGGTGCTGAAATATACAAGTACCATCTGGGCGGACAGGAGAAACCGATCAGTAATCTCAGGATTGAGTTAAATGGCGGATAACAGCAAACTGAGTATCGCCATGTTGTCGGTACACAGTTGTCCGGTGGGGCAGCCCGGCGGGCGCGATACCGGCGGCATGAACGTCTATATCCGGGAAATGGCCGCCGCCCTGGGACGGCGGGGGCATCGTGTGGATATCTTTACCCGTGCCCATGACCCGCGGGACGCGGAGTCGGAGGCATTAGCCCCTGGTGTCCGCCTGGTCCATATCCGGGCGGGAGCCGTGGCAGAAATGGGCAAACTGACCCAGTTTAATAATCTGCCGGAATTTGAACGCAATCTCCATGATTTTTGCCGCCGCGACTGCGCCGTCTATGACCTGATTCACTCCCACTACTGGCTGTCCGGTGAAGTCGGGCGCAAGCTGGCGGCTGAACTGGGCGTACCGCATGTTTTCGCCTTCCACACCGTGGGGGCGGCCAAGGACGCCCTCGGCCTGGGTGCACCGGAACCGGGCTTGAGGCTGATAACCGAGGCTGAAATAGTCAACGACTGCCGCCGCATCATGTGCGGCACCTTGGGGGAGGCGGACTCGGTTATCCGTTATCATCAGGGGGCCGCGGACAAGGTCAGCGTGGTGCCGTGCGGGGTTGACTTGGGCTTGTTCCGGCCGCTGGATAAAACGGCGGCCCGGCACATATTGGGCCAACCCGAAGCCCCGACGGTGCTGTACGTCGGCCGGCTGGATAAACTCAAAGGCATTGACCGTTTGGTTGAGGCCGCGGCTTTGTTAAAAAATAAAAACTGTCGTCTGCTGGTGGTCGGCGGCGATGAACACAGCCGGGAGACTCTGGCCCGGCTGCGCCTTCAGGCTGAAGTTCTGGGCCTCGCTGACCGGGTGAGTTTTACCGGCGCGACGCCGCAGTCCCAGATGCCTTGGTATTATGCCGCCGCCGATGTGGTCGCCGTGCCGTCTTACTCCGAGACCTTTGGTATGGTGGCTCTGGAAGCGGTCGCCTGCGGGACGCCGGTGGTTTCTGCTGATGTCGGCGCCGCCCGGGATATTATTAAAGAAGGGATTTCCGGCTCCGTCACGCCGGATAACCTGCCGTCGTCATTAGCCCCGGCGCTGGATGACTGGTTAAATCGCCCGACAGTTGACCCGGAAATACTGCATTGCTCCATCAGTGATTTCAGCTGGGACGCGGTGGCTGTGCGGGTGGAGGCGGTTTTTGAATCACTGATGGTTGCCAAAGAAGATACCGAGGTGTGTTTGAATGGATAGTGTAAAACAAGCCGATGTACTGGTGGTGATGGCGCATCCGGATGACCCGGAGTTTTCCTCCGGCGGCACCATTGCCCGGCTGGCTGGCGAGGGCAAGCGGGTGGTCTATGTCATCTGTACCGCCGGAGACAAGGGCACGGATGACCGGCAGATGCCGCCGGCCCGGTTGGTGGCCATCCGCATGGAAGAACAGCGGGCAGCCGCCCGAACCCTCGGTGTTGAAGACGTTGTGTTTCTGGGAAATCCGGATCAGGGACTGGAAGCCACGCCGGAGTTGCGCAAAGAGCTGGTGCGGTTGATTCGCCTTTACCGGCCGGAACTGGTCATTACCCACTCGCCTTACCAGCGCTATATCTGGTGGCACCGGGATCACCGGCAGTGCGGTGAGGCAACTATGGACGCGGTCTTTCCCTATTCGCGGGATCATCTGGCGTATCCGGACCTGCTGGCCGCCGGTTATGAGCCGCATAAGGTTGGAGAGGTCTGGCTGGCCGGGGCCGAGGATTCGGACTACCGCTCCGACATTGAAGGCTTTTTTGACCGCAAGGTTGAGGCCATCAAGTGCCACCGCAGTCAGGTGGGCGATGATTTTGCCGCCCGGCTGGATCGGATTAAAGCCCGGGCTTCCGCAGCCGCCGAAGGCGAAGAGTTTCTGCTGGCGGAATCGTTCAAGAAGATTGAGATACCGTGGTGACCGCCTGAATTCCAAATCCAGATATCTTAATAACCAACAAATATTCCGGGAAAAGGCGACGCCGGTGCAGTAATCCTTGACTCATCCTTGTCATATTTCATATAATATCTTTCTGTTTGTAAGCAGACCCGGTATTTCGTGCCGAAAAAACCGGATTCTGCCCGAGTGGCGCAATGGTAGCGCAACCGACTTGTAATCGGTAGGTTAGTGGGTTCGAATCCCCTCTCGGGCTCGGCTGTTGTACGTGGAGAGGTGCCGGAGTGGTTAATCGGAGCAGTCTGTAAAACTGCCGCTCGAAAGGGCTTCACTGGTTCGAATCCAGTCCTCTCCAGTTTTTTTATATTCGGCAGCTAGACAACGTAGCTGGTAATAACTATAATACTAGGGTTGCCCACATAGCTCAGTCGGTAGAGCACGTTCTTGGTAAGAACGGGGTCATCGGTTCGAATCCGATTGTGGGCTCCAGACGAGAAATTAATAAGGGGGAAAATATAAATGGCTAAACAGAAATTTGATCGCTCTAAACCGCATGCCAACGTTGGCACCATCGGTCACGTTGACCATGGCAAGACCACGCTGACCGCCGCCATCACCACCGTGCTGGCCGCCGCCGGCCTGGCTCAGAAGCGCAGCTTTGATTCCATTGACAATGCGCCGGAAGAAAAAGCCCGCGGTATGACCATCGCCATCTCTCATGTTGAGTACGAGACGGCCAACCGTCACTATGCTCACATTGACTGCCCCGGCCATGCCGACTTTGTCAAGAACATGATCACCGGTGCCGCCCAGATGGACGGTGCCATCCTGGTGGTCAGCGCTCCCGACGGTCCCATGCCGCAGACCCGCGAGCATGTACTGCTGGCGCGTCAGGTCCAGGTGCCGGCCATTGTGGTCGCCCTGAACAAAGTGGACATCATGGAAGATGAAGAACTGCTGGAGCTGGTGGAGCTTGAAGTTCGCGAACTGCTGAACAAATACAAGTTCCCCGGTGATGACACTCCGGTCATGCGCGTGGCCGCCGTCAAGGCGCTGGAATGTGCCTGCGGCAAGCAGGAGTGTGAATGGTGCGGCCGCATCCTGAAACTGATGGATGCTGTTGATACCTTTATTCCCATGCCGGAACGCCCCAAGGACAAGCCGTTCCTGATGCAGGTAGAAGATGTCTTTTCCATCAAAGGCCGCGGCACCGTGGCCACCGGTCGGGTTGACCGCGGTGTAGTCAAGGTCGGCGATGAAGTTGAAATCGTTGGTCTGCACCATGACACCCGCAAGGTTGTTGTCACCGGTGTGGAAATGTTCCACAAACTGCTGGACAGCGCCGAGCCCGGCGATGCCGTCGGTCTGTTGCTCCGCGGTGTTGAACGCACCGATATTGAGCGCGGCCAGGTGATGGCCAAGCCCGGCTCCATCAAGCCGCACACTAAAGCCGAAGCCGAGGTCTATGTTCTGTCCAAGGACGAAGGTGGTCGCCACACTCCGTTCTTCAACGGTTACAAGCCCCAGTTCTACATCGGCACCACCGATGTCACCGGCAACATTGAGCTGCCGGCCGGCGTGGAGATGGTGATGCCTGGCGATAACGTCAAGATGAAGGTCAACTTAATCTACCCGGTTGCAATGGAAAAGGGTCTTCGGTTCGCCATCCGCGAAGGTGGCCGCACCGTAGGCGCCGGCGCCATCACCGAAATTCTGGAGTAATATGGCTAAGACAGAAAACCGGATCGTAATTACTTTTGCCTGCACCGAGTGCAGCGAGAGAGTATATACGTCGTCCAAAAACAAGCGCAATGACGCTCGGCGTCTGGAGATTAATAAGTATTGTCCCCGCTGCCGGACTCATCATTTGTTTCGGGAGACTAAGTGACGGGACAATTGCGAAAGCAAGCCATGTCAAAAACAAATGCCAAGCCGCCGGCTAACAAGCCGGCGGCTGCGGCCAGGCCTGGTTTTTTCGGCAATATCATTGCTGAACTGAAAAAGGTTACCTGGCCGACTCGGGATGAAATAAGAAAGCTGACCGTAATGGTATTGGTCGTGGCCTTTTCCGTCGGGCTGGTGCTCGGCGTACTGGACTATGGCCTGTCCTACCTGGTGGATAACTTCCTGCTGAAATAGCGGGATGCGGTTGGTAACAGGCGCAAGCCGAAGGTGCTGGTATTGACGGAAAACGATAGAAAATGGTACGTGGTTCATACTTATTCCGGTCATGAAGAACGGGTGAGAAAGAACCTGGGCGAAAGAATTCAGACGCTGGATCTGGGCGAGGAAATCTGCCGCGTGGAAGTCCCCACCGAAGAAGAGGTGGAGGTCAAAAACGGTCTGCGGCGGACCATCCGGCGTAAGATTTTGCCTGGCTACGTCATTGTTCAAATGTTGATGACTGACCAGAACTGGAATATCGTTCGCAATACACCCGGTGTGACCGGGTTTGTCGGCACGGCCGGCAAACCGACGCCGCTTAAGCCCCATGAAGTTGACCGCATCATTACCCAGATGGAGGCGGAAGCCCCGCGGGTGAAGGTCGGCTTTAAGAAAGGCCAGAGCGTCCGGGTGGTTGACGGGCCGTTCGTTGACTTCATCGGTATGGTGGACGAGGTCCACGCCGACAAGGGCAAGGTTAAGGTATTGCTTTCACTGTTCGGTCGGGAAACCCCGGTGGAACTGGACTTTTTACAGGTGGAGAAGCTCTAAGAGAGTTACTCCCGGATTCAAGGAGATAGGCTTTGGCTAAGAAAATTAAAGCAATTATTAAATTGCAGATTCCCGCCGGTAAGGCTAATCCGGCACCGCCCATCGGTCCGGCGCTTGGTCAGCATGGCGTCAACATCATGGGTTTCTGTAAGGAATACAATGAGCGCACCGCTTCTATGGAAGGCACCGTGGTGCCGGTGGAGATTACCGTCTTTGATGACCGGTCTTTCACCTTCATCACCAAGACCCCGCCGGCCGCCGACCTGCTGAAGAAAGCCGCAGGCGTCCCCAAGGGTGCCACCAGTCCCGGTCAGGGTGCCCCCATTGTGATATCCCGCGCCAAGGTGCGCGAAATCGCTGAATTGAAAATGAAAGATCTCAACGCCGTTGATGTGGAAGGCGCCGTGCGTATTATCGCCGGTTCCGCCCGCAGCATGGGGATAAAGGTAGAATAATATGGCAGACCATGGAAAAAGATTTGAAGCAGTAGAAAAGCTGGTGGAATCCGGCAAAGATTACACGGCCGCTGAGGCCGTTGCACTGGCCAAACAGGCCGCCACCTGTAAATTTGATGAGACCGTAGAGATGCACCTCAAGATGGGACTTGACCCGCGTAACTCTGCTCAGGTAGTCCGGGGCGTGGCGCTGATGCCGCACGGGTTGGGCAAGCAGGTGCGGGTGTTGGTTTTCGCTCAGGGCGATGCCGAAAAAATTGCCCGGGACGCCGGTGCCGATATTGTCGGCGGCGACGACCTGGTGGAAAAGATCGCCGGCGGCTGGCTGGAGTTTGATGTCGCCATCGCCACGCCGGAAATGATGGGTAAAGTCGGTAAACTGGGTAAGTCGCTCGGCCGCAAGGGGTTGATGCCTAATCCCAAGGCCGGCACCGTGGTACCCGCTTCCGATCTGCCGCAAACCATCAAGGAAGCCCGCATGGGCCGGGTGGAATTCAAGCTGGATCGGACTGCCATCATTCACGTTATCCTGGGTAAAGCCAGTTTTGAAGAAGAAAAACTGGTGGGCAATATGACGTCACTGATGGAAGCGATAGTGCGTGCCAAGCCCGCCGCAGCCAAAGGGCAGTACATTAAGAGTGCTTTCCTGACCACTACCATGGGCCCCGGCATTAAGCTGGATATGCGCTCCATCATGTCTCTTGCTGGGGTCTAGTGTCGCTTGCGTCTCACACCGCAGGATGCTAAGATAACCTGAATTAACAATTTAATATCCGGAGACAGCCGGCGTCCCTTTGAGGACTTAATTAATGCCCGCCGAGGAAACAGAGAGCCGATAACGGTTTTTTAAGAGTCCTTGCGCGTGCGAGGACTTTTTTTATTTCTGAAGAGAGGTTAGAAGTATGGTAAATGCCAAAGTTAAGCTGAAAAAACAGCAAACAATTGATGAGCTGCAAAAGATCATCGCTGAATCCAGCGTAGCCATCATCACCAATTACCGTGGTGTCAGCACCGCTGAACTCACCGGTTTACGCGGCAAACTGCGCCAGTCCAGCGTCGGTTACAAAGTGGTCAAAAACACGCTGGTTAAAAGCGCCGCTGCCGGTGCCGGTAAGGACAACCTGACGGCGCTGTTAGACGGGCCGATTGCCTTGTCCTGGGGCTACGGTGAGGATGTTACCGGGCCGGCCAAACTGCTACTGGAACACATCACCAAATCCAAGTCCGTAATGACTGTGGAGGGCGGTTTTCTCGGCTCTCGCGCCTTGTCCGCTGAGGATGTGACCACCCTGTCCAAACTGCCGTCAAAAGAGATTCTGGTGGCTAAGGTGCTGGGCGGTATTCAAGCCCCGCTCTACAAACTGGTCGGTACCCTTAACGCGCCCATTCAGGGTTTGGTGACTGTGTTGAACGGCCACCTGAAGCAATTAGAAGAAGCCAAATAAATTTAGAAAATATTAACGGAGGAATTACAGAAATGGCTGTTAAAGAAATCATCGCTCAAATCAAGGAACTCAACGTCATGGACCTGGCCGATCTGGTCAAGGCTCTGGAAGAAGAATTCGGCGTCAGTGCCGCGGTTCCCATGGCTGCTGCGGCGGCCCCGGCTGGCGGCGGCGAGGCTGCTGCCCCTGCTGAAGAGCAGACCGAATTTGATGTCATTCTGAAAGACATCGGCGCCAATAAGATCAACGTCATCCGGGTTGTTCGCGAACTGACCGGCCTGGGACTCAAAGAGTCCAAGGAAATGGTTGAAGCCGCTCCCAAAGCAGTCAAGGAAGCTGTCAGCAAGGAAGAAGCTGCCAGCGTTAAAGAGAAGCTGGAAGCTGCCGGCGCCACCGTCGAAGTTAAATAGTCTTAAATCACGTAGAAAAAAAGGGAACCCGCCGGAAGGCGGGTTCCCTTTGTGTGTTTAAACAGGGAGGCGGAATTACTGCTGTCGGACGATGAGCAACGGCAGTTCGCTCTCTGCCAGAAGTTTGTGGGTGATTGATTTTGCCCGCCAGGTGGACACCACCGAGGCCGTCGCCATGACCACCATATCGGCCCCAAGCACCCTGGCCGCAGCGGCAATCAGGCGGGATGAATCGTCGCCGATGTCTACCCGTGTGTCGGCATCAAGCCCCTCCAACCGGAGTTTGCGGGCTAGTTGTTCCAGGTAATCCCCGGTTTTTTCCTGTTCTTTGACTGATACTTCCCGGTCATACAGACCACGGTCGCCGACCAGGTCTGATTCCGGTTCGGCATCGTAAACTTCCCTGACCATGCTGAATAGGGTGATTTCTCCGTCATCAACCCGGGCCAGTGCCACCGCCGGCGCCAGAGCTTGTTCCGAGCCGGCGCTGCCGTCCAGCGGGACCAGAATTTGGTTAAACAGCGGTCGGCCGCCATCCGGCGTATGGGGCGGCACCAGCATGGCCGGGCAGCCCACCAACCGGAAAACGTCGTCAAAGAGTGACGTTGTCTGACGCTGAGTGGTACTGGAACCTTCCCGCACCATGACAACCAGGTCAATCCCGTTGTTGGCCACATAGTTTTGGATAACCTCGGTCGGCTGACCGAATTGAGTTACAGCGGTCACCGCCGGCAGTGCGCCGTCGCCGGTGAGGTCGGCAGCGATTATTTCCGCCCGTTTCTCCAGGTACAGCCGATGCATGGTATGGTGCAGGTGATGGCTTTCATCACAGGCATGTAGCAGTACCAACTCGGCCCCGGTCCGGCGGGCCAGGGCTTCTCCGTAAGGAATCACGGCTTCAGCCAGGTCTGAACCATCCAACGGCAGCAGAATTTTCTTAAACATTCAGTCTCCTTTTTAAGAGGTTGTTTCAGGATACCTTTTTGGCGCCAATGCGTCAATTTGTCCGGAACCGATATCCATATTACCGCCTCTTCGGCTGTTTGAAACTGGCGTTATGAGGTGTTACACTCAAGCCCTTATGATTACTATCGGACTAACCGGCGGTATCGGCAGCGGTAAGAGTACGGTCGGCGCTATGTTGAAAGACTTGGGCGCCGCGTTTATTGACGCGGATAAGGTCGGCCACCGGTTGTTGCGGGAAGATGAAGCGTTAAAGGCCGAGATTGTCCGTCTCTTCGGCGAGGATATAGTTAACGGCAACGGTCAGATTGACCGGCGGCGGCTGGCGGGTATTGTTTTCAGCGACCCGGCGGCGCTGAATCGTCTTAACGCGGTTACACATCCGTTAATCAACCGGGCGGTAGCCGCGGAAGTGGCGCAACTCAGACAAGATGGTTATCAGGTGATTGTTGTGGAGGCGCCTTTGCTGGTAGAGGCCGGATGGGCGGCCGAGTCCGACACTATCTGGCTGACGGTGGCCCCGGCGAAGGTGGTGCTCAAACGGCTGGTGGAAAAAATGGGTTACACCGAAGCCGAAGCCGGGGCGCGGATCGCCTCCCAAACATCCAACGATGAGCGGCGGCGTTACGCCGCTGAGGTAATAGACACCGATACCAGCCTGGAAGAGCTTAAAATCCGGGTAGAGCGGCTCTGGCGGGGATTGTAACCTTTAACCTCAGGCCTTTTTAAGATAGCCCAGCCCGTCCCGCAGCGGCATGGGTTTGAAACCGAATTGATTCTCCACGGCATCCGGTTCGGTGGTGTTTTCAATCTCCATGGATTTGAACTCCCCCATGCTGATCGGCGGATTGGCGAAAAGCTTATCCATGACGGCTACCACCGGCAGCATCAGCGGCCGGGGTATTTTGACCTTCAGTTTTTTCTTGCCCATAGCTCTTAAGAGTTCGTCCAGCATGGTCTCATAGGTCACAATTTCCGGGCCGCCGACCGGGCAACTCTCACCGCTTTTTTCGCCGGCGACCATTTTGAGAACGCAGCTGACCACATCACCGATCCAGATGGGCTGCAGTCGGCTTTTACCGTCACCGGCAATGGGGACGATGAACGGCACCATATTAACCGAGCGTATCAGCGAAGCGACAAAACCGGCGCCCTGACCGAACATCACCGAAGGCTGGAGAATGGAGTAGTCCAGGCCGGAGTTTTTGACCGCTTCCATGCCCAGCCACTTGGAATGGAGATAAGTGTAGCGGGGGTCGGGGGAAGCTCCCAGAATGCCCATGTGGATGAAACGCTTTACTCCGGCATCCCGGGCGGCATTGACCACGTTCTGTGTGCCGACCACGTTAATTTTGTGATAGGTGTTTGGCCCGAATTCCCGGATGATGGCCACCAGGTGAATGACGGTGTCTACACCTGCCATGGCCGCCCGCAGACCTTCTGTATCGGTGACGTTGCCCACGGCCAGTTCGGCACCTGGGGCCTGGATGCGGGCACCTTCAGCTTCATTGGTGACCAGACAGCGCAGCTGGTGACCGTCCTTGTGCAGCCGGGGGATAAGGTGGCTGGCGACAAAACCGCTGGCACCGGTGATGAGTATCATGGCATCCTCCCGAAATGAAGTTCATATCAGTATAGCGCGAAAAGATTGAAAGCGGTAGAGTCCGATTGATTTTTTTTCTAAAAGGCAAATACATCACCGGCGAGTGTTATAATACCAACGGGAGGACGTAGAATGTATCCCGCACTGCTTTGGGAAAAATTGCCGGACAACCGGGTCAGATGCGGCACCTGCCAGTGGTTTTGCCGCATCAATGAAGGACAGACCGGTGTCTGCCGTATGTATCGGAACGACGCCGGGGCGTTGTTCAACCTGAATTATGCCAAAATTTCCTCACTGGCGGTTGATCCCATTGAGAAGAAGCCGTTGTATCATTTCCATCCCGGTTCCAAAGTATTCTCTTTGGGCAGCTGGGGCTGTAATTTCCATTGCCGCGGTTGCCAGAATTGGGAGATTGCCTGTCCTGAGGACGAGAACGGTTTGCGGTATTCCCGGGAAATATTGCCGGAGCGGGCGGTGGAGATGGCCTGTCAGTCCGGCAGTGCCGGTATCGCCTGGACTTATAATGAGCCGTCTGTCTGGCTGGAATATACTCTGGAGACCGCCAGACTGGCCAAAGCACAGGGGCTCTATACGGTCTATGTTACCAACGGTTATGCCTCGGAGGCCCAGCTTGATGCCATCGGGCCGTTTCTGGATGCCTGGCGGGTGGACGTCAAGGGATTCAATAACCAGAGTTATCGTAAAATAGGGCGGGTTCAGAATTATGAAGGGATTTTGCGGGTTACGGAACGGGCCAGTCACAAGTGGGGCATGCACGTTGAGGTGGTGACCAATATTATGCCCTGTATCAATGACGATGACAACCAGCTCCGCGGCATCGCTGAGTGGATTGCCGGCAGTTTAAGCCCGTTGACGCCGTGGCACATTACCCGGTTTCATCCCCGCCGGCAGATGCAAGACTATCCGGTGACGCCGCTGGAAACTATGGAGCGGGCCCTCGCACTGGGGGTGGCAGCTGGCCTGGAGTTTGTCTATCTGGGGAACGTTGGCGGTAATGATTCCGGTGACACCGTCTGTTACAATTGTGGGCAAAAAGCGGTTAAGCGGTCCGGTTATTCAGCCCGAATAATGGGTTTAGTTGGAACCCATTGCCGCTTTTGCGGCACGGAATTGAATTTCAGAGTGTAGCTACTATTGAACGAAAAGAGACGACAGCCATGGTAATGACACGGCATCCGATCGCATCAGGAAAATTTTATCCGGGTACCGCTGAACAACTGCGGGCCTTTATTGAGTCATTTGTGGAGCGGCATGATGACAAGATTCAGGCGGTCGGCATTATCTCGCCGCATGCCGGCTATATTTATTCCGGGGCGGTGGCCGCCTCAGTCATAACCCGTATTGCTCCGGCTGATACCTACATCATCATCGGCCCTAACCATACCGGGATGGGCAAACCATTCAGCATTATGACCGTCGGTAACTGGCAAACACCGTTGGGCGACGTACCCATTGATTCGGCTTTGGCCCAGAATATTCTGGCCAATTCCAAATACCTCCAGGAAGACCGAACGGCCCACCAGAGCGAACACGCGATAGAGGTGCAGTTGCCGCTGCTCCAGTATTTCAAACCGGATCTCAAAATCGTTCCGATTACCCTGGCCGTCGCTACGCTGGAGATTTATCGGGAAATCGGGGCCAGTATTGCTCAGGCGGTTCAGGAATCACCGGACAAAAAGATAGTGATTGTGGCCTCCTCTGACATGACTCACTATGAGCCGCAGGAATCCGCCGTTGCTAAGGACAAGAGAGCCATTGAAGCTATTTTGGAATTAGATGAAGAGGCTTTGCTGGAGCGGGTTATCAAGGAAAGAATTTCCATGTGTGGTTATGCACCCGCCGTCACCATGTTGACGGCGGCCCGGGCACTGGGCGCCAAAAGCGCTGAATTGGTGCGGTACCAGACTTCCGGCGACGCTTCGGGGGATTATTCCGCCGTGGTCGGCTACGCCGGTATCATCGTGCATTGTCGCCAGACTTCACCGCTGGTAAGTCTGGCCAGAGAGGCGGTGGAAACCTTTGTGAAAGAGCACCGGACGGTCAGTCCGCCGAAAGAACTGCCCCCGGAGATGACCGGCCGGGCCGGGGTTTTTGTTTCCCTGAAAAAGGAAGGTCAGTTGCGGGGGTGTATCGGCACGTTTGAACCATCACAAGAGACCATTGGGGCGGAGATAATCGCCAATGCCATTGCTGCGGCCAGCCGCGACCCGCGGTTTCTGCCAGTATCTCAGGAAGAGCTTGGCCATCTCTCATACAGTGTGGATGTCCTGACCGAACCGGAGCCGGCAGAGCTTGATGAACTGGACCCCAAAAATTACGGTATCATCGTAGAACGGGGCTGGAAGCGAGGGCTGTTGCTACCTGACCTGGAGGGGGTGGATACCGTGGAAGCACAGATAAGTATCTGCCGCCAGAAAGCCGGGATAGGCACGTTGGAACCGGTCACACTATACAAGTTTCAAGTGAAGCGATACAGGTAATCAGGGTTACAGCCGTTTTTGTTTATATTGGACAGGGAAAGGATTGGAGATGCCCGCTGTTATTCCGTTGGGTGATGAACTATATCGGGAAGAAATAAATCTGCCGTTGATGCGCTGGCTGATGACGTTCATGCTGGTAATCGGCCTGGCATTTTCCTTGGTTCTGTTTGGCGGCAGTGAGTCAAATGAGCCCCCGAAGGTGGTATCGGTGATTCTGTCGGCGGTATTTTTGTCGGTCGCCTGGCTGATGTCCAATTTTCTGAAATTTACAGTCATTGTCACCCCTGAGTTAATTAATCTGCAGTCCGGACGGTTTCATACCTCCATCAGAATTGCCGATGTTCAGGACTGCCTGATTAACAATCGGCCTCCCCTGGTTTTCGGTGGCTGGGGCTTGCGGGTCACTCGCTTTAGAGATGGATGGGTCAAAGCCTACAGCTTTGGACGGAAAGGGATTGATCTGGTTATGAAGAACGGGCCTTATCGCCACATCATATTTTCTACCGAAAATCCGGAACAACTCCGGGAAATCATTGAGGGAAGACAGAGTAATGTCCCAGGATATGTTTGAAAACCAATTTGAAAAGTTGCGGAATGAGACGGCGCCGCTGGCGGCCCGGATGCGCCCGCAAAACCTGAATGAATACATCGGGCAGGAACATCTGGTCGGCGAGGGGCGGGCGTTGCGCCGGGCTATTGATGCCGGTGAATTACCTTCAATCATCCTGTGGGGGCCTCCTGGTTCCGGCAAGACTACATTGGCACACCTGATGGCTAAGGCCAGTGACGCTCAATTTGCGGTGGTGAGTGCTGTCAGCGCCGGGGTCGCCGACCTTCGCAAGGTGATAGAAGAAGCCAAACAACAGCGGTTGTCACAGCACCGGAAGACAATCCTTTTCATTGATGAAATACACCGGTTCAACAAAGGCCAGCAGGACACCATTCTGCCGTATGTGGAGGATGGTACCGTAACGCTGATTGGGGCGACCACAGAAAACCCGTCCTTTGAGGTTATCTCACCCCTGCTATCCCGGTCGCGCACCTATGTATTACAAGCCCTCAGTGCTGAACAGATTAAATTGCTGTTGGTCCGTGCCGCCGGTGATAAGGAACGGGGATTGGGCGAATCACATGTCGTTTTGTCTGAAGAAGGAGCTGAACATATCGTCAATCTGGCCGGAGGGGACGCCAGGATCGCCCTGAATATTCTGGAATTGGCGGCCCGTACCACGCCGCCGGATGAAGCCGGCAAACGCCATATCACCCTGGAGTCCATTGAAGATGCTGCTCAGACCAAAACGCTGCTTTATGACCGCGCCGGCGAACAGCATTACGATATTATTTCAGCCTTGCATAAGTCCATGA
The DNA here is from genome assembly GCF_037094495.1 of Dehalogenimonas sp. W. Classification (NCBI taxonomy): domain Bacteria; kingdom Bacillati; phylum Chloroflexota; class Dehalococcoidia; order Dehalococcoidales; family Dehalococcoidaceae; genus Dehalogenimonas; species Dehalogenimonas loeffleri. The sequence goes on from NZ_CP146612.1 coordinate 1,222,669, forward strand.
GGGGTTCTGACCCGGATGCTTCATTATACTGGTTGGGGCGCATGCTGGAAGCGGGTGAAGACCCATTGTATATCGCCCGGCGGCTGGTGCGTTTTGCTTCCGAAGATGTGGGCATGGCTGATCCGCAGGCTTTGGTCATCGCCATGGCTGCGCAACAGGCAGTACATTTTATTGGTATGCCGGAGGCCAATACGGCTCTGGCCCAGGCGGCGGTCTATCTGGCGACGGCCCCAAAAAGCAATTCGCTGTACGCTGCCTATAAAAAGGTGCAGTCTTCCATTGCCAAGAACCCCGTTGAACCGGTGCCTTTACACCTGCGCAATGCCCCCACCGGGTTGATGAAAGACCTGGGTTTTGGCAAGGGTTATAAATACGCTCATGATTATCCGGAGCATTTTGTGCGGCAGCAAAATTTGCCGGGATCTCTTAAAGGGCAAAAATTCTATACCCCTTCAAAGCAGGGGTTTGAGAAAGAAATTGCCGACCGCCTAAATCATTGGTTCGGCCCCCGCCGGGAAGAAGAATAGAGTCTGACCTCCGGTATCCTTTCGCCCAAATGCTAACTGAGCATGGTTGCCTGCTCTCTGTTCTCGTATATGCTCATATATGTGACGATGGAAAAAGAAAATATTACCCCAAATTTTGGGGGTATTAATACCCTCTTGACATTGTCCAACAAAGTCATTTATAATAGGGTACTCTTAATCAGGCCGGTAAAGGCCCGTATGAGCCACCGGTCTCCATAAAGGGAAACGAAGCACACATAGATAGAGAGGACAAAGCACATGAAACAGTCAAGTTTCCAGGTTGCTACTTCACATTGCGGTCTATGTCACTACTCCGGCTATTCAAATCGCTGCACTTTCTTTGAAGATGGCGTTTGCCCCTACATTCAGAGCGTGCGCGATATCAAAAAGGGTGTCCGCAGCAACAAAGAGGCCGAAGTCAAGGCCTAATTAACTCGGAATAGAAGAATATCGTCTAATCAATCGGCGGGGAAGCAAAACCCCGCCGATTTTCTATTGCCCGACAATTCATCGTGTGCTAAGATAGCGTTAATCTAAATAGGTGAATGAGCGTTCAATGAAAAATAAAATCAGTATCCTGTCTGAGAAAAAGCAACAGATCGCCCTGGGTGGCGGTGAAGCACGGGTCAAGGCCCAGCATGCCCGGGGTAAGCTGACCGCCCGGGAACGTATTGAAAAATTACTGGATCACGGGTCTTTTGTAGAACTGTCTGCATTCTGCACCCACCGGTCAGGCGATTTCGGCTTGGGCAACCAGCAGCATCCCGGTGATGCTGTGGTCACCGGGTGCGGTACCATTGATGGCCGTAAGGTGTTTGTGTATGCACAGGATTTTACGGTGCTGGGTGGTTCCATTTCTGAGGTTGTCGGTCAGAAAGTCCGCCAGGTAATGGAAATGGCCATTGATTCCGGCGCGCCGCTGGTCGCCGTTAATGATTCCGGCGGCGCTCGCATCCAGGAAGGCGTTGCCAGTTTGTGCGGCGTGGGGGACATACTGCTGTTAAATGCGCTGGCCTCAGGCGCTATTCCCCAAATATCTATTATTGTCGGTCCGTCGGCCGGTGGTGCGGTTTACGGCCCGGCCTTGACCGATTTTGTATTCATGGTTCGGGGTATGGGGCAGATGTATATTACCGGTCCGGATGTAGTTAAGGCGGTCACCGGTGAAGAAGTGACACATGAAGCCTTGGGTGGTGCCGATACCCATGCCAAAAAAAGCGGCGTGGCGCATTTTACCACTAACACCGAAGTGGAATGCTTTGAACAGGTACGCAGACTATTATCATTTTTACCCTCCTCTTTTGATAAAGAGGTCCCCAGGTTGCCTTCAAAAAAGGGTGCTGAAACCCATCATGATGATGCGCTGAATAGTATCGTGCCGGATGACCCGCGCAAAGCCTATGACATGAAAAAGGTGATTACCACCGTGGTGGATAATGGCGATTTCATGGAAGTTCAAGCGGCTTTTGCCCCAAATATGATAGTCGGCTTCGGTCGGCTGGATGGGCAGAGTGTGGGTTTCATTGCTCAGCAGCCCAATTATCTGGCGGGCGTCATTGATATCAATGCAGCCGTCAAAGCTGCCCGGTTTGTCCGTTTTTGCGATGCCTTTAATATTCCGCTGGTCAGCTTTGTGGACGTTCCCGGCTTTCTTCCCGGCGTAGATCAGGAGCACGGGGGGATTATCCGGCACGGGGCCAAGCTTATATACGCGTACGCCGAAGCTACCGTACCCAAAATCACGGTGATTACCCGCAAGGCTTACGGCGGAGCCTATATTGTGATGAGTTCCCGTCACCTTCGGGGGGATATTAATTTGGCCTGGCCGTGTGCTGAGATCGCGGTCATGGGTGCCGAAGGCGCTGTGGCAGTGATTCACCGCAAGCGTATCGCCGAGGCGGTTGATCAAAAAGCTGAACGTGATCTGTGCGTTGCTGAATATCGTGATAAATTTGATAATCCTTACCAGGCGGCGGCCATGGGATACGTGGACGATGTGATTATTCCCGCCGAAACCCGCGCTCATCTGATTAAGTCATTACGAGTTTTAGCTGGGAAAAAGGCCCGGAATCCAGCAAAAAAACACGGTAATATCCCGCTCTAGGGCTATCTTCCCCCAATGTTTATTTGCTGAAAGTTTTTGTAAATTGGCTTAACTGCTGATTTACAGTAAAATAGCGGCGCAGTATGTTTTATTCCGTAAAAGATGATGAATGACCGAAAAATCGCTATAATAAGTGCGGCCATTGGGGCTTGGGAGGAATCTCAGGGTCTTGAGGCACCTCCAGTTGACAACGGGCGATTGCTGGCGGTTATTACCGCCGCAATGAACGTCTATTTAGATACCGATAAAGCCACCGTTTAAGGGGGAAGTATGCCGGCTAATCCAGTAAAAATCACCGATCTGACATTACGCGACGGGCACCAGTCGCTCATGGCAACCCGAATGAGTACCGAAGATATTCTGGGTATTGTCGGGGAAATGGACAAGGCGGGTTTTTACTCGCTGGAGGTCTGGGGTGGAGCTACCTTTGATGTGCCGATCCGTTTTCTCAATGAGGACCCCTGGGAGCGGTTGCGGCAGATAAAGAAAGCCGCCCCCAATACCCCGCTCCAGATGTTGCTCCGCGGCCAGAATCTGGTTGGTTATCGCAATTATGCTGATGATGTGGTGACGGCTTTTGTGGAACATGCCGCTGACTGTGGGGTGGACATCTTCAGAGTCTTTGATGCGGTTAACGATGAACGTAATTTTGAGACGGCCATTAAAGCCATCAAGTCTAAGGGCAAGCATGCCCAACTGGCACTCAGTTATTCGCTGACGGAACGCTGTATGGGCGGCCCGGTATACAATCTGGATTATTACATCGCCAAAGCCCAAACGTTTGAGGCCATGGGAGCCGACAGTATCTGTATTAAGGATATGGCGGGTCTGATTTCTCCGACTGATGCCTACAATTTGGTCAAGGCACTAAAGAAAGCAGTTAAGGTCCCGATCCAATTCCACAGCCATTACACCTCCGGTATGGCCTCAATGAGCATGTATAAAGCAATAGAAGCCGGAGTGGATATTATTGATACCTGTCTGGCGCCTTTGGCTTTGAGAACCTCGCATCCGGCTGTGGAACCAATGGTTGCCGCGCTTTCCGGACAGGCGAGAGACACTAAATTGAACCTTAGCGACCTGCTCAAGCTGGGTGAATATTTTGAAACTATTGCGCCCAAGTATCGGGATTTCATGGATAATACCAAAACCGCGGTCATTGATACCGCCGTACTTGAACATCAGGTACCGGGTGGCATGATTTCCAATCTGGTCAGTCAGCTTCGTGAGGCTGGGGCACTGGATCGGATCAATGAAGTTTATGAAGAAATCCCACGAGTCCGCAAGGATATGGGTGTGCCACCTTTAGTGACTCCGACCAGCCAGATCGTGGGTATTCAGGCGGTACAGAATGTCCTGTTCGGTCGCTATAAAGTCATTACCGCGCAGGTGAAAGACTATTTTTACGGCCTTTATGGCTGCCCGCCGTTACCTGTTGACCCGGAAGTTCAGAAACTGGCGCTTAAAGGATACGAACGTGGAGAAACGCCGGTTACTGTCCGGCCGGCTGATGTTCTTGAACCCGAACTGGCTGCCGCCAAAGAAGCCACTAAGGGTATTGCCAGGGATATCGGTGATGTTTTAACCTACGCTTTGTATCCTCAGGTTGGTCTGCGTTTCCTTAAGTGGAAATACGGGCTGGAGACACCCCCGGCGGACATCAAAGCCAAAACTCTTGATGATATTAAGCACGAGGATGACCTGATTGCCATGGCTAAAGCGGGCAAGCTGGTGGAGAAGGGTTCTGCACCGGCGCTGACACCAGTCGGCGGCTTGCGTTATTTCTATGTCCACCTGGACAATCAGGTCTATCATGTCGGTGTTGAGCCGTCGGCTGCCGGCAGTCAGACTCCTGTGGTCCAGCAGATTCAATCCGCCCCGGCAACGGTCAGTGTGCCTGCCGCTACGCCGCCGCCGGTGTCCCAACCGAAGCCCGCTACGCCAGTAGTATCAGCCAAACCTCAGGAAACGGCGACACCCAAAGCCGCCGGCTCTGATCCGGTCGGTGAAGGGGTTGTTGCCCCCATGCCCGGCGTGGTGGTGCGCTATGAGGTGGAAGTGGGCGCCCAGGTAAAATCCGGGGATACGGTTGTGGTTTTGGAAGCGATGAAGATGGCGATTGATTTGCCGTCACCGATTGACGGCACCGTGGCGGCACTTAAGTTCGCTTCCGGTGACCGGGTTTCAAGGGATGATGTTTTGGCGGTAATCGCTCCGTAAGTTTCAAACAGCCTGGACTGAGTTTTATTCAGTATAAATTGCTGAAATACCATAATCCTTGACGGTCTTCGTACCGGGAAATTTCAGTTTTGGTATATCCGGGATTTAATGATGGGTTATTAGGGATTAAAGTTATGGGAAAAAATCTAGCAGAAAAAATTCTTTCAGAGAAGACCGGCAGTGACGTTAAATCGGGAGATATCGTGGTATCCCCGGTTGATTGGGCTCTGGTGCAGGACACAACCGGGCCGCTGACGGTCCGGGAGTTTCTGGCGCTCGAGTTGCCAAAACTGGCCAATCCGGCTCATACGATTCTTTTTATTGATCATGCCGCTCCGTCACCTCAGAAACAACTGTCTTGTGACCATACCTTCCTGCGTAAGTTCGCCAATGATTACGGGGCAGTTTTATCAGACGTCGGGGAGGGCGTTTGCCACCAAATTATGGCTGAAAAGTATGCGCGGCCCGGTGATGTTATCGTCGGGGCTGACTCTCATACGGTCACTGCCGGAGGTTTGGGTGCTTTTGCCACCGGAATGGGTTCTTCAGATGTGGCCGCGGCCTTTGGTCTTGGGAAAACCTGGTTTCGGGTGCCAGAGACTTTTTTCATCAGGATGACCGGCAAGTTTCAGAATCATGTCACCGCCAAGGATGTGATTTTACATCTTATCGGTTTAATCGGTGCTGACGGTGCTACGTACAAGGCGTTGGAGTTCGGCGGCGACGGCGTGGCTGACATGTCGGTGACTGACCGTCTGACCATCGCCAACATGGCGGTGGAAGCGGGGGCTAAAGTCGGGCTATTCCCTTCGGACATTCTGACGCAGGAATATCTGACGCAGCAGGGGCGCGCTGGTGATTACCGGTCGTTGACCGCTGATGCCGGCGCTGTTTATGAACGGATAATTGATATTGACCTTTCTAATTTAGAGCCGACCATAGCCAAACCTCATACCGTTGATAACACGGCTACTGTTACTGAACTCAAGGGTACCAAAGTAGACCAGGTTTTCATCGGCACCTGCACCAACGGCCGGTTGTCAGATTTGAAACAGGCCGCCGAAATTCTTAGAGGCAAGCGTCGGAATCCTGGTACCCGGCTGTTAGTGGGCCCGGCTTCACCTCAGGTGCTGTTGGCTGGGATGAAATTGGGTTATATTCAGACTCTGGTTGAGGCCGGGGCGGTGATTCTGCCGCCCGGATGCGCCGGATGTCTGGGTGTTCATCAAGGCGTGCTGGGCGACGGCGAGGTCTGCCTTTCCACTGCCAACCGCAATTTCCTGGGACGGATGGGTAATCCGGAAGGATATATTTACCTTTCCAGCACACCGACGGCGGCCGCTTCGGCCATCACTGGCGTCATCACTGATCCGCGGGAGGTAGCGTAATGCTTAAAGGCAGAGCTTTTAAATTTGGGGATAATATTTCCACCGATCTGATCGCGCCCGGCCGGCTGGTGCACCTCCGGAGTAATCTGCCGGAACTGGCCAAACATGTGCTGGAAGATGCGGACCCGACCTTTGCCGCCCGTGTTAAGCCCGGAGATTTTGTAGTCGGCGGCAGTAATTTCGGCTTGGGGTCCAGTCGTGAACACGCTCCGGTTATTATCAAGATGGCCGGGGTGTCGGCGGTGCTGGCCAAATCTGTCGCCCGCATATTCTTCCGCAATGCCATTAATGTCGGCCTGCCAGTGCTGGTGTGCGATACCGATAAGATCAACGAAGGCGATGAGCTGGAAATTGACCTGGCTTCAGGCATTATTCAAAACAAGACCAACGGCGAGACTCTAACTTCCGGCAAGCTTCCTGAAGCCATGCTGGCAATCTTGAATGAAGGCGGTCTCAAGCCATATATCAGGAAATATGGTGATTTTCAAATATAATATGGTGAGAGAGCGTGATTTAGACGTGTCCAACACCGAAGGTTAACTAAGGAGCAACAATGATTCATAATGTAACTTTAATTCCCGGCGACGGGATCGGCCCGGAAATATCCGATGCCACTCGTCGAGTACTGGAAGCCACGGGAGTAAAATTTAACTGGGAAGTGGTTCATGCCGGTACGGACGTAATTGTCGAATTCGGTACCCCTTTACCGGAGCAAGTCCTGGATTCCATCCGGAAAAATCGCACGGCCATCAAAGGCCCTATTACCACACCGGTGGGTTCCGGCTTTCGCAGCGTCAACGTGGCTATTCGTAAAGCGCTTGATTTATATACCTGCCTGCGGCCATGCAAGAGTTATCCGGGGGTACCATCGCGTTACAGCGACGTAGACCTGGTTATTGTTCGGGAAAACATGGAAGACCTTTATGCCGGCATTGAGTTTGAGCGGGGCACTGACTGGGCGGAAAAACTTAAGCAGATGCTTAAGGATAAGGGAGAGAAACAAATCCGTGAGGATGCCGGTTTCTCTATCAAGATGATCTCTGAAACCGGAACCCGTCGCATTGTGAAATATGCCTTTGAATATGCCCGCCGCTACGGCCGTAAAAAGGTTACCGCCGTGCATAAGGCTAATATTCTGAAATTCTCCGACGGGCTGTTTCTGGCGGTTGCCCGCGACGTGGCAACAGAGTATCCGGACATTGAGTTTGATGACCGTATCGTGGATAACATGACCATGCAGCTGGTGAGGAATCCGGGCCAGTTTGATGTGATCGTCTGCCCCAATCTTTATGGTGATATTCTTTCTGATCTATGTGCCGGGCTTATCGGCGGTCTGGGTGTGGCCCCGGGCGGAAATATCGGTGACGACTATGCTGTTTTTGAGCCGACTCACGGCAGCGCCCCCAAATATAAAGGACTGAACAAAGTTAATCCAATGGCAATGATGCTTTCCGGTGTATTGATGCTGCGTCATCTGGAAGAAAACGCGGCTGCTGACAAACTGGAGCGGGCGATTGCTTCTGTCATCGCCGAAGGCACCAATGTGACGTATGATCTGACCCCCGAAGGGGGTACTCCGGCGGGTACGGCTCAGGTGGCAAACGCCATCATCGCGAAACTATAGTAACGATGCTCCTTCTTAAGGAGGAGCAATGCTTTAAAACGGGTGGTAAGTGATATGAAGATAACAGTTGTTGGGGCCGGAAATGTCGGTGCCACATTAGCCCAGCGCTTGATTGAAAAAGACTTTGCTGATGTCGCTCTGGTTGACGTGGTTGACGGTATCCCTCAGGGTAAGACACTGGATATGCGACAGTCGGCTAATGTAATCGGTTTCACTCATGAACTGACCGGTTCTGATTCCTATGAAGTAACTGCGGGTTCCGATATTATTGTGATTACCGCCGGCATTGCCCGCAAACCGGGTATGACTCGGGATGAGCTTATCGGCATCAACGCTAAAATCGTCCGCGAAGTTGTTGAAAAATCGCTGGCGCTGTCGCCTGATGCGATATTCATTATTGTGACCAATCCGGTGGACGCCATGACTTATCTTGCGTTGAAGACCAGCGGTCTGCCGAGGGAACGTGTTTTCGGTTTGTCCGGTGTACTGGACGGTGGGCGTCTTGCGGCTTTCCTGGCTGAGGAATACGGTGTCAGCGCCGCCGAAGTTTTCCCCTGTGTCATGGGGGAACATGGTAGTAACATGGTCGTCTACCCCCGTTTTACCACCGTCCAGGGCAAACCGATGTCGGATCTGATGGATAAGGCTAAGCAACAGGCGTTTATTGACCGCTGTGTGAACGGCGGCGCTGAAATAGTAGGTTATCTTAAGACCGGTTCGGCATTCTACGCGCCTTCAGCCTCTGTTGCCTATATGATTGATGCGGTAGTCAATGATTCCGGCATTCAGATGAATTGTGCCACCTATCTCAGCGGGGAATACGGACTATCCGATGTTGTCATCGGTGTACCGGTCAGGTTGGGGAGCGGGGGCATTCAGAAAGTCATTGAACTGGCGCTGAATGCGGATGAAAAGGCAGCACTGGAAGCGTCCGCTGACGCAGTTCGCAAGACTATCGCCGCTCTGAATATTTAAGCTATTTCTGATTAGTGGTGTGTTGCGGTAATATCTTTCGGTCGGTGCTGTCGCAGACAGTTCAATGACAGCCGGCCCTCAAACAGCCTATAATAATCACATGCGTGAAATTCAAACCTCAGTTATTGCTCAAACCGTTGCCCGACTGGCCGAAGAGGCCAATTATGAATTGGGTTCCGATATTCAGGTCGCTCTAGGCAGAGCCAAAGACGCCGAGAAATCACCGCTGGGACGGGAAATTCTGGACAGCTTCGCCGAAAATGCCCATCGGGCTCCTGAACTGCGCCGTCCTTTATGCCAGGATACCGGCGTGGCAGTGGTCTTTCTGGATATCGGTCAGGACGTACATTTTACCGGTGGTGATTTGGAAGCAGCCGTTGTTGAAGGCGTCAGATCCGGCTACCAAAAAGGTTTTTTACGAAAATCTATGGTGGCTGAACCTTTTACCGGGCGTAAGAATACCGGCGACAACACCCCCCCGGTAATTCACTATCGGTTAGTGCCTGGCCATCAGGTTAAAATCAGTTTGATGGCTAAAGGCTCCGGCGCGGAGAACATGAGCCGTCTCTTTATGCTTAAACCCGCTGATAGTCGTGACGGCGTCATTGATGCCGCGGTCACGACAGTGGAGGAAGCCGGCGGTAAAGCTTGTCCACCGGTCATCGTGGGCATCGGTATCGGTGGTACCGCAGAAGCTTCCATGTTGCAAGCAAAGCGGTCGCTGTTGCGTAAGGTTGGCCAGCCGTCCGCTGAGGCGGAAACGGCCGCGCTTGAACAGGAGATATTATCCCGGGTAAATAGGTTGGGTATCGGCCCCCTGGGACTGGGAGGGACGGTTACTGCCATGGCGGTTCATATCGAAAGCCTGCCCTGCCATATCGCCAGCTTGCCGGTGGCGGTTAATCTGCAATGTCACAGTGCCCGTCATCGGGAGGTACTGTTATGAAACAACCATGGCGCGAACTCGTCCTGCCGTTGTCGGCAGACACAATTGCCGGACTGAAGGCAGGAGATAAACTGATGCTGTCTGGTACCATCTATGCCGCCCGGGATGCGGCGCATAAGCGTTTTATTGAAGCGCTTGACCGGGGTGAACGATTACCGGTTGACTTGGGCGATTCACTGATCTATTACATGGGGCCGACTCCGACCCGCCCGGGTGACGTTATCGGTTCCTGCGGCCCGACCACCAGTGCCCGAATGGATAAATATACTCCGCGGCTTATTGTTGAAGGCTTGCGTTTAATGATGGGCAAAGGCAACCGTTCCCCGGAAGTCGTAGCGGCTATCAGAGAATATGGAGCTGTTTATCTGGTAACCCTCGGTGGGGCCGGGGCACTGTTGTCGGCCAGGGTAAAGTCGGCTGAAATACTTGCCTATCCGGAACTTGAGGCTGAGGCGGTACTCAAGATGGAAATAGAACGTTTCCCGGTTATTGTAGCCATAGACGGTCAGGGCAATGATTTGTTTAAAACCGGGCCGGAACAGTATCGCAAGGCATAATTTTAAAATATACAGCCATCATCAATAACCTGGCAAGGTAATTCTAGGGGGATTAAAATGGATTGTATCTTCTGCCGCATCGCCGGGGGCGATATTCCTGCGGAAATATTACACAAAGATGATTTAGTTGTGGCTTTTCGCGATATTGCGCCTCAGGCTCCGGTGCACATTCTGATTGTGCCGGTAAAGCACTTCAGCAACCTGACTGAGGTCAATGGAGATGATTATGAAATCATCGCTCATATTTTCAAGGTGGCTATTGAATTGGCTGACCGGGAGGGTATCGCCGAAAGCGGTTACCGAATTGCCGTCAATTCCGGAAAAGAGGGCGGGCAGGTAGTGGGTCACCTGCACTTTCACCTGTTGGGCGGGCGGCAGCTTTCGGGAGATTTAGGCTGAGTGAATGAATTCTGGAATATAATCAAGGACGTTTCTGTTGTCTAAGGATATTCGGGAGGGCAGCAAAGCGGCTCTCCCTATTGTATTAGGTTACTTGCCGGTCGGCATGGCTTATGGCGTGCTGGCGCGGGCGGCTGGATTATCAACACTGGAAGCAACTGGAATGAGCGTTTTTGTCTTTGCCGGGGCTTCTCAATTTATTGCTGTCAGCATGCTGGGTGCCGGTGCCGCCGCTTTTCCCGTCATTCTAACTACATTTATTGTGAATTCCCGCCATGTACTGATGACATCGGCTTTGGCGAGGTATTTCAAGGGACTGCCGGTTGGGAAAATCATTCCGCTGTCGGGTCAGGTTACCGACGAGTCTTTTGCCGTAGCCATGGCCGATGTATCCCTTGTTACCGGGCGTCCCAATTATCTGATGGCGTTGCAGATGACTGCCTATGGCTCCTGGGTCAGCGGTTCCATTATCGGGGCGTTGTTTGGGTCAATTATTGACAGCTCCTCGTACGGCATACCATTCGCCATGACGGCATTATTCATCTGCTTGCTGGTGATGCAAATACGAAACCGGGTGCATGTTATTGTCGCTGTGACGGCCGGTGTCCTGGCGCTGGGTTTGCAGGGCATTCTGCCCAACAATCTTCACCTCATCATCGCTGCCACAGGGGCGGCGGGCACCGGCTTGTGGCTGACCCTGCGCCGGGAAACTATGAACGGTGTCTGGTCTGAAAGCAATAAAGAATAATGCGCCTGGAGATTCTATTGATTATCCTGGGGATGACCGCGGTGACTTTTATTCCCCGCTTTCTGCCGATGGCTTTCATGAGCCGTCTGAAGGTGCCCAAAAGGTTGAGCGTTTTCCTGGAATATGTCCCGGTGGCGGTACTGGCGGCGCTGGTTTTCCCCGCGGTCTTTGCCGCAGATGAGGGTGGTTTTGGTATTGACCCGACGTTATTGCTGTCGGCCGGCATCGTGCTGCTGTTTTCGTATAAGTTACGCAATCTGTGGGGGGCGGTGGTGCTGGGGATGGCGGTGTATTGGGGCCTGAGCTCTTTTTAACCCTTACATAAATAACAAACGACACCTCAAGAAGCGCTTACATTATTGATAGGATTATCGGTTAAAAGATTGATGCTATTTCAAGTTGAGGTAAAATAGCAGCCCGGCGATGCTTTTACTATCTTGGATTTGCCCGTTCTGTATCATCTGCCGGATTTCAGTTGCCGATGTGCGTAAAAGGGTAATCTCATCGGTGTCCTCCGCCACCAGTCGGGCTGGGGTGAGTTCAGTGGCCAGAAAAAGGTGAAGCACCTCAGTGGAGTAACCCGGCGCTGAATAAAAGCCGGTCAGACGCTCTATCCGCTCTGGATAAAAACCGGTTTCTTCCTGCATTTCGCGGCGAACCGCCTCTTCCGGAGTTTCACCCGGGTCAATGCCGCCGGCTGGTATTTCCAACAGTTCCGTTTCAACGGCGTGGCGATATTGCCGGACCAAGAGTAAATCCCCGTTCTCATCCACGGCAACTACGGCTACGGCAGGGGGATATTCCACCACGTCCCAGATCTTTTCAGCTCCGTCGACCTGCGTTACGGCGTCCTGGCGCACGGTGATGAGCTTACCGGTAAATACGGTGCGGCGCTCTACATCATTATATTCAGACATGGGCTGGCACTGTAGCGTTGAAGGTCATGGCTGACTCATCGCAGTCCGGGAACTTGGGGCAGCGGTAGCACTCACCCCAGACCTTGTGCGGCAGTTCCTTTTTTTCCACCAGCTTGAAACCGCAGGTGCCGAAGAACACCGGTTGATAGGTCAGGCAAAAAATGGTGGGGATGCCCAGTGAGGCCGCTTCATCCAGACAAGCCTGGACCAGGGCTGTCCCCAGTTTCTGGCGGCGACGTTCGGTTTCAACCGCCAGTGATTTGACCTCGGCCAGATCTGACCAGCTGATATGTAAGGCGGCGCAGGCCAATACCTTATCGCCGTCACGGATGACAAAGAAATCACGGATATTTTCATATATTTCCGAGAGCGGTCGGGCCAGCATCTGACCTTGCTCAGCGTGGGAATTCACCAGCTTATGAATCTGCTTGGCGTCATTGATAATGGCTTTTACAACTTTCATGATATGCGGTTGCCTTTCAGTTTGTGGTCGGTGTTTACATAAAAAGAGTCCGGTTCGCTCAGACGCAGGAAATGCAATTGGTGTCGGCTGGTACGCACCTTGATAATATCTCCGGTCACCAGTTCAGTATTGATGTGCCCGTCAATACACAAAGTTGCCTGGTGATTGGTACTGACCTTGAGCGTAACTGTTTTATCTGCGGGTATTACCAATGAATAACTGCGGCCCAGGTGCGGCAGAATAGGGGTCAACAGGATTTCCGGTGATTGCGGATGCATGACCGGGCCGCCGGCGGCAAAATTATAGCCGGTGGAACCAGTGGCTGAGGCTACTATGACTCCGTCGCCTTTGTAGGTAGCGTAATGAGTATGGTCAATGTGACAGTCAACACTGATAATACGGGCAATGCCGCCTCGCGCAGCTACGACGTCATTAACGGTAAAAAAATTCCGGACCGCGCCGTTTTTGGTATCAACGGGCGTCACTTCCGCCTCTAAAACGGTGCGGTAATCATCCCAGCCTTCACCCGCCAGGATGCGGGGCAACAGTTCCAGGGCTTTGTCGGCAGGCATTTCGGTCATGAAGCCCAGTTTGCCCAGGTTGACGGAAGTGATGGGGATATCCAGCGGTAACGCTGCCTGTGCGGCCCGCAGGATGGTGCCGTCACCGCCGGTGGTGACAATCAGATCGGTACCCGCCATGTGATTTTTCAGCTTTTGGCTGTCCCAGGCGGAGCACATCCAGTAATCACTGCCGTGCTTCTCCAGAGAAACAGCAATTTCCTTGCCCAGGCCAAGAGCCGCTTTATTAAGCGGGTGATATATTATGCCGATATGTTTAAAATTCATGAGTGAGTCTTCCCAGTAAAAATGAGTGTAACACCGGTTCCGGAGGGTGTCAAAGAAGATTAGCGGCGACGGGCGAGGATGATAAACGCAATACCGAGCGCCACCACGCCAATGCCAACCAATGACAGGAAGGTGACGTCCGGTTGGCTCATCAGGTAACCGATGATCATGGTTGCGGCGCCGCCCAGCATAACCAGAACGCCTAGCAACTGTAACTGGGGGTATTTAAGACCTGACCGTGTGGTAGAAGTACTGCCGGATGGTGAAGCTGAGCGCACTGGTTTGGCGGCATCTCTCTGCCTTTTAACTTCCTGAGATACAGCCTTCATGCGGCTGGCGCCGACCAGTATCAGGATAATGGCTACAACAAGAAGGAGTTCACCCGGTCCGATTTTCATAATTGTTTCTGATCAACCTCAATATTGAGAGTCATAATAACATAAAAGGCGTTAAAAAGGTAATAATTTCAGCCTCCAGGGACGGATTTTGACACTGATATAACTCATCGGCTAATCTTAAGATTATGGAACCTATTCCGATTACCGAATTGAAGGGCAAGGCCGGATATGAATTGCCGCCGCTGATGTTTTATATTGAGCGGGGCCTGGTCAACAAATTCGCCGCGGCCGTCGGTGATTTAAATTCCCGCTGGGAGACCGAAGCACCGCCGTCGTTGATTCCGGCACTGGGATTTGATCAAGTTTACGAGATACTGGCGTCAGCGGAAACAGTGGCGGTGCTGCACGGTGCCACCGACGTGGAGTTTATCAAACCAGTGAATATCGGAGATACCATCGTGATGAAGGCGGTTATCTCCTCCGCCCGGGAAAGGCGGACAGAGAACGGTATCACCGTGTTTGTTAATTTCAATATTTCTTATATCAATCAGGAAGCGGGCGTTGTGGCGAACTGTCGCCAGACGGCACTGGTGACCCGGCATGACTGATACACTTGAATTTGATTACATTCCTCTTGAGACTGAGATTCCGGCTCTCGTTAAGCATCCTAATTCCCGGCAACTGGTAATGTATGCCGGGGCCTCCGGTGATTATAATCCCATTCACTACGACCGTGATGTTGCCGCGGCGCGGGGATTGCCCGGCATCGTGGTGCACGGGCAACTGGTCAGCGCCTGTCTGATCCAGCTCCTGACTGATTGGTTGGGAGACCGGGGGGTTATAATGAAGTTTGCCGTTAGTTACAAAGCTATGACGTTTCCCGGTGAACCATTCACCTGCCGCGGCATAGTTGCCAGAAAATCGGACGCCGGTGACCGCCAATTGACGCTGACGGTCTGGGCTGAGAATCCACGGGGCGACAAGACTGTTACAGGGACAGCGGTCGTCCGGTTATTTGGGTAACCCAATTTCGGACGACCTTCAAACTCTAACCTTGCCCTTTCCAGTAAATAACCCGGATTTATCAAGATCAGTTACCTCCGCTGCGCTGTGTTTATCTCTATTCCGCAGTTGTAATTCATCGGTTCAATTGACACCTAAGGGTACCACCGTTAAACTTAATTTATTACCTGTTGAAGGAATGTATATGTTTGATATCAACGAGGCTGCCCAATATCTGAGTGGCAAGTTCGGACATTATCGCGCCGACCACATTGAAGTTCATCTGGAAGAAACTGAGGCCAGTGCCGTTGCCTATCGGGGCCGGGATCTGGAAACCGCCACTCGTACCCGTGACGCCGGGGGCAACATCCGCGCTTTGGTCAATGGCGGCTGGGGGTTTGTCAGTTTCAATTCTTTGGATAATATTGAAAAGCGTATTGAACAGGCCGTGGAGCAAGCCCGTCTGGCGGGTAAAGGCGGTGGTGAATTTGCCGGCGTGCCAGCGGTTACCACCGAGGTAACCATTGACGAAAATCATGACCCGCGCCTCATTAGCCTGGCCGACAAAAAGGCATTGCTTGATGAATATAATGAAGCCTTGTGGTCGGTCGGCGGGTTACAGACCAGCAATATCGGTTACGGTGACAGTCGCCGGAAATCTGTGCTACTGACCTCGGGAGGCAGTTTTATCAGTCAGGAACGGGCCGATGTTACCCTCAGGGTGAACGCCGTGGCGGCGGGTGACGGTGAGGTGCAGCAGTCCGGCATCTCCATGGGCAGCCGCGGCACCTTCAGTGACATCAAGGGGCTTCACAGCCGGGTTAAAGAAACCGCAGAACGCGCCGTGTCTCTCCTCAAGGCACCCCAGGCCAGGGGCGGTGAATACACCGTGGTGCTGGACCCGGTGCTGGCCGGAGTCTTCGTTCATGAAGCCTTCGGCCATTTATCCGAGGCTGATCATATTTATGAAAATCCACAACTTAAGGCAGTCATGGTGCTGGGTCGGGAGTTTGGCGGCGAACATCTTAACATTATTGATGATGCCACGATGCTTAATCTTCGCGGCGGCTACGCCTATGACGATGAAGGCACTCCGGGCCAGCGGGTGCATCTGATCCGGGAAGGCAAACTCACCGGACGGCTGCATTCACGGGAGACAGCGGCAAAGATGAAAGAGGCGCCATCCGGCAACGCCCGCGCCATATCTTTCCGGCATCCGCCGATTGTGCGCATGGGCAATACCTTTATCGAGCCCCGGGACGTTACTTTTGACCAGATGATCGGTGATATTAAAGAAGGTATTTACGCCCGGAACTGGTATGGCGGCACTACTTCCATGGAGATGTTTACCTTTTCCGCCGGTGAGGCTTTCATGATTCGCAACGGCAAGGTTGAGGAGCTGATTCGTCCGGTTGTATTGTCGGGCAACGTGTTTGAAACCTTGAAGCGGATTGACGCCATTGGCAATGATCTGGATATGAATCAGGGCGGCGGTTGCGGCAAGGGCGGACAATCCCCATTGGCGGTGTCTAATGGCTCGCCGCACATCCGGATTCAGCAATGCCTGATAGGAGGCCGTTAAATATGGAAGCCAGATTTGTAAAACTGCTGGAAAAGGCGGCAGCGGCTGCGGAACAGGCAGACCTTTTCATTGTTGACAGTGAGGAAACCCCGGTTAACTTTGAGGCCAACCGGTTGAAAAGCCTGGAGTCAAAACAGAGTTCCAGTATTACCCTCCGCCTCATTAAAGACGGACGGCTGGGCCTGGGGGTGAGCAGCCGCCCTGACGACGACGATAAAATTTTAGAAATGGCATTAGAGACAGCGCGGTTCGGTCAGCTGGTGGACTTTGACCTGCCGGGTCCGCAGGACTATCCGGAGGTTGAGACCTGGGATGATGCAGTGCTTAAGGTAAGGACTGCCGAGATGGTGGATATGGGTCAGCGGATGATTACTGCGGTTACTGACCGCTACCCTGACGTTCTGTGTGATGCCGGTGCGGAAACCGCCCATATGTCAGTCAGGGTCTACAATTCCCGCGGCGGTGGCGCCTCGTACCGCAAGACGGTCATGGGCGTTGGTCTGCAGGGCTCCAGAGTCCGAGGCACCGACATGCTGTTCGTCGGTGACGGACAGGATGATTGTTGCGTGATTGCCGACCCGGGTGAAGTGATTAATAATGTACTGACCCAGCTTGAACGGGCTGACAAAAATGTTGCAATCAAATCCGGTGAACTTCCGGTGATTTTTACCCCTTCCGGGGTAGCCAGTGCCTTTATTCCGGCCTTGGTTTCCGCTTTGAACGGCAAACTGGTGCTTGAAGGGGCGTCGCCGCTGGCTCAGAAGCTGGGTGAGACGGTATTTGACCCCAAACTTTCGCTATTTGATGACCCCACAATCAGGTTGCGTCCGACCTCCCGACTCTGTGATGATGAGGCCGTTGCCAGCCGACGTATACCGTTGGTAGAACAAGGCAAAGTGGCCAACTTTTACTACGATTTGAAAACCGCCGCCCGCGCCGGTAAAGTCAGCACCGGCAGCGGTTCCCGCGGCCGCGGCGGAGCGCCATCTCCTTCGGTCAGTGCCCTGGTGGTTGCGCCAGGAGAAACCAGCTTTGAGTCAATGCTGGCGGAGATCAAAGATGGCCTGATTGTGGAATACCTGATGGGGGCGGAACAGGGGAATGTGCTGGGCGGAGATTTTTCCGGTAATGTTCTTTTGGGTTATCGGGTGGAAAACGGCCGGATAATCGGACGGGTTAAGGATACGGTGGTTGCCGGAAACATCTATCAACTTTTAAAAGGCATCACCATTGGTTCCGATAGACGCTGGCAGGGCGGCTTGTACAGTCCTTCCATTTATTGCCCGGCGGTATCGGTATCCACAAAATAGACGGCCCCATTGGAGGAATCAAGGTGAAAGGTTCAGTTAAAATTCTGGCTCGTCCCAAGCTGAAAGATCCATATATGCTGGCGGCCTGGCCGGGTATTGCCAATGTGGCCTTGATTGTCGGGACGTTTCTGGCCCATAAACTTAATCCTAAACCCTTGGCGGAAGTGATTGCCCCGTACTTTTTTGATCCCATCGGGGTGCTGGTTCAGAATAATCTGGTAGAGTCACCGCAATTTCCGGAAAGCCGGTTTTTCTATTGGAAAAATAAACCGGGTAAACGGGACTTGATTCTCTTTATCGGGGATGATCAGCCGCAAAACAAGACCTATGAGCTGGCCCACAGTGTTATTGATGTTGCCGAGCGATTCGGGGTGAAGCGGCTGTACACCTGTGCTGCCGCTTTGACTCGCATCCATCATTC
This sequence comes from Dehalogenimonas sp. W, assembly GCF_037094495.1. Classification (NCBI taxonomy): domain Bacteria; kingdom Bacillati; phylum Chloroflexota; class Dehalococcoidia; order Dehalococcoidales; family Dehalococcoidaceae; genus Dehalogenimonas; species Dehalogenimonas loeffleri. The sequence continues at coordinate 1,241,038 of NZ_CP146612.1, forward strand.
GGAGCAACCGAAAGTTTGGGGGGCGGCGACACAACCGGCGCTGCTTGAAGAGATTAAGCAATACGATCTGGTTCTGGGCGGCGATCTGCAGATTTCCGGCCTTAACGGGTTGCTCCTGGGAGTGGCCAAGGACCGGAGGTTGGATGCCATGTGTCTCCTGGGTGAGGTGCCGCATTATGCCTCCCGGTTTCCCAATCCCACGGCCGCTCTGGCGATTACCGAAGTGCTGCTCAAGATGCTGGATGTGGATGTTGAACTGGATGAACTTAAGGAGCAGGCGGTTGAGGCCAGCAGCCGCTTAAAAGAAATGGCCGCTGAGGCCATGGGTGACTACATTGACTATTTTACCGAGCCGATTTGGGAGAGCGGCGGAGAATACGGAGACGAAGAAGAAGATGACGAAGCCGGATCACAGAACTGAGCCCGGAGAACCAACTTTTGAGGGCGTTTTAGTCAAGCTGGCGAAAACGGGTACAGATTTCTCCAATTCCGAAATTGCCGCCCTCAGCCTGGCTTCACCCGAAGATAAACAGCTTTTTGCGCGTTATTGGGCAGAAATGGCTGAACCCCGCAAAGCGCAGGTTCTTGGTCGGATGCTGGAACTGGCGGAAGAGGACGCCAATCTGGACTTCAGTCCCTTATACCATATCCTTTTAGAGGATCCGCTGGCCCCGGTGCGGGCTGGTGCCGTCCAGGGGCTGTGGGAAAATGAAGACCCGTCGTTAATCCGCAGGTTTATTCCGTTGATGGAGAATGATCCTGATGCCGGAGTTCGGGCAGCGGCGGCTCAAGGTCTGGGCCAGTTCGTTTTGATGGCCGAGCACGGCAAACTGCGGCGGGAAATACGGGATCAGTTGCTGGAAAAATTACTGGCCGTGTTCGGTAATTCTGAGGAGAAAGATGAAGTCAGGCGGCGAGCCCTGGAATCGGTGTCTTTTCTGTCCTGCCCTGAGGTTCGCCAGGCGATATTGGATTCGTATGATTCACCTGACCCTTTCGTTCGAGGTAGTGCCCTGTTTGCTGCCGGGCGTAATCTGGATCCCGGTTGGCTGGATATGCTGCTGGATGAGTTATCCAGCGACAATCCGGAACATCGTTATGAGGCGGTGGTCGCCTGCGGGGAGTACGAGGATGAACTGGCTGTTCCGCAGTTAATCCGCCTGACTTTGGATGCGGATGTTGAAGTAAAAATGGCGGCCATTACCGCCCTGGGCAAAATCGGTGGGGCGGAGGCGAAGCAACATCTGCGTGACCTGACCGAAAGCGATGATTCGGCGGTGGCGGAAATGGCGGTTCAGGCTTTGAACGATATGGTTACCGATGATGAAGTCATGGACTTGCTGGCGGACGAAAATGGCCCGGTTCAGGGCGGCTGATCAGGGGCAGTTCATTATCAAAAAGTTTGGTCAATAATTATTATTAGACGGGAGTGTCGCGGTTTACGATTGAATCAAAAGTTTCATCACCCCATAAAGCCTTGACACGCCCTTGTCCCCTGTGATATTATTCTACTTCGTCAGCGATTGACGGGCACCTTAACAACTGGATAGCGGAAGAAAAAAAAGCCAATTTTATTGCAGCGTAAATTCGTTTTAAAATAGCCTGGAGAGTTTGATCCTGGCTCAGGATGAACGCTAGCGGCGCGCCTTATGCATGCAAGTCGAACGGTCTCTCGCAAGAGAGATAGTGGCAAACGGGTGAGTAATAGATAAATAACCTGCCTTTAAGTGGGGGATAACACTTCGAAAGAAGTGCTAATACCGCATGTGATGCTCTTTCATAAGAAGGATCATTAAAACCGCAAGGTGCTTGAAGAGGGGTTTGTCTCCGATTAGCTTGTTGGTGGGGTAACGGCCTACCAAGGCAATGATCGGTAGCTGGTCTGAGAGGATGGTCAGCCACACTGGAACTGAGACACGGTCCAGACTCCTACGGGAGGCAGCAGCAAGGAATCTTGGGCAATGGGCGAAAGCCTGACCCAGCGACGCCGCGTGAGGGATGACGGCCTTCGGGTTGTAAACCTCTTTTCTCAGGGAAGAATAATGACGGTACCTGAGGAATAAGTCTCGGCTAACTACGTGCCAGCAGCCGCGGTAATACGTAGGAGGCGAGCGTTATCCGGATTTATTGGGCGTAAAGTGGGCGTAGGTGGTCTTTCAAGTCAGATGTGAAATCTCCCGGCTCAACTGGGAGGGGTCATCTGATACTGTTGGACTTGAGTATGGCAGGAGAAAACGGAATTCCCGGTGTAGTGGTGAAATGCGTAGATATCGGGAGGAACACCAGAGGCGAAGGCGGTTTTCTAGGCCAAAACTGACACTGAGGCCCGAAAGCGTGGGGAGCGAACAGGATTAGATACCCTGGTAGTCCACGCCCTAAACACTGGGTACTAGGTATAGGGAGTATCGACCCTTTCTGTGCCGAAGCTAACGCTTTAAGTACCCCGCCTGGGGAGTACGGTCGCAAGACTAAAACTCAAAGGAATTGACGGGGGCCCGCACAAGCAGCGGAGCGTGTGGTTTAATTCGATGCTACACGAAGAACCTCACCAGGGTTTGACATGTTAGAAGTAGTGAACCGAAAGGGGAACGACCTGTTAAGTCAGGAGCTATCACAGGTGCTGCATGGCTGTCGTCAGCTCGTGCCGTGAGGTGTATGGTTAAGTCCTGCAACGAGCGCAACCCTCATTGCTAGTTATATTCTCTAGCGATACTGCCTCGCAAAACGGGGAGGAAGGTGGGGATGACGTCAAGTCAGCATGGCCCTTATACCCTGGGCTACACACACGCTACAATGGGCGGTACAATGGGTTGCCACCGGGTGACCGGGAGCTAATCCCCAAAACCGCCCTCAGTTCGGATTGCAGGCTGAAACTCGCCTGCATGAAGTCGGAGTTGCTAGTAAACGCGTGTCAGCATAGCGCGTTGAATACGTTCTCGGGCCTTGTACACACCGCCCGTCACGTCATGAAAGTTGGTAACACCTGAAGTCGATAGGCTAACCCGCAAGGGAGGCAGTCGCCCAAGGTGGGACTGATAATTGGGACGAAGTCGTAACAAGGTAGCCGTAGCGGAAGCTGCGGCTGGATCACCTCCTTTCTAAGGAATACGAGAGCCTCGCTCTCTATCCTAGGTCGGTCTTCAACGCGAGTTGAAGTATTTGATTGGCTACCTTTTTCTTCCGCTATCCAGCGGTTAAGGTGAAATTGTTTCAGACACCAAACAGCGGCGCGTTAAACAACGCGCCGCTTGATTTTAGGAGCAGTACTGGGTTAAAATTAGCTCCGTTCATTCACATTCCCGGGCCATTAGCTCAGTTGGTTAGAGCGCGGTCCTGATAAGACCGAGGTCCCTGGTTCGAGACCAGGATGGCCCACCAGTCAGAGTCCCAAAGAACCGCTTAAACGCGGTTTTTTCTTTGCCGCCAGGGCATAACGATTGAAAAAACGCAGAATAGTGAAAATAGTAGTGCTATTCTGATAGAATACCTTAGCCTGATTTCAAGTACCGCCTGCCTCCACGTGAGGAAAGGCTTTCAATAGACAAATACTCTGTTCCACCCGCAATACCTTCACCGATACTTTATGGGGACAGGCGCGTTGATTTCTTACAAAGGAGATTATGCCGCGATGCAGTACAAACCATACACCTTGCATAATTTCAAAGATATCCCCCAAATCCGTACTCTAAGTGAGCAACAGATTAAAGACATTGAGATAGTTGGTACCGTTTTACCTTTTCGTACCAATAATTATGTCGTGGATAATCTGATTAACTGGGATAAGGTTGCCGATGACCCGCTGTTTATCACCACTTTTCCGCAAAAAGGGATGCTGTCGCCAAATGACTATGAATTGATCAGGGAGTTTTTGGACGGTGGGGCAAATGCTGATGTTATCCAAAAAACCGCCGGGAAAATCAGGGCGAAGTTGAACCCTCACCCTGCCGGCCAACTACAACACAATACTCCGACCGTTGAAGGCGAAATGCTGGAAGGTATTCAGCATAAATATCGTGAAACAGTGTTATTTTTTCCGGGTCAGGGGCAAACCTGCCATGCCTATTGTACCTTCTGTTTCCGTTGGCCTCAGTTTGTCACCGGGATGGAGGATTTGAAGATAGCCTCGCGGGAGGTTGGGCGACTGGTAGACTACCTGAAAATTCGGCCAGAAGTGACCGATGTCCTGATTACCGGCGGCGACCCGATGGTGATGAAGGCCGGGATTTTGGCACGTTACCTTGAACCGTTACTGGAATTGCCGAATCTGAAAACCATTCGTATCGGCACCCGGACGCTGTCGTTCTGGCCTCATCGCTATGTAACTGACACCGATGCTGAGGATGTGCTTGGGTTGTTCCGAAAGGTTGTTCAGGCGGGCAAACACCTGTCTTTTATGGCCCATTTTAATCATCCAGTTGAACTGAAACCTGATATTGTCAAAGAGGCTGTCAGGCTCATCCAGCAGACCGGGACGGTCGTCCGGACGCAATCGCCCCTGCTGAGGCACGTTAATGATTCTCCTGACGTATGGGCTGAATTGTGGCGGCAACAGACGACCCTGGGTTGTGTTCCTTATTATATGTTTATGGCTCGTGATACCGGCGCTCAACATTTCTTTTCAGTCACCTTGGCAGGCGCCTGGGAAATATATCAACAGGCCTTTCAAGCCGTAAGCGGCATCGGCCGAACCGCCGAAGGTCCGGTTATGTCCGCTTTGCCGGGTAAAATTCAGGTAATGGGAGCCACCACAATTGCTGGTGAGAAAGTATTTGCCTTGCGTATGGTTCAGGGACGCAACCCGGACTGGGTGAATCGGCCTTTCTTTGCCGCGTTTGATGAAAAAGCAGTTTGGTTTAATCAACTGAAACCTGCTTTCGGGGACGGCGAATTCTTTTTTGATGAGGAACTGGCTGCGCTGCTGGAGTCCGGCGAAACCGAATCAGATTTCTAGCTTTTTGTTGAAATAATTCACGGGATACTGTTGGTAGCGCAACACTTGAATTGTTAGGGGTAAGAAGAAAGGGGTGGAAATTTCCACCCCTTTTCTTCAAAGCGCACCCTTGTAACCGTATTAGCTAGCGGCGTCTATGGCGCCTTGGATCCAACTGTCAAACAATGTCTGATTAGCGGCAATCCATTCATTCGCATCCTGGACGATGTCTTCTGGCCGATTTTCACCTTGGAACATCTCATAGTTTTGCGCGAAGATATCTTCCAGCGGAATCTGCAGGTTTTTCAGGATGTAAGCGGCCGCCGGGTTGGCATTCAGGAATGCTGAATTAGCGACCACCTGAATATTGTTGGCCGGCCAGCCCATGTTAAAGGGCTCGGCGGCACCGGCTTTACCAACCAGGTTAGCGACGAAGGTTTCGTCTTCAAGATCTGACTGGTCTGCTGGTAAAGTGGAGAATGGAACCTCCAGCCAGACCACGTCCTCACCGGGTACCAGTTCGTTCACAGTCCAATTTGGGGTCCAGGTGTAGAAAAAGACAGGTTCCCCCGCGTTGTATCTGGCGACTACGTCGGCCATAGCCGTATTGTAGGCGGCCTGGGTGGCGTTAATATAGTCATTCAACCCGTAAGCTTCCATCTGGTGCAGAATTACGGCTTCGCAGCCCCAGCCGGGGGGACAGGCAACCATATTAGCTTTATCATCGTTATCGGTATCAAACAAAGCCGCAATTTCGGGGTCTTTGAAGTCTTCAATACTGGTAATCCCATATTGCTCAGAGGTGGCTTTGTCAATCAGGTAGCCCTGCAGGGCGCCGCCCATGGCAAATTCACCCACAACTTCGCCTTTACCCTCAATGATGCTCAGATATTGATTATGCAGCGGGAACCAGCCATCAGCCCAGAAATCTACATCGCCGGTGGCAATGGCATTGTAGAAAACGGGGTTATCAAGCGTGATGGGGTCTTTGACATCATACCCTAGTTTCTCCAGGGCCTGAATGAAAACCTCGGTTTGGAACCAGCCAGTATCCCAGGTTGGTTGGGCAACATTTACGGTTGTGCCGTTGCCAGGTCCATCATCAGTGCTATCGTCGCTACAACCTGTAACCAGCAGAGACAGCGACAATACGACGGTAAAACCGACAAGCAATAGTTTGCGCATTTTGGAATTCATGTTTTCCTCCTCTTAGAATATTTTCAACAATCTCCTCAGGTGCGCCATAAGGAGAAGTTAGAAACGGGGGTTTAACTCCGTCAGGTTTTTGTCTTCTTACGGAGTGATTTGAACAGGGTGACAGCTTTTTGGAATAAGCCAGTACCCTTTCTGGGTTGGGCAGTGGTTAAAGATTGGGACATTCGGTCAAGGATGATGGCAATGGCCACAATACCGATACCGCCGATGGCCGCGTAGCCGACATCATTACGTCCCAGACCGGTCCAAACCACCAGACCCAATCCGCTGGCACCGATAAGAGCGATGACGACCGCCATGGACATGGCCAGCATGAGAGTTTGGTTTAAACCGGCCATTATCGTAGGCATAGCCAGCGGTATTTGAATATTAAGCAGTATCTGGTTGCTGGTACCGCCGAAAGACCGTCCGGCTTCCACCACATCTTTGGGCACCTGGCGGATACCCAGGTCGGTCAGTCGGATAATCGGCGGCAGGGCAAATACTATAACGGCAATCAGTCCGGGTACCAAACCGACACCGAAGAGCATTACTATGGGAACCAGATAGACAAACGCCGGAATTGTCTGCATGGCATCAAGCAAAGGCCTTATGATTCCCGCGAATTTGTTGCTGCGGGCAGCCAAAATTCCGGTTGGAACACCAACCAATATACAAAAGATGACGGCAGATAAGACCAGGGCCAAAGTGGTCATAGTTGCTTGCCATAAGCCCAGGAAACCCACAAAAGTCAAAGTGATTGCGCTTATTAAACCGAAAACCCAGCCTTTGAGACGCCAGCCAATTAGAAACACGACCAATAGAATAATCAGCGGCGGCAGCCATAGCAGGAAGTCTTCGGTCCCGCTCAAGGTGAAATCAAAAGGCTTTTTTACAACCTGGAAAAAACTGCGGGCATTGAGACTGATCCAGTTAACAGCTGACTGTATCCAATCGTCTAACGGGATTGTATAAAGGTTAAACGGCCACATAAGGTTACTCAGCCTCCCTTTGGGTGGCGGCATCGTCGGTGTTGCCGTTGTTATTGGATTCGCTGCTAAGCGGCGAGACACTACTCAATACATCCAGCGGTTCCAGGATGCCGCGGAAACGACCCTTGTCGGAAACCACCGCAATCGGCAGGCTGTCGCCGCACAAGGTCAGCACTTCACCCAGCGGGGTGTTTTCCTCAGTTTGCGGAAAGTCGGTCATCATGACCTCTTCCAGCTTGAGGTCGCCTTTGCGCACTGCTTTGGCAATATCCTGATCGGTCACCAGCCCCACCGGTTTGCGCTGCCGATCAACTACATACATGGCATCTGATTTGGTCTGACGCAGCCGCACTGAGGCGGTTTTGACCGTGTCATGAGTAATTGTCAGTGTATCCGCTGGCTTCATTATGGAGGAAGCACTGAAAACCAGACCGCGGTTCACATCGGAGGTGAAAGCGGCGACATATTCGTCAGCCGGGCTGCTGACAATTTCTTCTGGAGTACCGATCTGCACGATGCGACCGTCCTTCATCACTGCGATATGGTCGCCCATTTTGAGCGCTTCGTTCAGATCGTGGGTGATGAAGATGATGGTTTTTTGTAAAGTCTGCTGCAGGTTGATCAGTTCATCCTGCATGTCCCGCCGGATTAAAGGATCCAGAGCAGAGAATGGTTCATCCATCAGCAGGATTTCCGGGTCGGTCGCCAGCGCCCGCGCCAGCCCGACCCGCTGCTGCATACCACCGGATAGATCTGCGGTCAGCCTGTCCCCCCAACCGTTCAGTCCGACAACGTCTAACGTATCCTGAGCCTTTTTACGATCCTCTTCCGTCAGAGTGCCCCGGATTTTCAGTCCGAATTCAACATTTTCCAATACCGTTTTATGGGGCAGCAGGGCAAAATGCTGGAAAACCATGGCTATTTTGGTTCGGCGGATTTCTCGCAATCGGCGGTCGTCCACTTTGGTGATATCCTCGTCGTCAATAAGAATGCTGCCGGCACTGGGATTATGCAGACGGTTCAGACAACGGATGATGGTGGATTTGCCGGAGCCGGAAAGACCCATAATCATAAAGGTCTCACCCTGAGTCACAGAAAACGAGGCGTCTATCACTGCGGGGATATTGCGAGATTTTTTCATAATCTCTTCCCGGGTAACGCCTTGCTTTAATTTTTCAATGGAGGATTCCGGGGCAGGTCCGAAAACCTTGTAAAGATTTTCCACCCTTAATTTCGTGTTACTTATGACTTCCTCGCTTTTGTGTCGGATTGGAGACCGGCGAAGCCGGAAAGTGGCCGTATCCGCGAAGTTCTATGGTTCAATATTATAACATATTAAAACATAATGCAAGCGATAAATCGGATTAAATACAGGAGTATATGCGGATTACAGTTGCTGCCTAATGTTGAAAATGCTCGCCAATGCCTGAGAATTGATGTAGTAGAAATATATTATCGCCGGAGAGTCCTGACTGGTGTTATGGGACTGAGTCTGCTTAAATTACCCCGTAACTTCACTGGAGGTGGTATGGTCAATAATTACGAGATTAACGAACTTGGCAAGGAAGAATCATGGCGGATGTTTCGTATTATCGGTGAGTTCGTGGAGGGTTTTGATAAACTGTCCGGTGTCCGACCGGCCGTCACTATATACGGATCCGCCCGGGTCAAACCGGATGAAAACCTTTATTCACTGACCGAAGAGATCGGTTACCGGTTAGGCCAGGAAGGGTTCTCTGTTATTACCGGAGGCGGCCCGGGATTGATGGAAGCGGCAAATAAAGGTGCTGCCCGCGCCGGTGTCACCTCGGTCGGTCTGAATATTCTGCTTCCCATGGAACAGCAACCGAATAAATATGCCACTAAATCTTTGTCCTTCAATCATTTTTTTACCCGCAAAGTCATGCTGGTAAAATACGCCACCGCCTTCATCATCATGCCCGGCGGACTGGGGACTCTGGATGAACTGACTGAAGTTTTAACGCTGATGCAAACTGAGAAAATCAGACCCTTCCCGGTGATTTTATTCGGCAGTGATTTTTGGAATGGCTTTTTGGACTGGCTGCGGGGTATGGTGATGGGTCGGGAATATATTTCTAAAATAGATTGTGACCTTTTGCGCGTAACCGACAGTGTTGATGAAGTGATTGAGATTATCCGTAAATGGCATCAGGAGCACAAACTGATCGGGCAGGGACTGGTTAACGGGCATTAAAGTTATCCCAGTGTGAAAACACGGGTGGAATTAAAAGAACCTGCCGGTCACGGCAGGTTCTTTTGCTAGTCTTTTAATTGAATCTAATGATGGTGTTCGTGCGATGATGGGGTCGGTTCAAAGGGCGGTTTTTCACCGCGGCGTTCGTAATAATTCTCAATCGCTTTTCTCAAAGCCTCTTCGGCCAGCACCGAACAGTGCATTTTGACCGGCGGCAGACCGCCCAGAGCCTCGGCAACGGCTTTGTTGGATATTTCCAGTGCCTCTTCTATGGTCTTGCCCTTAACCATCTCGGTTACCATGGAACTGGTGGCAATAGCGGCCCCGCATCCGAAGGTCTTAAAACTGGCATCGGTGATGATGCCGTCCTTGACCCGGATATAAAGCTCCATGACATCACCGCAAACGGGATTGCCCACCCGGCCGACGCCGTCGGGATTTTCCATCTCACCGATATTCCGCGGATTTTTAACGTGTTCTATGACTTGTTCGCTGTAAGCGGCAGGTCCGTTGCTCATCTTATTCTCCTATTTTACTGCGCCCGGCGCCAGGGGCGACATCGCTCGTAATTTTTTTACAATACCGGGCAGAGTTTCAATCACCCGGTCAATATCTTCGTCATCGTTGAATTTACCCAGGCTGAATCTGATGGAGCCGTGCGCCTCTTCTGCCAGACGACCGCAGGCCAGCAACACATGGGAAGGTTCCAGGCTGGAGGAACTGCAAGCGGAACCGGTGGAGGCAGAGATCGCTTCAAAATCCAGGTGGAGCACCAGGGATTCACCTTCAACGTACTGGAAGGAGATATTGACATTGTTCGGCAGCCGTTCAGACGGGTGCCCGTTCAAGGTAGCGTCGGGAATGCGCTCCAATAGTTCCGCGGCCAGGCGGTCGCGCAGGGCGGTGATTTTCTCGGTTTCGTCGTTCATTTCGGCCATGGCAATCTCGGCGGCCTTGCCGAAACCGACAATGCCGGGGACGTTCTCAGTGCCGGGGCGCTTGTGGCGTTCCTGGCTGCCGCCGGACAAAAGAGAGTCAATCCGAACGCCCTTTTTGATATAGAGCGCACCGATACCTTTGGGGCCGTAGAGCTTGTGACCGGACATGCTAAGCAGGTCGGCATTGAGGTCTCCGACGTTGACCGGAAGATGACCGGTCGTCTGTACGGCGTCAACGTGAAACAGGATGCCGTGCTGCCGGGCAATGCGGCCGATTTCGGCCACTGGCTGAATCGTACCAATCTCGTTATTAGCATGCATGATGGATATCAGAATGGTCTTTGGCGTTATGGCTTTCTCCACGTCGCCCGGAGCAACCTTGCCGTAGCGGTCCACCGGCAGGAAGGTCACTTCAAAGCCGTGTTTAGCCAGATACTCGCAGCTTTCAATTACGGCGTGATGCTCAATACTTGACGTAATGATATGGTTGCCTTTATCCGACCTGGCCCAGGCGGCACCCTTGATCGCCCAGTTATCCGCTTCAGTGCCGCCGCTGGTGAAGAATATTTCGTCATCCCGGGCGCCGATCAGAGCGGCGACCTGACTGCGGGCATGTTCCACGGCCACCCGTACCGTTTGTCCGGTGCTGTGAACTGATGACGGGTTACCGAACGACTCCTTCAGAAACGGCTGCATCGCCTCCGCTACCCGGGAGTCAACCGGAGTGGTCGCCGAATTATCCAGATAAGCCTGTTTCATTAAAAAGCCTCGTTTTGTCGTTAGACGCCAGGTTGGTTAGCTGAATAGACATCCTGAAACAGCCAGGTGGAGAGATAACGCTCGCCGGTATCGGGCAGTACCGCCACAATCAGCTTATCCTTCATCTCAGGTCGTTTGGCGACTTCCAGAGCCGCCCAGACGGCGGCGCCTGAAGAGATGCCGGCCAGGATGCCTTCTTCTTTAGCCAGGCGCCGGGCGGTGATCCCGGCGTTGTCATTACTCACCTGTATTATCTCATCAATGAGTTCAGTTCTCAAAACTGCCGGGATAAAACCGGCACCGATTCCCTGAATTTTGTGCGGTCCGGGCTTGCCGCCGGAAAGCACCGGTGAAGTTTCAGGTTCCACGGCGATGGTTTTGAAACCGGGTTTACGCTGCTTCAGTACCTCGGAGACACCGGTAATGGTGCCGCCGGTGCCGACTCCGGCTACCAGCACGTCCACCCGCCCTTCGGTATCGCGCCAGATTTCCTCGGCGGTGGTCAGTCGGTGAATTTCCGGATTGGCCGGGTTATTAAATTGCTGCAGGATTATATAGCCCGGATTGTTGTCCGCAATTTCCTGAGCGCGGCGGATAGACCCGCCCATACCCTCAGCGCCCGGGGTGAGTACAATCTCCGCTCCCAGAATAGCCAGGAGTTGCCGTCGTTCCATAGACATAGTTTCAGGCATGGTCAGAATGAGCCGGTAACCGCGGGCAGCCGCGGTAAAAGCCAGCGCGATGCCGGCATTACCTGAAGTCGGCTCTACGATGGTGGTTCCCGGTATGAGTTTGCCGCTGGCTTCGGCGTCGGTAATCATGGCCACACCGATGCGATCCTTGACGCTGTGCAGCGGATTAGAAGATTCAAGTTTGACCGCCACTTCGGCAACGGCGCCTTCAGTAAGGCGGTTCAGCCGCACCAGCGGCGTGTTGCCGATGGTCTCGGTGATGTCGGCAGCAATCCCGCGGGTAAGTGCCGGAAATTCCCGGTTTCTGAACTGAACTTTCCTGACTTCGGTTTCCCTGGTCATTATATATTCCCCCTGTTCGTATTGGTAATTAAATAAATGCCGGTTTGAGCCAGGATATTCGGCAACAACCTTACCCTGGCGTTACCGTTAAGGAAGTATTTCTGCTCAACCCTATAATCGTTTTCATGACAGAAGGCAGAAAAATCCGACAGGCTGAGGAAATGGAGATTGGGAGTATCGTACCACTGGTAGGGCAGCGCCTTGGTTACCGGTACTTTACCGATCACGCCCAATCGCCAGCGGGCGGAGATATAAGCAAAATTAGGCACACCCACGATAGCCTGTTTGCCTACCCGCAACGCTTCGGCAATGACTTCCTGAGGGTTTTTTACCTGCTGGAGGCATTGATTTAAGATGACATAATCAAAAGAATCATTGCCGTATTCCGTCAGTCCGTTATCAATATCCTGATGGGAAACCGACAGGCTGCGGGCCACACAGCGGTAGATAGCCTGTTCCGAAATTTCCACTCCGCGAGCCCTGACCTGTTTTTGCTCGTTCAAATAGGCCAGCAGGTCACCATCGCCACAACCGAGGTCCAGCACGCTGCTTCCCGGCTTGATCAGCCCGGCGATAATCCGGTGGTCTTTACTGACAGTAGTCATGACAGTAGGCCTTCCGTCGGGTGCAGTTCCCGGCTGACCTTGCGCAGGAAATGGCTGATAAGATGGGTTTCTTCATCCACCTCCAGCAAAAAAGCATCGTGACCGTAGGTGGAATTGATTTCGCAGTAGGTCACGTCAATTCCGGCGAGCTTACAGCCGCGCACCAGTTCCCGGGATTGATGCGCCGGGTACAGCCAGTCGCTCTTAAAGGCCAGCACCATAAAATGAATATTTCGGGCCACGGCCAGCGAATCCGGCAGGGACTTTTGTCCGGCCAGGTCGTACAGGTCAATCGCCCGGGTCAGGTATAAATATGAATTGGCGTCAAAACGTTTAACGAAAGAGTCGCCCTTATATTGCAGGTATCCGGCTACTTCAAAGTCGGTGCCCAGCTTGGCCCCGTCCTCCCGGCGTTCACGAAAACGCCGGCCGAATTTATCGGCCATGGACGCATCACTCATATAGGTGATATGACCAACCATCCGGGCCATCGCCAAACCGCGTTCGGGTGCTTTGCCGTCATAATAGCGTCCGTTGTTGAAGTGCGGGTCAGCCATGATGGACTGCCGGCCGACCTCATTAAAGGCTATCTGCTGCGGTGAGTGGTGGGTGGTCGTAGCGATAGCGATAACCGAGTTTAATCGTTCCGGATGATTGACCGCCCAGACCAGCGCCTGCATGCCGCCCATACTGCCGCCGGCCACCGCCAGTAGTTTGTCTATTCCGAAATGCTTCACCAGTTCCAGTTGCGCCTCCACCATGTCGCCGATGGTGATCAGCGGAAAATCCAGGCCGTACGGCTCGCCGGTAGCCGGATTGGGTGAAGCCGGGCCAGTAGAACCCTGACAACCGCCGATGACGTTGGAGCAAATGATGAAATGCTCATCAGTGTTGAAAGCCTTGCCGGGTCCGACCATGGTGTCCCACCAGCCGGGTTTGCCGGTGGCGGCGTTTAATCCGGCGACATGGGCATCGCCGGTCAGCGCATGGCAGATTAACACCGCGTTGGAACGGTCTGCGTTCAATTGCCCGTAGGTCTCATAAGCCAGTATTACCGGCGCAATCACTTCGCCGGATTCCAGCGTCAACCGGTCAATGGTAATGTATTGGGTCTTGACCAGTTCGGTAATTTTGGATGGTTGTTCGTTCATGGCTTCACGCCTCAGGTTGCCGCTTTATTCAAGGCCTGGTCAATATCGGCGATGATATCATCAATATGTTCAATACCGATGGACAGCCGGATATAGTCGGGTGTCACGCCGGCAGCCGCCTGCTCATCCTCCGTTAGTTGCTGGTGGGTGGTGGAAGCCGGGTGTATCACCAGACTCTTGGCGTCGCCGATGTTGGCCAGATGGGAGATCAATTTAACCGAGTTTATAAATTTAGCCCCGGCGGCCAGTCCGCCCTTGATGCCGAAGCCGACCATGCCGCCGAATTTGTTACCCAGGTACTTCTTTGCGGTTTCATGATTGGGGTTGTCGGTCAGACCCGGGTACACCACCCAATTCACCAGCGGGTGCTGTTTCAGGTGTTCTGCCACCTTGAGGGCATTTTCTGAGTGTCTCTCCTGGCGCAGCACCAGTGTTTCCAGCCCCTGCAGCAGTTGGAAGGCGTTGAAAGGGGATATGGACGCGCCGAGGTCGCGCAGCAACTGTACCCGGGCTTTTATGATGAAAGCCACGTTGCCCATGCCGGGGAAATCCCCGAAGACATCCCAGTATTTTAGGCCGTGGTAGGCAGGATCGGGTTCGGTGAAATCAGGGAATTTGCCGTTACCCCAGTTGAATTTGCCGGAATCCACAATGACGCCGCCAATGCTGGTGCCGTGACCGCCGATGTATTTTGTGGCCGAGGCGATGATAACATCAGCCCCGAAATCAAAGGGCCTGGTCAGGCCGACGCCGATGGTGTTGTCTACTATCAGCGGGACACCGGCCTGGTGGGCGATTTCAGCCAGAGCGGTAAAATCCGGTACGTCCAGTTTAGGATTGCCGATTGTTTCAGTATACACGGCGCGGGTCCGGCTATTGATGGCAGCCTTGACACTTGCCGGGTCGCCGGAGGGGACGAATTTTACTACCCTGCCCAGTTTGGGAAAGGTATAGTGGAACAATTCATAAGTACCGCCGTAGAGATTGCTGGTAGCCACAATTTCGTCACCCGGTCGGGTGATATTCAATAAAGCCAGTGTTTCAGCGGCCTGACCTGAGGCAACGGCCAGCGCGCCGGAACCGCCTTCAATAGCAGCCACCCGGCGTTCAAAAACGTCAGTGGTCGGGTTCATCATTCGCGTATAGATATTCCCGAATTCCTTCAGGGCGAAGAGGCTGGCGGCGTGGTCGGAATCTTTAAACACAAATGAAGTCGTCTGGTAAATCGGTACGGCGCGCGCGCCGGTGGCCGGATCGGGCGTCTCCTGTCCGGCATGAACGACGATAGTTTCAAGTTTTTGAGCGGTCAATTCAGGTCCCTCCTTGGTTTATTATAGCTGAAATATCCAGACGGCATCAGATATAGTACATATCGCCGTCCTGGGACATCTTGGCCTGCTGACGGCTCACCAGGTCAGCCAGGGTCGTCTGATTCAACACTTCGTTCATCGCCCGTCCCATATCGTTCCAGACATCTCTGGTAGGGCAATAACGGGCCCGGTCGCATTTATCCGGGCTGTGGATACAGTCCACCGGCTCAATGGGGCCTTCCAGCAGACTGACCACTTCGCTCAGTTTTATGGCATCAGGGGACTTGGCCAGTTTGAGGCCGCCTTTGGCGCCGCGGACGGATTGGACCAACCTGGCGTCAACCAGCGGGCCGACCAGATGCTCCAGGTATGACAGCGAGATTTGCTGACGTTTGGCGATATCCTTGAGAGGAATCACCTGATCTCCATAATTCTGGGCCAGGTCCAGCAGGGCGCGAGTACCGTAACGGGCTCTGGTGCTTAGTTTCATTAATTTTCCTCCGGCAAAGTTGATGAAAAGCATCAACAAACTGATAATATCAGTTGGCTGTCACCCTGTCAAATCCGGTTTGGGCGGAAACGCGACAGGAAGCCTGCGCCGCGGGGTTATCGGAAAAAGGGGCAATCTAAAAAAGGAGCCGTTGCTCAAAACGGCATTGTCAGCGAAGGACTGACATATCTCTTGCCGGCCATGGCGTGCCGGATAGCCGTGGCCACATGCTCAAAGCCATAATCTTTGAGGATATAGCAACTGGCACCGGCCTTCAGTGCCCGGATAACATAGGGCTCATCGCTGTGCATGGACAGTACCACTGTTTTTGTTTTTATTTTATTTTTCTGAATGGCCTCCGCCAGTTCAATCCCGGAATAATAGGGCATGGACAGGTCGGTGACCAGAACATCCGGTTTGTGGTGCATTGTCAGCGCCATGGCTTCAGCACCGTCGGCGGCCTCGCAAATTATCTGAAAATCAGGTTCAAATTCCAGTAACGAGCGTATGCCCTGGCGGACAATCTTGTGGTCGTCGGCCAGAATGATTGTTATCCGGTGGTTATGGCTGTTAGTTGTCATATTGTTAATATATTACAAACTCCGTTGAGTTAAAATCCGTATTAATACGCGATTATTACGAATAACTTACTGAAATTCTCTCAGCGGCAACTTCACCGTGACCACGGTCCCCTGACCGGTGTTTGAATTAACGGAGAATTGGCCGCCCAGCAGTGTCGCCCGTTCTCGCATAGCGGAAAGTCCGGTAGAACTGCCGGCGCTCAACTCGGCGGCACTGAAACCTTTGCCCCGGTCGGAAATATAGAGCATAATCGCTGAATCTTTTACCATTATTTTAACTTCAGCTTCCAGAACACCGGCATAGCGCAGGACGTTGGTCAGGGCCTCCTGAATGATGCGGAAAATGCCGATATTCATTTCTGCTGACAACTCCGGCAGGTTATCATGGTGGAAAATGACTTTTAATTCTGCCTGCTCTTTGAGTTGCTTGAACTGCCATTCCAGCGCAGGTATCAGTCCCAGGTCATCCAGAATACCGGGACGAAGTGACAAAGACAGGTTTCGTACCTGTTTGATAATCTCCGTGATCGTATTAGAGATTTCCTTAAGCACCGGGCGTAACTCCTCGGTAGCAACTTGCTCCGCTTTACCCAGCAGCAGTTTCACAACGGTCAGGCTTTGCCCTGTCTGATCATGAAGTTCGCGGGCAATCGCCCGTTTTTCTTGTTCCTGGGCGGATAGCAGACGGTTGGAAAGGGACCGCAGAGAAGCTTCCGCCTTTGCCCGGTATTCAAGTTGCTCCAGGAGTTTATCATGGGCTGACACTAGTTCCCGGGTGCGTTCCTTAATGCGGGCTTCCAATTCAGAGGTCATATTCTGCAATAATTGTTCTGCCTGTTTTCGGTTCGTGATGTTGGTAAAAATACCGACGTTAGCAATGATCTCGTTGTTTTTATTCCTGACCGGAGTGGTTGCTCCCATTACTGTTATAGGATCTTTACCCTCACGGGTAACCAGTATTTCTTCGTTGGTGACTGTTTCGCCGTTCTTCACCGTTCGATACATGGGCCAATCTGATGTGGCATATTGTCGGCCATCAGAATGAAAACAACACAGGGCTTCAAATCTGGATATGTTTTCAGGAATCTGCCCAAAAATATTAACAATCTCGCTGTTGGTCATCAGTAAACTGCCTTCTGTGTCCCGAAGGATTACCCCGGAAGGTAGCTGGTCGATGGTATTTTGCAGCAACAGGTGTTGTTTTTCCAACAACATTAGAAGGTTTTCACGTTCGGCCTCAACGGTTTTCCGCCGATTGATATCCTTGATGATATGGACGGTTCCGATGCAGCGGCCTTCCTGATCAATGATGGGGGAGGTGGTAGCTTCAACGTAAATATCCAGTTTGGGTTCAAATAATTCCTCACTCACCGTCCGGCCGCTGGCCATGGTTCGGGCGTGCGGGCAAATGGCGTGCGGTCGAGCGGAGTTGTGAACGATGTCATGGCAGAGCCGGCCGACCGCTTCTGCCGGGGATATGTTGAATATCCTGCCGAAAGCCTGATTGGCGCGGACGATGCAGTGCCGGCTGTCCAGCAGTATCACCGCGTCATTAATAGAGTCAAAGGTTGCCTGCCACTCTTGAGCGGCCTGGCGTAATTTCTCCTCGTTTACTTTGCGCTCGGTTGTATCGTAAAATATTGTTGCGAAGCGCCCGGGCGCTGGTGAGTAAGCTTTTACCTGATACCATTTTCCGATACTGGTGCTATAATTTTCAAAGGTGACCGGGATGCCGCTGACCGCCACTTTACCATAGGTCTCAATCCAGGAAGATTCTATGCCGGGAATCACCTCACGGACATTCTTCCCAATCACATCTCCTGCCTTCAAGCCGGTTGTCTCTTCAAAAGCGGCATTGACTTCAATGAAACGGTAGTCAATCGGAGTTCCGGCTTCATCAACAATGATTTCGTGCAGAGCGAAAGCTTCGGTCATAGTTGTGAAAAGGTCCCGGTATTTTCCTTCGCTCTCCCGGAGTGCCTTCTCTTGCATTTTACGTTCAGTGATATCTTCGGTGATGCCGAAACCGCCGAGCAGTTCTCCGGAATCATTCGTTTCCAGGAAAGCTTTTTCACGGACCCACTTTTCGCGACCCTCAACAATAATCCGATGTTCAATGTCGTAAGGCTCGCCTTTGAGGGCTGCTTTCCAGCATCCATCCACATGCTGGCGGTCATCGGAATGGATAGTCCCCAGAAAGGTTTCGTAAGTCAACGGAATACCCTTGGGGATTCCGAAAATCCTATGGTTTTCATCCGACCAACTCAAAACGTCCTTCTGGACGTCCAATCGCCAACTGCCGATATGCCCAACCGTCTGAGCCCGGTTAAGATCCTCCCGGGTTTGGGTCAACGTTGCTTCTATTTGTTTACGGGTAGATATTTCCTGTATCAAACGGTCATTTATCAGCGCCAGTTCTTTGGCACGATTTTCAAAACGCTCTTCACTCTTTTTCAAATTATGAAATAAAATGCTGAAAGGCCGGGAGATTCCAGTTTCAATCAGCGCTTTGTAAATAAAGTAATAAGAAACTACTAGCAAGGAATGCCCAAGGGTATTCATCAAGCCGTAAGCGTCAGCATAGAGAGTCAAAGTCATTTCCGAACTTATGTTAACGCCCATGGCGATAATCAAGTATCTAAATACGTTGCCGCTGAATTGACCTCGTTTCTTGTATAGAAGAATAATCGCGCCAAGCAGGATACCGGAAATGATGAACTCACTGATTATCTTGAAAGCAGTTAATCCATTTTCCGGGGTGAATGTCGCCGGGAAAATCGGCCAGATCAGAATGGAAGTTATGATTAACGATGTGGTCAAGGCATATGCGCCAAAAGCAGGGCCGATTTTCAATCGGCGTGAGAGATATCTCGTTGCCGACAGCAGGGTCAGAGCTTGTAGATAACGGGCGGCAATCCAAAACTGAGCAGCCAGGTTGGTAGGTTCAAAATCCTGAAAAACGCCCATGCCGCGGTAAGACAGGGTGTGAAAAGCATTGAGCAGACTGACGAACAAGAAGCCGATACCTATTAACAACAGATAATCGTTGTCCAGAAACTTTCGGGCGTTCCAGGCGATAATGAAAACACTGAAAGCGACTACCACACCGAAAAGCTCAATAAAGCTGTGAAACAACAGGTAATCCACCTGGCTAAGCAGGTACAAACCAATAAAGGCCAGGAAGGAAATTATTATTACGATGGCGGGTGATTTGAAACCTAAAAAATTATTCATGGCTCCTTAATCACCTGACTCTTGCCTGTTTATATCAACTATCCGGCGCTTAACGATATCAATCACGTCTTCTGGGTGGTGAATAGTCCAGGCTTCTTTAACCAGCCCTTTGGCGTGAATGGCTGCGTTAGTAAATGGCGTGGCCATGGCCACCACGTTCATGCCGGCGCGCATTGCGGCGGTGATGCCGTTGACCGAGTCTTCCAGCACCAGACACTCAATCGGCTTGACGGACAATACCTGGGCGGCTTTAAGATAGATTTCCGGGTCGGGTTTCCCGCGGTTTATATCTTCAGCCGTGAGTACCGCATCCAGCAACCCGCCGATATCCAGCGATTCCACGACGTGGTTAACGTCCCGGCGTTTGGAAAGAGTGGTCAGCGCGGTTACGCAACCCATTTGCCGGGCCATTTTCAGAATGGCAACGTTGAAAGGCCATTGGTTGTCCCGGAGTATCTGAGGGTCGGCCACCATCTTATCGTATATCCGATAACGGATGGCCGTCAGTGCGTCCCATGGCTGGGCGGCGCCGTATTGGGGCATCAGTTCACGGAGGTGTTTTTCCAGCCCCAGTTTTTCCATGACGTGACGGGAGGTCTCTTCGCGGGAAGCACCGATGACTTCGGCATAGGCTTTGCCGGCCCGGTCATCAGGCTTGTTGGTGCCCAATATCTCCTGTACCGCCAGGTCATAAGCCCGTGCCTTCAGCTTTTCCGTCTGTACCAGTACGCCGTCCAGATCAAAGATAAAAGCCCGGATCATGACCCCTTTACCTCGCTGATATATATTGTATAATGCTAAAGCAGGCGGGCTTCAAGGTCAAATGAAACGGGAGAGATGCGATGAAAACCATCTACCTGGTTCCGCACAGCCATTATGACGCGGTCTGGGCGTTTACTAAAGAAGACTATTTTTTCATCAATATTGAAAAAATCCTGAAACCGGCGATAGATATGATGGCTGATCCGGGCTATCGCTTTTTGATTGAACAGACCGCCCTTCTGGAAGAAATTGAGCATCGCAATCCCAGCCTGTTTGCCGATATCAGTCAATATGTCGCAACGGGTCAGATTGAGATAGCCGGTGGTGAGTATTTGATGTCGGATACCATGCTGCCCGGCGGTGAAACACTGGTGCGGCAGATCCTTTTCGGGAAAAATTATGTTCGGGAAAAACTGGGAGTGGCGACCCCGGTGATGTGGGGTGCCGACGCTTTCGGGTTTAACGCCCAGATGCCTCAGATATACCTCAAAGCCGGTTTCCGTTATTTTGCCTTCCGGCGCGGTGCTGACCGTCCCGCTCCCACCGAATTCTGGTGGCAGGGGTTGGACGGCAGCCGAATTCTGACTCACTGGATGCCGCTGGGCTACCGCGCCGGCTTATTTTTGGATGAATTGGATGACAGTTATCAGAAGCTGGCTCCGGTGGCGGCCACTGAACATATCCTGATGCCGTCCGGCAGCGGCTCCATTCCACCCCAGCCGGAAACCGCTGCTGCGGTCAGGCGATGGAACCGGCGGCATAAAGATGCCCGCATGGTTGTATCGCGGGCTCGTGATTTTTTCCAGGCCTTGGAAAAGTCCGCTGACGGTCTTGAAATTCGTACCGGGGAACAGTATTCCGGGCATTATTCCCGTGTTTTTCCTCACTGTACCTCCAGCCGGATGTGGCTGAAGCAACAACAACGCCATTATGAACACCGGATTCTCGCCAGCGAAAAATGGGTCACCATGGGCTGGTTGCTGGGCGTGCCGTATCCGGTGGACGCTTTTCGCGACAGTTGGAAAAAAGTGTTGTGGGGTGCCTTTCACGATGTTGCGCCGGGAACAGGCATGGATGAAGGCTATGAAGAAGCGCATCATAATTACGACTATTTGAACAGTCATCTTACCCAGGTGCTTTCCAGCTTTCTGGAGCTTGTGCAGGATAATCTGGCCGCCCCGGCGGACATTATTGTATTTAACCCGTTGTCCTGGCCGGTGCGGAACTGGGTGGAAGTGGAGTTGGGTTTTGACCGCGGGGTGATCCGGCGTATCGGCGGTTTATTCGGTGGCGGCAGCGATGTGGAAGTGGAGATACTTGAGGCCACGCGTTACTCCGATGATTCCTACCATACGGTGAGATTGGGGTTCGTGGCCGCGGTGCCTGCATTCGGGTTTTGTACCTATCGGATTGTTAAAAACGGCCTTAAACCCCCCTCCGGTTCCCGGTTGAGAAACCGGGGCAACAGCATCCAGAATCAGTTTTTCCGTTTGGAGATTGACCCGGGCAACGGCTTGCTGGATCTGTATATGGACGGCAAACACCTGTGTTTCGGCAATGAGTTGGTGGTAGAGGAGGAAACCGGCGACCTGTACTATCACCGGCAAAATATGGCCGGTGATATCCGGACTGAAAGTGAGGCGGGAGTGACTTTCGGCCGCTTTCGCATGAAGCACTTTGAAATTGAAAAAACGCCGTTACGGCGGGTGGTACGGATGGAGAGCGACTACTATTCTCTCATCTGGCCGTATCGGCTTCAGGATAAACTGCGGCCGGTTTTGTGGCGACACAGTTATTTGTCGGTATCAAAAACAATCGTTGTTTATCATGACATTCCCCGCATAGATTGCGTAATCCGCATTGATAATCGCCATCCTCAGATGCAGCTCCGGTTGAAATTTGCCACCGATATCAAATCGCCGCAGTATACTTCCGAAATCCAGTTCGGTGCCGTGAGCCGCCCGGTTAACCAATCCAAAGACACCGGCACCGGTGATGAGGTAGAGAAGCCGTCAGGTATTTTTCCGGCCCAGAACTGGGTGGATTATTCCGATGATGAACGGGGTCTCACGCTGGTCAACAAGGGCTTGCCATCACATGAGGTGTGCGACGGAGCGATCTATACCACCTTATTACGCAGCATCCTGATGCTGTCTTCCGACGGTATCACCGGACCTGCTGTGCCGACGCCGGATGCCCAGGAGTTCAAAAAATATACTTACGAATACTCCCTATTCCCCCACCACGGGGACTGGAAAACAGCCCGGTCTTATCAGGTCGGCCATGAGGTAAACACTGGTCTCTCCGCCTTTCAACTCCACCTCAGTCCGCGGCGGCGCAAGGTATTTCCGGAGGCCTTTTCCTTTATTGAAGCCTCACCCGGCAACATTATTCTCTCGGCGTGTAAGCGGGCAGAAGACGGCAGCGGTATTATCCTGAGGCTTTATGAGGCGGGTGGTGAAGAAACCGCGGCGGTGGTGCGGTTTTTCAGTCCGGTAAGCGCCGGGACAGTTACGCCGGCCGATGACAACGGGTTGATCCGGCATCCGTCAGGGGTGAAACTGGTTAATCTCCTGGAAGAGGAAATAGAAGATCTTGGTCACGACGCGGGCTCCATCAATCTGGAGTTCAAACCATTTGAAATCGTCAGTTTGAAGATAATCTTTTAGTCATTTCGGTAAAAAACTTAGTCTGCCGGCACGGGCAGCACATGGCGGCCGGTTCAGCCGCTGCCGGCCCCGGCGCTGCAAGCGAAGCAGTGACCGGCAAAGTTTATGGTGCGGTTTATCAGTCGGTCATAATCAAACTCAAAAATCGTCTGCGATGTATCCGGGTTCAAACCTCGGTCCAACGCCAGGTTGAAATCACAGTCGTATAGCCGGCCGTCCGGGCCGACGCTGACCAGTGTTCTGCAGGTGGCGGCTTTGATGGCCGTTTCATCTGAAGCCTGGATCAACCCGTTCATATATTCATCGTAACCGCCGGTTCGCTGCAAATCCGTGGCGTAGCGTCCCGCCGGAATATTGGTTACCGTCAGCAAGTCATTAAATTTAATGCCGTACTCTCCCAATACTTCGTGAAATCGGCTTTCCAGGAGGACGCGTTTGGTGGCGCTCAGCGGACCGTCATGGTTGGTCACCAGTTTTAATATAAGTTCCGGCCGGCTGCCGTAACCGACAGCATTGAGCTGCCTCAGGGATTTCAGGCTTTTTTCAAAGACGCCTCGGCCCCGGATTTGGTCGGCGGCGTCTTTTTCCCAGGCGGGCATTGAGGCAAGTAATTCCACCCGGTTGGCGGCAAAAAACTCCGGCAGGTATGTCCGGGATTCCCCGGTCAGCGGATGGCCGTCCAGCGTAACCGTCAGGTTGTGCCGTACGGTAACTTTTTTGTCCAGGTGCCGGATAGCACCCACCAGAGCTTCAAAACCGGGGTGCAGTTCCGGAGCGCCGCCGGTAATGTCAACGCTTCGGATGGCGGCATTGCTGGCAATGACCGACAGACAGGCATCCATAACGGCTTTGCTCATGTGAAGAGGCATTTCGGGTGAGGCGCTCAGATGACAGTGGTGACAAGCCTGGTTGCACAACCTGGTAATATTCAGCCACAGGGTTTCAATGCCGACCGGGTGTAATGACAGGTCATGGGCCGTCATCCAGGTGCCGAAGTTGTACTTTTCGGTCATGGTGTCAGATTGTTTGGGCATATTCCTGCTCATTTATTGTGTCGGTGTTTCGGTTAGCCAGCCAATCCTGCCAATCAGTGACGGTGTCAATGTCACCCAGGGGCGGCAACAGATGGACGGTTTGCTTCATTTTGGCGGCGGCGTGCAGCGTTTTTTCCAGCACCTGCCCGCTGCTCCAGGGGATGTTTCGGAACAATTCCGTAGCGGGTTCGTTCAAGCCGACCAGGTAATAACCGCCGTCCGGTGACGGGCCGAGGACGATATCGTGGCGGTGCAGTGCGACGAAGGCCGCTTCAAGGATGCCGGAGTCCATATCAGGGACATCGCTGGCAGCGATAATGACCGCTGCCGCGCCGTTTTTGAAAGATGCGGTGAAGCCATGGCTCAGCCGGACGCCGAGATCTCCAGACGGCTGCGTCATGATTTCATACCGGGCACCGGTCCAGTCTGACACTCGCGCTCGGTCGGTGCCGTCGGCAATATAAGCAATTGTCTGTGTCGGCCCGGCCAACCGGTCGGCGGCGGTAAACAGTCGTTCGGCACACCGGCGGTAGATGCTGGCTGCTGCGGCCGGGCTGGAACCGGCCGCCAGGCGCGTCTTAACCTTGCCCGGTTCCGGATAGCGGGTCATCATCAGCAGAACGCGTTTGCCGATCCGCTGGTTTCGCTGTTCGTAGATATCGGCTAGTCGGTTTGCCGGGGTACCCATCCGGTATCGGGCAATGTACCAGGCGTTCAGGAGGGATTGTTTTACCGGCCCGTTGAGGGCAAACCGACGGGCGGAAGTGGTGACGTTGAGCCGAAATCGGTGAATTCGGGTGATTTTATCGGCCCGCTGCAGTAATTCCAAATCTTCAAAAAGGCGCTGCTTTGGGAAACCGCCGATGGTGTTGAAAAAATCTTTTCTTACCGTAATGCAGGCGTCTCCAAAGCGGGTTTTACCCTGATGCCGGGTGGTATAAATTGTAATCAAATTCAGCAGCCAGTGCTTGCGGTCAAAGCCCAACCGGAAAGTGCCGATTTTTATCGCCGGGTCGGCAAATAAGCATGCCAGGTATTTTTCAGCATCGGGCGGCAGGAGTGTATCGGCATGCAGAAACAGAATGACGTCACCCATGGCGGCGGCGGCCCCAGCATTGCATTGCGGGCCGCGCCCAAGGGGTGCAGTGAGCAGTTTTACCTTGCATCCTTCGGCAATACTGAGTGTCTGATCGCTGGAGCCGCCGTCGGCGACAATAATCTCCGCTGAAGGCAGCGCGGTGCGGACGGCGGTAATGCAACGCCGGATGGTGGTTGCCTCATTCAGGGTCGGGATGACCACGCTAAAAGAAATCACAGTCACATTGTTCCTGATTATATCAGTTTAAGCGTTATTACCGACAATGATTGATAAAAATACAGCACCGGGGCATGCCCCGGTGCTGCCTGTTACCGCGTTCAACCTATGCTACTGGGCGCGGGTATATTTCATGCCGCGGCCGATGCCGCTCTGTGTAAGTTTGCCGCCGGCGACCGCTTCCTTAACGGTTTTTCTGATGAGGTTATCGGAACATTCGGGTGCGGTTTTCAGTACCTGCTGTTTAATGACGCCGAAGCCCCGGGCTCTTTTGAAGAAACCACTGTCATACAGGCTGTCAATTACCTCGCCGCAGGTATCTTTCTTCTTTTTGCGGCCGGCCGTGGCGGTTTTGGCCGGGCGTCCGGCTTTGCGTCCCGGCAATGGTTCAGCGGTTACTGCGTCATCAAGCAGAAAGCGCCCCATGTGTTTTTCTACAAATTCCACCGGGCCTTCCAGTTCAATTACGCCTTCTTGAAGATCAATTAATACTCGTGCAGTTGTCATTTGAATCCCTCAATTCTTTCTTAACTTAAAATAAGTTAAGTAATTATAACTATGAAAAACAGCAATTGTAAAGGGGTTTTTTATTCAATATTTTCCCGGAAACAAATGATATGGCGTACATGTGCCAGGCATACTGGTTTTAGCCAGAATTATTGTGGTTGCTGCCGATAATCAGTTGCCAACGATGAAAAAATGTGAATAACCAACGGACGGGGCAAAGAGGGAGTAATTACGGGTTCGGCTCAAAAACGACCGGAAAGTCCGCGGGTTGACGTTGTACTTGAACAATCCTTCAACGAAAGCCTATAATAGCCGGGTTCGTTGAACCAACGCTCAATACGCCTGAAGAGGAGCCGCTGTGGAATATTTTTTGGATGAACTTCAAACTACCGTTCGGGACCTGGCGCGTACCATTGCTGAAGAAAAGGTGTTGCCGGTGCGGGCGGAACTGGATGAAAAAGAAGAGTTTCCGACGGAAATAATGAAAGAAATCGCCGCTGCGGGCTTATTCGGCATCGCTATTCCGGAAGAATTGGGCGGCATCGGCGGCGGTGCGTTTGAGCTTTGCCTGGCCACCGAGCAGCTGGCCCGGGTCTGCGGCGGCACCGCGGTTACCTATGCGGCTAATTTTCTGGGTGCCGATATCCTGATTGATAACGGTTCTGAAGAACAAAAGGCCCGCTTTCTGCCAGATATTGCCAGCGGGGCCAAGATGTGTGCCTTTGCCATTACTGAAGAGTCGGCCGGTTCCGACGCCGCCGCGGTTAAAACTACGGCGGTGAAGACGGACAAGTGTTATCTGCTAAACGGCAGTAAACGCTTTATCACCAATGGCGGCGATGCCCAACTGTACACGGTTATTGTCTGTACCGATCCCGGCAAGGGTGCTCGCGGTCTGTCAGCGCTGATTGTGGAAAAAGGCACTCCGGGCTTCACTTTCGGCCGCAAGGAGAAGAAGATGGGTATCCGTGCTTCTTCAACCAGAGAACTGCTGTTTGATGACTGCGTGGTGCCTTTTGAGAACCTCATCGGCCGGGAAGGCATGGGCTTCTTCTACGCCATGAAACTTTTTGAGAAGTCCCGCCCCGGCATCGGCGCTCAGGCGGTCGGTATCGCTCAGGGGGCTTTTGAGGCGGCGCTGGACCACGCTCGCAACCGGGTGCAGTTCGGTGAGCCGGTTTTCAACTTCCAGGCCGTCCAGCACATGCTGGCTAACATGGCGATGGATATTGAGGCGGCGCGAGCGCTTATTTACGCCAGCGCCCGGACCATTGACTCCGGTCTGCAGAAAAGCGGCAATTTAGAATCAGCCATGAGCAAGGTGTACGCCTCCGATGTTGCCATGCGGGTGGCTACTGATGCGGTGCAGATTATGGGCGGCGTCGGCTACATGCGGGATTATCCGGCGGAAAAATACATGCGTGATGCCAAGATTACCCAGCTCTATGAAGGCACCAATCAGGTGCTGCGCAATATCATCGCCAGCGAATTACGCAAGAAATACTAACCGGTTTTAATTTAGATTGACAAAAGGGAAGGCCACAGGCCTTCCCTTTTGTATTGTATCGCCGGAAGAATGGTTTTAAGTTTAGCTTCGGCCACAAAAAAACCCCGTTCTTCAACGGAGCTGAAAGCTGACAACTGATAGCTGAAGGCTGGTATCTAGTAATTTACCGCCGATACTTCCTCAGCGCCCAGGGTTTCGGTAATACTGCCCTTTTTTCGGCGGGCGGTCATGCCTTCCAGCGCCAGTTTATCCATCTCAAGCTGTACTGGTACCGGGTATTCGCCGGTGAAACAGGCCAGGCAGAACCGGTCTTTGGGGGCGCCCACAGCGCGAATCAAGCCGTCAACACTTAGGAAACCAAGTGAATCAGCGCCAATATAGTCCTTGATTTCCGGCACGGTCATCTGCGCGGCAATCAGCTCGCGGCGCGAAGCCATGTCCACTCCGAAGAAACAGGGGTGGCAGATAGGCGGGGCACACACCCGCATATGCACTTCTTTAGCGCCGGCGCGTTTCAATAATTTGATGACCTGGGGTGTGGTGGTGCCGCGGACGATGGAATCATCAACCAGTACCACTCTTTTACCGTCCAGTACTGATTTCAGGGGATTGAATTTGAGTTTGACCCCCAAATCCCGGATTCGCTGAGTGGGCTCAATAAAAGTTCGCCCCATATAACGGTTTTTAATCAGGCCTTCAGCCGGGGGAATGCCGCTTTCCAAGGCGTAACCGGCCCCGGCGGGAGTGGCGGAATCCGGGACACCGATTACCAGGTCAGCCTCAACCGGGAACTCCTTAGCCAGCTCGGCGCCCATGGCCTTGCGGGCGGAGTACAGCAACCGGTCGTTCATGATGGAATCCGGTCGGGCGAAGTAGATATACTCAAAGATGCACAGGGCTTGTTTATCGGAATTTTCCTTGTAGCTTTCCAGTCCGTTAGCGTTAATGCGGATAATTTCTCCGGGTTCAATCTCCCGGACCAGGTCCGCACCGATATGACCCAGGGCGCAGGTTTCGGAAGAGACCACCCAACCGTTGTTGCCGATGGTGCCCAGACACAATGGGCGTACTCCCAGCGGGTCACGCATGGCATACAGGGTGTCCCTGGTCAGAATGGTACCGGAATAGGCACCCTGTAACCGGCCCATGGCGTGGCGGATGCGCTCGGTCAGGTCGGCATAGGGGGCGGCCATTATCAGGTTGGCGATAACTTCGGAATCGGTGGTGGTGTGAAACTCGTAGCCCAGTTCTTCCAGCTCCCGGCGAAGGGGCTCGGCGTTGGTGATGTTGCCGTTGTGAGCCAGGGCCATCTGGTTGTCGCCCTGGCCGACCAGAACCGGTTGCGCGTTTTGAGAACAAGAAGAACCGGCAGTGGAATAGCGATTGTGGCCGATGGCGATATGGCCGTTGAGCTTGTTCAGGGCCTTTTCGGTAAATACCTGAGAGACCAGCCCCATTCTGGCATGAAAAAAGATGGTTTTCCCGTCGGCTGTGGCGATGCCGGAAGACTCCTGTCCCCGGTGCTGCAGTGAGAAGAGGGCAAAGAAAGAAATGCGGGCAACTTCTTCAGCGGGAGCATAGATTCCAAAGACACCGCACTCTTCTCGCGGCGATTCAGAACTTAAAGGCCATTTCACTTGATTAATTATAGGGGCTAATGCCTTGTGGGTCAATTCAAAGGGGAGCCAGACCGTGTCAGACACCGGTATATTGAAAGCTCGGAGGTACAATGATAATATCCGTATTGAACACTTTTTCAAATAAATCGGTTGAGGCGTAACATGGATAAAATCGCGGCTTTTGTCACCGGTAAGCCCAGGGTTATTATCGCCATCGTTGTCCTGGTCAACATCGCGGCACTGTTGTCATTTTTCCGTTTCAGCCTGGACACCGATTTCCTCAACTTCTTCGCCGATGACAACCCTGAGGTTGCCGCGTATTTTGACCTGAATCAAAAGTACGACACCGGCGAAGCGGTGACGGTCCTGCTTGAAAGTGACCAGGGCTTGCTCAACGCCGGCAATCTAGTGGCCATATTCAATCTTCAGTCTGAAATTTCCGGGATAGGCGATGTCAGTCAATCGCAAAGCTTCATTCCGCCTCAGATTGTTGTCGGCGGAACGCCGGTGCCGGTGACTGCCGAGTTTATCAGTCAGAATGGGCCGGTGCTGGCGCAGTTCATTGACCAGCAATATTTTATGACCGGGCAATTTTTGTCGGCTGACCGACAGAGCGGGATTTTGGTGGTCAGCGTTGAAGTCGGTGCGGATTCCGGGCCGGTGGTAGATGCTTTGAGACAGATTATCGCCGACTATCCGGAACTGTCACCTGCGCTGGCGGGTAATCCCGTTATTAAGGACACTATTGTCGGCTATCTGGTGACCATTTTGTTTATCCTGTTGCCGTTTGCCGTCGGCTTAATATTACTGGTCTTTTATCTGATCTTACGGAATCGGCGGCTTACGCCGCTAGCAATGCTGCCAGCCGGTATCGCTGCGCTGTGGACTTTCGGCACTATTTTCTGGGGCGGTTTTGAATTGTCGCTGGTGACGGTCATCACCCCGATTTTTATCATCGTCATTGGTTCAGCTTACGGTTTGCACTTTATCAGCCATTTTCAGGAAAATCTGGCCCGCTTCAGCGATAAGCAGACGGCTATTCGGGAAACACTGCAAATGGTGGGCACGCCGATTATCCTGGCCACGCTGACTACCATGGCCGGTTTTGGCTCTCTGATGTTCGGCGACGCGGTTCCCATGCGCCAAATGGGCTTATTCGTCACTCTGGGTATCGGCTACGCCGGGTTGCTGGCAATCTTCTTTGTACCGGCGGTATTGAGCCACCTGAATCTGGGTACCGCGGTGCCGCCTCCGGCATCCCGGCGGCTGGGTGATCTGGTCGGCCGCGCCTCCTCTCATCGCTGGTCAATTTTTATGTTTTTCACCGCAATTGTCATCGCCGCTGCGGTATTTATCCCCAAACTGGAAGTGGTCTCCAATCAACTGATGTTTTTCAAGGAAAGTTCGGAAATTCGCCAGGCCTCGGCTCAGATTGAGGAGCATTTCGGCAGCGCCCAGCCGCTGTTCGGTGAGATCGTTTCCGATATGGGCGCTGAGGCGGTTTTTAACGCTGAAGAAGCCGCCCGTTTACTGGCGGTAGAGCGGGACCTGGAAGCACAGCCCGGTATCAGAAGCGTCACTTCAGTATTTGACCTGATCGCCGGCTTCAGCCGGATGAGTACCGGACTTGATGCCTACCCGGCAAATCCAGCTATCGTACAGGCCTTTCTGGCGCAACTCGGCGACGGCACAAAGAGCTGGATATCCGATGATGCTTTTCGGATGTTCATCCGGCCGGTGGATATTGAAGCGGATGAAATTGACGGTATTCTGGCCTGGGCGGCCGCTGAGCCTTCGGTCAAAGTTATTACCGGGATGCCGATTCTCTTTGACCAGTTCAACCAGATCGTAGTGGATAGTCAGGTGCGCAGTCTGGGACTGGCTTTGGTGCTGGTGTTTCTGATGTTGTTGATAACCCTGAGAAGCCTCAAGGCGGCCGTGGTGGGCTTATTGCCTATTGTTCTGACCATTGCCGCCGTCCTGACCTTCCTGGTGGTCAGTAACTTTAATTTGAATGTCCTGACGGCGAATTTGTCCGCCATCGTTATCGGCGTCGGCGTGGACTATTCCATTCATCTGATTTCCGGAATCTATTACTTCCGCCGGCAGGGGCTTGAAGGCAGCGAGGCGGTTGAGGCTGCCATCGGTTCGGTTTCCCGGCCGGTTCTGGCCAATGCCTATGGTTTGAGCATCGGTCTTTCGGTCCTGTTCTTCTCGCCGCTCTTAATTCATATTCAGGCATCGGCGGTGATGTGGGTGGCCATGGTCATTTCTTCAGCTGCGGCACTGCTGATAATTCCCCAGTTTTATCGCGGTCGCCGAGGCCCGGTCAAACTATGACATGGCTTAATTGAAACCTGATACCGGAAACGGCTATAATTACGGCTTGCGCGGTGGGTATAGCCGAGTGGTTAAGGCGTCAGGTTGTGGCCCTGAAGATCGTGGGTTCGATCCCCACTACCCACCCCAGTTTGCTTTTCCCCGCGCCTGTAGCTCAGTGGATAGAGCATTGGTCTTCGGAACCAAGGGCCGTGGGTTCGAATCCCTCCAGGCGCGCCAGTATTAAAGAAAAAATTTGCCCTCTTCTTGGATTCGGGAGAGGGCTTTTGTGTTCTTGCTAAGAATATCCTAACAGAGGGCTTCAATTAGGCGAATGGATTTTGGTTATAACTAGGTATCCAAACCTTTAGCAGGCGTATCCTGTAAGCCCCGGTTCTACCGTGCCTCATGTAACCGGTTTCCTTGGTGTCCACATTTGTGGAATAATTTATTCCAATTGTGTGTCACTGTATTTGGCCGGAGAGGTTGCCGTCGATTTTGGAGAATACTTACTCATCATCCCATAGAACCTCACCTTCAAGTATTTATAGCGTCATCTGGCGCTTTCAAAATGATTGTTGACAAGTAATTCGGAATCAGGAGGAACCACAGTGAATCAAGAATTGCCGTTATTTTGTTGAATGACGATATAAGTGGCTAAGGATATAGTCCTCTCATTCGCCAAACAAAACACGTATAACTCTCAAAATCAACATTTAGTTCGCCGCAAACGTCTGGTATCTTTTTTTGGACTCCAGTTTTTCGTTTATCAGATACCTCGCAAGACACCACAGTACCTTTCGATACGATGGCATGAGAGATAATATATGGATCAGCCTTCCCACCCAATAACTCAAGGTCAACATCGGATAGGTCATCACCATAATTTCGGAGTACGGTGGGAAGTGCGGATACACACTTAGCGCCGGATTCCTTCTTCAGATTCGTATGTCTTGATAAAAACTTCTTCAGGCCGTCTTTTTTACAGTCAATTTCCTCAAGGACTTCCTCTGGAATTATAATCTCTTCATTCGAAGCAAGGTTGTCAAACCATGACCAAAAGGCTTTATTTGGCCCATTAGGGGGAAAATCATCTTTGTAAGCGTGAATCAAACAGCATGTGTCAAAAATATACATCGCCCTATCCAAAAACTTGGTTGAAAGCATCTATTTTTACTCGTATGAGACCGGATACTTCGATTTCAGAGATTAGGCCATCTCTTGCAGCACTGGATATGGTATGCAATAACGCACTCCCAAGTGCGTATTTCATCCTTTTGTTGTACCCAGGCCCAGAGTCTTTTTTCCTTTTCCGCTTTTCTTGAATGAATTCTTTGATTTGTTTCCATTCTTCCTGATATGCATCATACCAGCGCCAGTATTCTGATGAACTAATCTTATTTAATTGAAATAGTTTAATTGCAACAACAATCGGACTCACCTTTGCTAGTTTTGCAATTCGTCTTATTACAGCGTCGTTATCATATCCGATTGTGAATAATTCCCAATCTTTAAGTATCGCATCTTCAGGGACAAGAAACTCCGATGCTACAAGGTCGCAAAATTTCTCAGTAGAAGGCTTTTCTGATGGTGCCTCTACACTCCAAATATCTGTGTTGGAAATACACGCGTCTCCAAGCCAAAGATGGGTCAGTTCGTGAATGAGAGTAAAAATATTCGCCGTCTTGGTGTCGTTGGGATTAATGACTACGAAAGGTGCCATGGGGTCACTAAGTGTAAAGCCCCTGAAGACCTCAGGCGCAAAGTCAGTATGATAACTACCAAGATTACCTTGAAAAATGACAAAAATACCCTTAGACTCAGCTTTTTGACGGATTAAGTTAAGTTTTCCATCGATGGTTTTTGATTTAATATATCCAGTTGGTTCAAAGCCAAGATATTCCCGTATGATTACAGCGAGCGATTTTGGACTGAGGCTAGTTTTGGCTGTTCCGATGAAACCAAGAGGGGGAGTGTTTGAAGAAATGAGTAAGTCACGAGTTATTTTTTGAATCCCTTCAATTCTTCGGATCAAAGCGGAGAACTCAGCTTCAAATGATTCCTGAGCCGATTCGTATTTACCAAAAACTCGAAAATCTACTAAGCCCCGCTCCTTTTTGGGAGGGGCTGTCAAAAAAAATGTTAATACTGTCCTGCGATAAGCGTGAGCTAGTTTTTTAAGTTGGCTGAACGTGGGTGTCTCGATGCCATTTTCCCAACTCTCCAGCCTAAGAGCAGGGCTCAAACTTTCTGTTTTGATATTAGCGCCATGCCCGGCTTTCATTCCTGCTTTAAAGGCAGCACGAGTAGGAGTGAGTTTTGCTTGTAGTCTGGCCCACTTCAACATATTTGGATTAATTGGGATTTCTTGTTTCATAAGAATGTTAGATTGCACACTCGTGCTGGGGATTATAGTTCAACAAATACTAAATAGCAAGAAAGATTAAGGTCTATTACCGCTAACAAAATGCTTACAGATGGAGCACTACAAAAAACTGAATTGCAATATTTTACGAATAAATTAGGCTAATGATAGCAAGAAAACAAACTTGATTGGTTGTCCCTGAGGCCTTGCGGTAATGTTCTTTCGGACTTCGGAACCAAGGGCCGTGGGTTCGAATCCCTCCAGGCGCGCCAGTTTTCCTATCTTAATTTCTTCATCAGTTACGCCCGTTAAAGGGCTGGTTTTACCTGACCGTTAATTTGCCTCGTTACTCACCTCAGGGTACACTTTAGCCGTGATACCGATTACCTCCGCCATTGCTATTGCCGAAACCGAGATTACTGAATCTTTTGTCCGGGCTTCCGGACCGGGTGGGCAGAACGTCAACAAATTGGCCACCGCGGTGCAGTTGCGGTTTGACCTGGTTAATTCCCCGTCGCTGCCGGATGACATAAAGGCTCGGCTCAGGGATTTGGCTGGTAGCCGGGTTACGGAAGACGGCGTACTTATTATTGACTCCCGGCGTTTTCGCACCCAGAAGCGTAACCGGGAAGACGCGATGGAGCGGCTGGTAGCAATTATACGTCAGGCGGCTCAGCCGCCGCCGATTCGTTATAAAACCAGACCGACCCTGGCTTCCAAATTGCGCCGCTTAGACAGCAAACGGCGAGGCGCCGACATCAAGCGCGGGCGTGGCCGGGTGGACCCGGGACGTGAATAACCGGGTTTGCACTGCTGCTCGCTCCATATGATAATAGTGTGCCGAACGAAACAAGTTTTATTTAGCAGGCTTTGGCTGCTCTGAGGAGATACTTCGCCCGATGGCCCACGTTAATATCCAGAATGTTTCACTGAGTTTCGGCGGGTATCCGCTGTTTGAGGGCATTAACCTTACGGTGGAGCGCGGTGAAAAAGTGGCCCTGGTCGGGCGCAACGGGTCAGGAAAATCCACCTTGCTCAAATTGATTGCCGGGCTGATTCAACCGCATTCGGGCAGCATTGCCGTCCAAAAAGACATACGGGTGGCTTACCTGGACCAGTTGGTGCCGGGGGAAACGCCCGGCTCCCTGTTTGAGGTGGTTAAATCCGGTTCAGGCCGGCTGCACCACCTGACGGAATCGGAATTGGAACGCAAGGCCGGGAAAATAATCTCCCAATTCGGGCTGGACGGTGACTGGGTCTTTAATGAACTTTCAGCCGGGCTGAAGCGTCAAGCCCTGCTGGCTAAAGCCCTTATGGCCGAGCCGGATATTCTGCTGTTAGACGAACCTACCAACCATTTGGACATTGATTCCATTAAACGCCTGGAAGATACCGTGTTGAAGTTTCGCGGTTCGGTCATACTGGTCACCCATGACCGTGAATTTTTGCAGCAGATTGCTACCCGCATCGTAGAGATTGACCGTGGCAAACTCTTTGACCAGACCTGTGACTATCAGACCTTTCTGGAACGCCGTGAGGCGGCTGAAGAAATTGAAGCCACCGAAAATGTTTTATTTGATAAAAAGCTGGAGAAGGAAGAGGTCTGGATCCGTACCGGCATCAAAGCCCGGCGCACCCGGAATGAAGGTCGGGTGCGGGCTTTGGAAAAAATGCGGCAGACCCGACAGTCCCGCCGGCTGAAGCCGGGAGCGGTCAGGCTGACCAACCAGAAAGCCGTAAACTCCGGCAATCTGGTCGTTGAAGTTGAAGACGTCAATTTCAGCTATGAAGGCATGCCTGTAATCAAGGGTTTTAACACCACCATAATGAAAGGTGACCGGGTCGGCATCCTCGGCCCCAACGGCAGCGGCAAGACCACGTTGTTGCGCTTGCTGCTGGGGGAACTGCAGCAGGCCTCCGGCACCATCCGCCTGGGCACTAATCTGGAAATAAGTTATTCCGACCAATTGCGCGGACAACTGGATGAAACCAGGACCTTAATGGAGAATGTTTGCGAGGGCAGTGATACAGTTACCATCAACGGCCGGTCGCGCAATATTTATGGTTATTTACAGGATTTTGAGTTTTCTCGTGAACAGGCACTATCTTACGTCTCCTGCCTTTCGGGCGGGGAACGTAACCGGCTGGTGCTGGCCAGACTGTTTACCCGTCCGTCAAACCTGCTGGTGCTGGATGAACCGACCAACGATCTTGACCTGGAAACACTGGAAATCCTGGAGGACTACCTGCTGAAATACCAGGGCACCATCCTGATGGTCAGCCATGACCGGGCTTTTATCAACAATGTCGTCACCAGCACCCTGGTTTTTGAGGGTGACGGCACGGTTAATGAGTATATCGGCGGTTATGATGACTGGCTGCGCCAGCGGCCGGTTGATGAAAAGCCTGGCAAAGCAGCGACATCAAAAACAGTGTCGGAAAAACCCCGGCGCCAACCGGTGAAATTCGGCTTCCGCCAGCAAAAAGAATTGGAAACCTTGCCGCACACCATCCAGGCACTGGAAACAGAGCATGAGGCGCTGTATCAGGAAATGGGTAACCCCGCCATCTACAAGAATGACGTCTCGGCACTCACCGCCAGACAGGACCGAATCAAAGAGATTGACCAGTTACTGGCTTCGCATTATGCCCGGTGGGAGGAGTTGGAGCAACTGCACGCTGAAGCCGCTCAATGAGACTGTCAAGCCGGTGATCATCCGTAATCAGTTTTTCCTTTTGATGCTTAGGTAGTTTTTTTACCTTGAGCTCCACCCGTAATGCCAGGCTTCGGGGGCCGATATTTTTTCGGAACACAATGGTAAGCGGCCCGCGGCCCCTCAGGTATTTCGCCCCGGCGGGGCCTTTCTGCCGGTGTTCGGCAAATCGCCGGTCAACATCAAGGGCGATGCCGGTATATAAACTACCGTCACCGCATCTGATCAAGTACAGGTGCCAGGTCATGGATTCAGTCATTGTTGAGATGATTTATTACTTCTGATTTGGCCTATTGTACCGCTAAATCAATCTGTGAAGCGAAGCGACTGTGGAAATGGTTTGGCGCATTTATTACTTGAGGATCGTTGGTTCCTTTGACCGGATAAAAACGAAGGCATATAATCGGAATGTTATTTTCAAACACATGACAAGCGGGGACAAAGGATGAATCTGGTTCTGGCCAGGGCATGCACTAATACTTGCCCTTATTGTTTTGAATCCGGCGAACGTGAAAAAGGTAAAGCCGGCCTGGTATCCATGGAAAACGTCATGAAGCTGGCTGTCTGGGCGCGGCAATCTCAGTTGCCGTACCTTTCGCTGCTGGGCGGTGAACCGTTTTTGCACCCGGAACTTCCCGCCATTGTAACGTTGTTTCGTAAAACCAGTCCGGGCACCGGACTGCGTATTCTGACCGGGGGCATATTCAAAAACCGGCTGCTGGAAGCCATTAACCCGGAGGATGCCGGCATTATTTTTAACGTTAATGAACCCCGGGACTACCGCAACCCCAAACATTTTGACAAGGTCATCAATAATATAGAAACTGCTATCCGGCGGGGTTTTCGGGTGATTCTGGGTTTTAATGTCTGGCGGCCGGACTTTGACCCCATGTTTATGCCGGAACTGGCTCACCGGTTGGGGCGTACTAATTTTCGCTGGACGATTGCCAACCCCCAGCGTAATTTTCCGTCTTCGGTTGTCAGCCCGGAGCAATTCGGTGAAACCGCCGACCGGTGTTTTGAAATGCTGCAGGAAGCCGCCCGCCTCAAAATAGAAGGTCTGCTGGATTGTCCGCTGCCGATGTGTTTTTTCACTGATGCCCAGTTAGGCTGGATAGGCCAGTACCACAACAGCATCGCCTCCCGGATGGGGGCCTGCGAGCCGGTGATGGATGTCACTCCGGAATTGGAAGCAGTCCGGTGCTTTGCGTTATCGGATACCCAGCGGGTCAAGGTGACCGATTTCGGCAGCGAACAGGAAATGAGCGATTGGTTCCGGTTGAATACGGACTATCAATTGCTGAACAGCGGGATATTCCCGCACTGCGTGGATTGTCCTCATTTCCAAAGCGGACGCTGTTTCGGCGGTTGCCTCGCCTGGCATCAGGATAAGATTACTGAAGGTGCCGAACCGCCCGGAACGGCACTCGCG
Source organism: Dehalogenimonas sp. W (assembly GCF_037094495.1). Classification (NCBI taxonomy): domain Bacteria; kingdom Bacillati; phylum Chloroflexota; class Dehalococcoidia; order Dehalococcoidales; family Dehalococcoidaceae; genus Dehalogenimonas; species Dehalogenimonas loeffleri. The sequence continues at coordinate 1,278,714 of NZ_CP146612.1, forward strand.
GTAGCCATGCAGACCCTTTTAGATGCCGGTCAGCCGGAAGCAGCGCTGGAGAAATATGAATCTACCGGTTTTTGGGCCAGGACTGTGGTGCCGATGATCGTTGCGGCGATGGCCGCTACCGAACTGAAACGCTGGGATTTGGTGGTGCGTTATGCTACCGAAGCCCACGATCAAACCACTGAACCCGATATTAAGGCCGTGGCGTCACAGTTGCTGGCCGGGGTGCCGACCGGCCGGTTTGAGGCGGCCGATGACGACGATGATGTGCCGCCGTTTGTAGTCTGTTCCTGATTATCTGAATAACCACGCTATTCTTCGCCGGCCGACATTCGGTCCCGGTTGATTGAACGGGAGTTAATTATATCTATGTCCATGGGGCACGGTTTTCCTTATTTTTACGCCAACATTGAGGGTAAGCCACCACGGGTAACCGGCGGGCTGATCCGGCGCATTCTGGCGTACGCCAGGCCATACCGCTGGTTGATTATTGCCATGATTGTGGTCACCATGACCACCACCGGTCTGGCGCTGGCGACGCCGCTTATTCTGCGGGATTTAATTGATAACACCATTCCTGCCGGGGACCTGACCCGCCTGGGCTGGCTGATTGCCGCTCTGATTACGGTGCCGATGGCAACTAGTGTCTTGAACGTGATTCAGCGCCGCCTGAATGCCAAAGTCGGTGAGGGCGTGGTTTATGACCTTAGGGTGGCGCTGTTTGGCCACCTCCAGCGAATGGCCCTGAGCTTCTTTACCAATACCAAAGTCGGCGAACTCATGAGCCGGCTCAATAACGACGTTGTCGGCGCGCAGACTGCTATCAGTAACACCTTTGTCAGTATTTTTTCCAGTCTGGTGCAGGCAGTGGTGCTTTTCTCAGTGATGATGTTATTGGAATGGCGGCTGACTCTGATCAGTCTGCTGGTATTACCGTTATTCTTGGTGGCCGGGCGTAAATTAGGCCGGCGCTTACAAATGATAGCCCGTGACCAGATGGATCTGAATGCCCGCATGAATGCCGTCATGCACGAACTCCTTAACATCTCCGGCGCCTTACTGGTCAAGCTGTTCGGCCGTACTGCCGTGGAAGACGAGCGCTTTCGGGAACGGGCTGCCGGCGTAAGGGATGCGGGGGTGCAGCGCGCGGTTACCGGCATGATTTTCTTCGTCAGTATCGGTCTGCTCAGCGCCCTGGGTGTTGCCCTTATCTACGGTGTCGGTAGTTATCTGGTTATTCAAGGTTCATTGTCCGTCGGTACCATCGTTGCGCTGGCCGCCTACCTGGGCAGTCTGTATACGGCCCTTCAGACACTGACCAACGCACCAGTGGACTTCGCCACCTCCATGGTCAGCTTTGAGCGGGTGTTTGAAGTGCTGGACCTGCCGCATGAAATCTACGAAAAACTCGATGCCCGGGTCCTTAGTGAAGTTCGCGGTGTGCTGGCCTTTGAAGATGTCAGTTTTAAGTATGAAGTCAATGAACAGGCGCTGCTCAAAGATGTCCGCCGGGTCGGCGACATGCAGGAAGTGGAAGCCGTATTATCAAATGGCGCCGTTAAAAAGCCTGGAGCGCCCGTTGATGCCGTCAATGATGAAGCCTTAAGCCAGGCGCGGGAATGGGTCTTAAATCACGTTTCCTTCAAGGCTGAACCCGGTCACCTGGTCGCCCTCGTGGGACCCAGCGGCGCCGGTAAAACCACCATGACCTATCTTATTCCACGTCTTTATGACCCCACTTCCGGCCGTATTACCATAGACGGCATTGATTTGAAGGGGGTCACCCTGTCTTCGCTAACCGAACAGATCGGTATGGTCACCCAGGAAACTCATCTTTTCCATGATACCATTCAGGTAAATCTGCTCTATGCCCGTCCGGATGCCACTCAGGCGCAGGTTGAGGCCGCCGCTCGGGCCGCCAACATCCATGATTTCATCATGGGGCTGCCGGCGCGGTACGACACCGTGGTCGGGGAGCGTGGTTACCGCTTGTCCGGCGGCGAAAAACAGCGGCTGGCGCTGGCCCGGGTCATTCTTAAAGACCCGCGTATTCTGGTATTGGATGAGGCCACCAGTTCCCTTGATTCAGAGTCTGAAGCCTTGATCCAGGATGCTCTGAAGCGGGTAATGGCCGGGCGCACCAGCATCGTCATTGCTCACCGGCTCTCCACTGTTCTGGCGGCAGACCAGATATTAGTGCTGGACCGGGGAAAGATCGTTGAATCCGGCACTCATGCCGTTCTGATGGCCAACGGCGGCCTGTATGCCCGGTTATATGAAACTCAATTTCGTCGGAAAGCCGGCGAGTTATAACCTGTAAGAACGTTTTTTGCCGATGCCTGATGTTGTTATCCGCCGCGCCGCCAAAGAAGATGCCCCGATCGTTTTGTCTTTGATTCGGGCGCTGGCTGAATATGAAAAACTGGTACCCCCGGATCAAGCCGCCCGGGAACGTTTCACCGCTGAGATGAACGCGGAACGGCCGCGGTTTGAAGTTTACCTTGCCGAATACCAGGAGATGGCCGTGGGTTACGCCATTGTGTTTGAGACCTACGGTAGTTTTCAGGCCCGGCCAAAGCTGTATATTGAAGATTTGTTTGTCTTGACTGAATACCGGCGGCTCGGTATAGGGAAAGCCCTTTTTCAGGCGCTCATAGTGGCTGGCCGGGAGCGGGGCTGTGGTGCCGTGGAATGGGCCGCCCTGGATTGGAATATCAACGCCCACCGATTTTACCAGCAAATGGGTGGCCGACATCAGGAACAGTGGCAGCTATTTCGGCTGGAATTATAAGAATTTAATCCTCGTCAAAAAATATAGACAGCGGCGTATAGCTTATTGTAAACTTGGCACATTCAAATCTTTTTATTGGAGGAGCCCAGGTGAAAAAAAAATTAGCCTTTTTGTTCCTGACCATGGCTTTGATAGCCGCGGTTGCCCTGCCGGGTTGCAGTAATGACAATGATGACCCGGATCCCACCTCAGGCCTGACTAAAATCAGAGTCGCTACCGACGCGACCTGGCCGCCTTTTGAGTACATTGACACCGCGACCAACAAAATTGTCGGTTTTGATATTGACCTGATGCTGGCGATTGCTGAAAAGGCCGGCCTGGAAGTTGAGTTCGTTAATGTGGAATGGGATCCTTTGCTGGCCGGCGTATCTCAGGGCACCTATGACGCTGCCATTTCCTCAATTACTATCAAACCGGATCGCTTGGAAGCTATGAGTTTCTCTGACCCCTATTTCGTGGCCGGTCAGATCATCGTGGTTCGTGCCGGTAACACCGATATTGCCGGTGAAAACAGTCTCGCGGGTAAAAAGGTCGGCGTTCAGTCCGGTACTACCGGTGATGATGAAGTCAGTGAGATCTCCGGCGTTGACAGGGTCGCTTACGACGAAATCGGTCTGGCCTTTGCCGCGCTACTCGGTAATCAAATTGACGCGGTAGTCTGCGACACCCCGGTTGCCGATGGATACGTGACCAAATACAATACTGAGTTGAAGACGGTCGGTGAAGTCCTGACAACTGAGGAATACGGTATTGCGTTGCCAAAAAGTAACACCGCCCTCCTGGCCAAGATCAACGCTGGTTTAGCGGCGGTCATAGCCGAAGGCAAAATAGAAGAGCTGGTTCTGAAGTGGCTGGTCAGCTAAATTGATTTTAAGAGGGGGGTGCGTTGTAACCCCCCTCTTTGATTTCTGATATGACAGAGCAAAATAAAATCTCCGGGCCGGAAGAAGAGCTGAGTTTTGTAACCGGCGGTGAGGTCAATGTCCGCCATGACACCTGGTGGTGGCTGGTAGCGGCGGTAGTTGGTCTGGTGGTTTTGCTGGTTGTCGTCAAACCGGACCCGTTCAAGGATCTGGTAGTCTTTGCTCGTGACGGCATCGCTGTTACTATTCTGGTTACCGTTGTTTCTTATCTCTTGATGCTGGTGCTGGGGCTGTTCGGTGGCTTGGGACGACTGGCCAAGAATAAGTTAATCTATGGTATTTCCACCCTGTATGTGGAAATCATCCGCGGCATTCCTTTGCTCGTCCAATTGATCGGCTGGTATTTTGCTTCTCCAGTGGTCATTCAGCGAGTCGGTGAATGGCTGAATTTTGCCCCTTTGATGCAATACCGCGCGGATCCCATTGTCACCGCCATTATTGCCATTACTGTTTGCTACGGCGCCTACATGAGTGAGATTGTCCGCGCCGGTATCCAAAGCATCCCCAAAGGCCAGATGGAAGCGGCCCGTTCGCTCGGCATGAACCATTTCCAGGCGATGCGCTTTGTGGTTCTGCCACAGGCGTTCCGGGTGATTTTACCACCGATGGGCAACGAATTTATCGCTTTGCTCAAAGATTCATCGCTGGTTTCCGTAGTTGCGGTGGCCGACCTCACCCGCCGGGGTCGGGAGTTCATGTCAGCTCATTTCAATCCCATAGAAACCTGGACCATGGTGGCACTGCTTTATCTGGTGATGACGTTGCTGGCGGCGCGGCTGGTTTCTTATATTGAGAAAAAGACCAAGTACGAAAGATAGCCATGGCAGAACCAATTATCAAGATAGAAAATATTCATAAAAACTTCGGCCGGGTGCAAGCCCTGCGGGGCGTCAGCCTCAACGTTGAAGCCGGGGAAGTCGTGGTAATCATCGGTCCGTCCGGTTCGGGTAAATCAACCCTTCTCCGGTGCATTAACCGTCTGGAAGAATACAATTCCGGCAAGATTACTGTTGACGGTATCCCGCTGGATACTACTCAGAACATCAACGCCGTTCGCCGTGAAGTCGGTATGGTGTTTCAATCGTTCAATCTATTTTCTCACCTGTCGGTGTTGGACAACCTGGTGCTGGCTCAACGGCAGGTACGCAAACGCAACAAGGCGGAAGCCGAGGATACCGCCCGGCAACTGCTCAAAAAAGTTGGTATTCCGGAAAAAGAAAATGCCTACCCCGGCCAACTCAGCGGCGGGCAGCAACAGCGGGTCGCCATCGCCCGTGCCCTGGCGATGAATCCCAAGGTAATGCTTTTTGATGAGCCGACCTCAGCGCTGGATCCGGAAATGATCAAAGAAGTGCTGGACGTAATGACCAATCTGGCGTCTGAAGGCATGACCATGGTGGTGGTCTCGCACGAAATGGGTTTCGCCCGCGCCGCAGCCAACCGCATGATTTTCATGGATGAGGGCCTGATTGTAGAAACCGCCACCCCCCATGATTTCTTTACCAATCCTCAGCAGGAACGCTCCCGGGCTTTCCTGTCAAAAGTCCTGCATATACATTAGTTATAAGCCTTAAAATGCGCTGATTAACCAGTCAGGGTCACTATCAGCCTAAGATTTCCGCCTCATACAGCAGATAGTGGCTCCGTTGCATACCCAGCGCCTGATAAGTCCGCTGCGCCGGTTTGTTATGCTGGTCCACATAAAGCCGGATTTCCGGCACGCCGCCGTCCGCCTGGGCGGCTGTTTTAATATATTGATACAGACTGCGGTACAGTCCGCGCCGCCGGTATTCCGGAGCAACGTAGACACTCTGAATCCACCAGATAACACCGTTGCGCCAGTCGCTCCACTCATAGGTGATCATAGTCTGGGCGGCGGGCCGGCCGTCAATTTCCGCAATAATATAAAACCCGAAGTTGGGATGCCCCATGAAATAGGTGACGCCGTCGGTCACTGTGTCCCGGTTCAAGTGTCGATTTTCGGTTTCCAGCGCCAGTGCCAGATTATAACCGGCGATAATCGGAATATCATCGGCCCCGGCGCGGCGGATAAAGGGCTGATTTTTGTTCATCTGCTTTCCTCGCGAGCGTATAGTCCCAACCGATTGTAACCCATATTATTTCATCGTGCCAGCCTATTGACAAAGGCTATTAGATAATATATGCTGATTCCCAGTTGTTCAGTTCGCGTCATTAGTACCGCGCCCAAAGCCCAAGTATGGATGACCGCAACTCTCACAACGAGTATTAAGAGAGGAGGTCATCAAATGGCGTTCGAGGACAAACAAATCCAGTGTTCCGATTGCGGAACTACCTTCACTTTCAGCGCTGCGGACCAGGAATTCTTCCAGTCCAAGGGTTACACTAATGAACCCAAGCGGTGTGCTGCTTGCCGTTCGGCCCGTAAGGCTGAGCGTGGTGGTGGTGGCGGTGGTTTCGGCGGCGGCAGGCCGACCCAGATGTTCCCCGCCGTATGCGCTGCATGCGGTCAGGACACTCAGGTTCCCTTCCAGCCCCGCGGCGACAAGCCGGTTTATTGCAGCGACTGTTTCCGCAAAGTCGGCTCCAGTCGGTAATCTACCAACATGAAACTAAGAAAGGGCGGCCCTCAGGGCCGCCCTTTCCGTTTGTCAATACAAATTCAATCAGAGCTGACTGTTACTTTTTGGCCGGCGGCGCCAGCCGGTCCTGCAAAACACCTGATGATTCCATAAGCGCGGCCCGGATCTGTTTGGCCAGGTCCAGGGCTTCGTCGGCCACGGCGCTGACTTTGGCAATGTGCTCCGCGGCGACTCTGGCCGCTTCACCGGCGGCCTTTTCTCCGGCTTGCTGGGCAGCCAGGGCGGCCTCACGGGCGGTTTTAGCGGCTGCATCGGCTAACCGGATGCTGTCGTCAATCTCATCAAGGATTTGCGGCAGCGGTTTGGACATAATCCTGCTGGTAATGGGTTGGTCAGCCATAAATATTCCTCCACAACGCTTTTTTCAACTTACTTGCCATATATATTATAGTCCTCTTTGCAGGAGATAGTAACCCTTTGCTTTCGTATCCAACTGGACATAAAAAATAATACTATCAGTCCAACCTGATCGGGACAATCCGGTTACCCAGGTCTTCAGTGCTGTGGTGAGTAATTCTGACATAGTTATCGGTATAGCCCGTCCAGGTGCCGCCGCCACATTCCTCAAAAAGCACTTCAAAAACCTGTCCGGTCAGACTTTGCCGGAAGGCCGTTTCACAGGACGAGGCCGTCTCCAGAAGTCGTTGTACCCGGTGTTGGGTGATTCGGGGCTCAACCTGGTGCGGCATCCCGACGGCGGCGGTCCCGGGCCGGGGTGAAAAGGGGAATATATGCAGTCGGGCAAAGCCGATGTCCTGAATGAATGCCAGACTTTCGTTAAACTCGCCGTCAGTTTCACCGGGAAAACCGGCAATGATGTCGGTGGTAATGGCGGCGGCCGGAGCGACAGTCCGGATTAAAGTCACCGCCTGCCGGTAAGCCCCGGTATCATACCGCCGGCGCATGCGCCGCAATACCGTGTCGGAACCGCTCTGTAAAGACAGGTGAAAATGGCGGCACAGTCTGGGGTTGCGCCATAATTCAATCAGCGCCGGGGTGATTTCCCGCGGTTGCACGGAAGAAACTCTGATGCGCTCTATAGTGGTCTGTTCAATTATCCGGCGGAGCAAGCCGGTTAGGTCAAATTCACCGTCCCGGTATTCACCGATTTCGGTACCGGTCACTACGATTTCGCGGTAACCTTCGGTCTGCCGCGTCTTGATTTCTTCAATCACTGCTTCCGCGGGCACACTACTTTTGACCGGTCTGACCGTTGGGACGATGCAATAGGCGCAGTGATGGTCGCAACCTGCCTGAATTTTTATCAACGATCGGGTACGGGGCAGTTCTGGAACGTAAAGTGCCTTGTCCGGCTGAAATCCCAGCCGTCTGATTTCCGCCGCGATATCCGCCTTGCCGGTCATACTGACTACCGCCGCCACCCCGGGCAGGGCGGTGATGGCCTGAACCTGGCGCTCGGCATAACAGCCGGTAACCACCACGGCAATGTCGCGGCCGGTCTTCCGGGCTGACCGAACCGCCTGGCGCGCCTTGCGGTCGGCCACATGAGTGACGGTGCAGGTATTCAGAATCAGGACATCAGCCCCGGTCAAACGGTCCACCACACGGTAACCCGCTGCCGCTAATTGGCGCCGCATGGCTTCGGTTTCCGCCTGGTTAAGTTTACAGCCGAAAGTATCAATATGAACGCGGGTCATACGGCACATTATACCAGAAACCAGGCAACAAAATTGTTATTTAGTCTTTGACCGGGTCCCGGAGCTTCGGTATAATGGCAATATAATCACATTATATTGCCGTATATGGAGGATCAAACCATGGCCAAGATAGACAGCCGGGAAGTAGAACGGGAGAAACTTGCCATATTGCGGGTGCTGGGCAGTGCTTCCGGTGCCATCGGCAGCCAGGTGATTGCCCGCCGGCTGCGGGACGAGTACGGCATAGAGCTCTCCGAACGGGCGGTGCGTTATCACCTGGGCTTGCTGGATACTCAGGGCTGGACGGATAAAGTGTCCCGGCGCAGCGGCCGGGTTATCACAAACGCCGGTCTGGAAGAACTGGGAAATGCCCGGGTCACCGACAAAGTCGGCTTTGTGTCGGACAAGATTGAACTGCTGGCCTACCAGAGCACCTTTGACGTCAATCGTCAGGAGGGGTTGATACCGGTTAATATTTCATTTTTCCCCGCCGCCCAGATTAAAGAAGCGCTGAAAGCCATGGCGCCGGTTTTCCGTGCCGGCATCTGTGTTTCGGACAAGGTGGCGATAGCGGAATCGGGCGGCAATCTCGGCGGCGTCACCGTACCGGACGGCTATACCGGTTTAGCCACTGTCTGCAGTATTATCATCAATGCCACGCTGCTGAAGGCAGGTGTTCCCATGGACTCACGTTTCGGCGGCACCCTGCAGTATCGCCAGAACCGCCCGTGGCGTTTTTCAGACCTGATCCATTACTCCGGTTCCTCGCTTGATCCTTCAGAAATATTCATTGCCGGCCGCATGACCGGCGTATCTGAAACAGCCCGACGCGGCTCCGGTAAAATCCTGGCAAATTTCCGGGAGGTCCCGGCGATGAGCCTGCCGCTGGTACGGGAATTGATTGCCAAATTGGAAAAAGCGGGTGTCCGCGGACTGGTAGACATCGGTGAAAGCGGCAAACCGGTGTGTGAAGTGCCGGTGGGTTTGAATAAAGCGGGATTGGTGCTTTGCGGCGGTTTAAATCCGGTGGCGGCGGCGGCTGAAGCCGGCATCACCACCCGTAACCGGGCGATGAGCGGGTTGATGGACTATCGGAGCCTGATGCGCTTCAGTGAAATAGCCTGAAATAATGACCGGGGCATGGAAATGCCCCGGTCGCAATGTCGCCTGAAAAATAGCTGTTTTATAGCTGGGCTTTAATTTCCGCCAGCTTCCGCAGGTGGGCTTTTTCTTCGGAGATAACCGTGGCAATGGCCTCAGCGGCGTCGCCGGACATGATCTCCCGTAATTGTTCATAGAAGAGGATAGCGTCCTTTTCCGCCTCAATTCCGACCTCTACCGCCTGTTTGTCGGTGTCAGCCTGGGTCACCAGTTCCGAGGCCGCCAGGTCATCGTTGAACACCGATGATTCCACCAGGGCCTGGAAATAAGCCCCGTATTCCTCGGAGTCATAGCCCTCGCCGGCGGTCGCCGGCGCTTCGTTCAATAATTTCTGAAAAGTCTGGATGTGGCCGTGTTCCATGGCTGCCAGGGCCAGGAATGCCTGTTTCATGCCTTCTGAGCCACAGGACCGCGCCAGCGTGTCGTAAAAGGCCGCCCCGCGGCGCTCAACGGCAATGGCAATGTTAAACAGTTCCGCCGGACTAAAGGAAATGGTCATGGTCTGCCTCCTGAATCAGTTTATTTTTTCGGGAAAATCTATTTCAAACGGGCTTCGCAGGCCGCCCAGTCAATATTATTGAAAAAGGCACCGATATAGTCGGCTCTTTTCAGGCCGTAACCTAGCATAAAGGCATGTTCCCATACATCCATCACCAGCACCGGCTGACAACCGGCCAGGTGCCCGGATTCGTGAAGGTTGATCCAGGAGTTGAACAGCCGGCCGGTTTCAGTATCCTGATACAGTACCACCCAGCCGACCCCGCGGAGCGCGCCCGTGGCGCGGAAGTCGGCTTCCCAGGCGGCAAAACTACCCCATTGTTTGGCTGTTTCAGCTACCAGACGGCCGTTCGGGGCCGGAGTGCCGCTACCGCCCAGATTGCCGAAATAATATTCATGCAGCCGCATACCATTCCATTCAAAACCGAAACGGCGCTGCAATTCGGCATATTCCGGCGTCGCGGCCTTACCGGCCTTACTGAGTCCGTCAATCAAGTCAATGAGATTATTGGTGTTCTTGACATAACCCTGATACAGGGTGAAATGGTTGTTCAACAACCCCTCGGAAAAACCTGCCATCCCTGATAGACGGCTGAAGTCCTTTGCGGTATAGCTCATCATCGTCCTCCTTATTCAGTGCTTCCATTATATAGCACCGGGAAATGGGCGCAAACAGTCTGCCGGGCTCAGTCCGGTTTGGGGATGCCGGCCGCTTCCATTACCAGTTCGGTCAGCCGCGGCAGGGCGGCGGCTACCTCCGGAGTGAACTCCAGCGACGGTTCCAGACTGCCCGGTTCCACGCCGAAGAAGGTAAAATCCTCCGGCAGTTCCCCGGTCAGGCCGAGAAAAAAGACCGCTTCCACCACCCCCATGTCATGGGCCGACCGCATACCCGCCGCCGCATCCTGCAGTTCCCTGACTCCGAACTTATACAGTGTACCGGGCGGCCCGTCGCCGCAGACAGCGTCAACAATAATGACTTTCCGGCGGCCGCGGATCAGGTCTACGATGACTAGCTGGGATGTACCGCCGTCCAGCACCTCAACGCCCTTTGGCAGGGGGTACTTCATGATTCGCTCGGCCACGCGGACGCCGGCGCCTTCATCAGACAGCAGAATATTGCCTACTCCCAGCACCAATACCGGTTCCGGCGGTGTTTCGCTCAGGTAATCAACGGTCTCGGTCATCGCACCTCACCAGTTTAGTATCGGGATAAATTGCGTTTGGTTTCTTCAAATTGTGCCGCTGAATTATAACATATCTGCCTGAAGCCGCCGCTGCCGGCTATTAACGCCCTGACTGACTTATGCTACAATTATGGAGTTCCGTCCGGGTAGTCATCCCCCGGACAGATAATCAGCTGACAGGAGATATGATGGACAAGACACAGGTCAAGACAGTCAGTGAACCCAGTTCACGGACCCTTTCGGTTAATGAAGATCAGCCTATTGAAAAGGCTATCCGTCAGTTTGTGAAACAACCGGACGTGCATACCCTGTTCATCGTTGACGACAAGGGCAAACTGAAAGGGCTGGTGAAACTGCACTATATCCTCAACTGGGTCAAGTTGAAGCTGAATATGGATGTTGCCAACCGTTCCAATATGCGGGTGGCCGGCGCCTTTCAGGCTTTTGAAATTATGAAGCTTTGTCAGTCGCAGACCATCGGCGATATCATCTCCGAAACCCCGTCGGTGAAGGAAACCGACACCCTGGATCAGGCGCTCCACATCATGGTGCATGAGCAGCTGGTTGAATTGCCGGTGGTGGATGGCGCCGGCAAACTGATCGGTGAAGTAAAACTGACCCACTTGCTGGCCCGGATGCTGGAAGATAGTCCTGACTCCGAACCAATCTGTAAAATTTAGCCGGGCTGAACTACCCGAGGCTTGGTGTTTAACGCCTGACAACAACCGCCAATGTCGGCCGCGACCATCAGTCAGTCAATCGCCTCTAACTTACGGCCCGCTTCAAAAGCCGCCACGTTGGTCTGCCGGAACCGGGCGGGCAACGCCGCCTCAATGATGCTCTGGAGCTTTGCGGGCTCAATGCCCAAAAACCTGACAGCATAGCCCAGTAGAATCGTGTTCACCATTTTGGCATTGCCCAGCGCCTCCGCCGTGGCGGTGCCGGGCACCAGATGCACTGAAGGCGTAATCCGCTGAAAAGCTGCCTGCACCGCCGCATCACCGGGGTACGCGGCAGTACCCAGCGTCACCGAAAGCGGCGGCAGCATCAGGTTATTAATAATCGCGATGCCTTCCGGTTTCAGGAAATGCGCCCAGCGCACGGCTTCCAGTTTTTCAAAAGCCAGCAGCAGATCAACCTCCCCCGCCGGTATCAGCGGTGAGGCTACCTGCTCCGCGTAACGCAGGTGACTGACCACGCTGCCCCCGCGCTGGGCCATCCCCAGGGTATCGGTCTTTTTAACCTCAAATCCGGCGCTCAGGGCGGCTTCAGCCAGAATATTGGAAGCCAGCACCACCCCCTGACCGCCGACCCCGACAATAAGAATATTCATGCCGTTCATGACGCTGTCTCCGCTTCTACAATGGCGCCCCGCGGGCAAACCTGCTGGCAAATGGTGCAGTATTCACCGACACAGACACTGCGGTCAATAAAAATATGGCCGTCTTCATCGCGCTGGATGGCGGAACAGCCCACCAGCAGGCAGGCGCCGCAATCGTCGCATTTTTCATTTACCAGCCGGGGCTTGCCCCGCTTCCGGGTCAGGGTGGGGCAGTCGCCCCGGACAATGACCACAGCCAGTTGCCCGGCGGCCAGTCCCTGTTTCACGGCGTTACGCACGGCTTTGAGGTCAAAGGCGTCAACCACGGTGACGTCCGCCACCCCGGCGCCCCGGACCAGATTCTCAATGACGACATTATTCCGCCGTTCGCCGGCCGGCGACACGCCGGAGCCGGGATGTCCCTGGTGCCCGGTCATAGCGGTGGTGGCATTATCCAGAATCAGCACGCAGATGTTGGCTTGATTGTAAACGGCATTCAGCAGGCTGTTGATGCCGGAATGCATGAAAGTGGAATCGCCGATAACCGCCAGCGGTTTTTCCGGCAATCCCGCCCGGGCCATCCCCGCGGCCTGAGAGATACCGGCCCCCATACAGCCGCAGGTGTCCATCGCCGACAGCGGCGCGTAGGCCCCCAGCGTGTAACAACCTATGTCGCCGCAGATAGTCAGCCTGGGCGGACGCGCCTGCCGCCCCGGCAGTACCGAACGGTGTCCCAGGCTGCTCAGTGTAAAATAGATGCCGGCATGGGGACAGCCGGGGCATAATAAAGGCGGACGTTTGGCGAGCTCCGTATCTCCCGCTGCCGCCGGATTTCCCGGTCGGGTCAGGCCGGCTCCGGCGGCAGCCGCCCGGATGATGTCGGGCGAATACTCACCGGTTCGGGGGAAAGCGGCCTTGCCGATGACACTAAGCCCCATGGCCTTGAGCTGGAGTTCCAGAAAACCGTCATTTTCCTCAATAACCATAATCCGGCTGACCCCGGCGGTAAATTCTTTTATCTTGCGTTCCGGCAGGGGATAGGAGAGGCCGAGTTTCAGAAAGGACGCTTCAGGGAACACCTCCCGGGCATAATGAAAGGAAATACCGCTGGTGATAATCCCCAGCTCCGCCGAACCGTTTATGATGTGATTACATTCGGCAGTTTCACCCCATGCCGCCAGTTTTTCCAACCGCTCCGTCAGTTTCGGCCAGCGGCCGCGGGCGGCACCGGGCAGCATCACCAGCTTGGCCGGTTCATGCACAAATTGCGGCGTCAGGGTTATGGCGGCGGGCTCGACGGGCTGAACCACGCTTTTGGAATGACACACCCGGGTGGTCGGCCGCAACAGCACCGGCGTATCAAATTCTTCACTCAGTTCAAAGGCCAGCCGGGTGAAGGTGTAGGCTTCCTGAGAGTCAGCCGGCTCCAGGCAAGGCACCCGGCCCAGCCGGGCATAATTACGGCTGTCCTGCTCATTCTGGGAACTGTGAATACCCGGGTCGTCGGCGGATATGATAACCAGCCCGCCGCGGACACCGGTGGTAGCCGCGGCCATGAAGGCGTCGGCAGCCACGTTCAGGCCTACGTGTTTCATGGAAGCCATGGCCCGGACGCCGGTATAACTGGCGCCCAGCGCAACCTCTACAGCCACGGCCTCATTGGATGACCATTCGGTATAAATTTCGGGGAAACGGGCGGCCGCTTCCAGTATTTCAGTAGACGGCGTGCCGGGATAGGCCGCGGCCACCCTGACGCCGGCGTGCGCCGCACCCAGGGCGATTGCTTCATTGCCGGAAAGTAGTTGTCGTTCCAAATTTGCCTCGCAACAGTGGATATTCAAGGATAGATTAAGGTCTTTGTCCTGTCAAACTTTCGGGATTAGACCCACGATGAATATGCCGTAAATGATATGAAATCCTAAAAAAGCTTAACTCTCCTATTGACTATTATGGTAAAATTAATTATAGGAGCGGCTTGAGTAAAGCCTGAACCGTGATTTGGATTTAAGCTGTATCGTTCTGGCCGGGGGACGCGGGTTGCGCCTCGGCCGTAATAAAGCGCTTGAGCAGATTGACCGCCAGACCCTGATACAACGTTCTGTCTCAAGGCTTCTTTTTTTGGACACTGAAATTATTGTCGTTACCGGGCCGCATAACACCGACCTGGGGCTGGAGAATTTCAGTAATGTCCGTATGGTGATTGATGCTTTTCCAGGCCGCGGCCCGCTGGTTGGTATTTATACCGGATTACTGAATTCGCGCTCCGATAAAAACCTGGTGACCGCCTGTGATATGCCGTTTGTGAATCCGGATTTGCTGCGCTATATGGCAGAACGCGCCGCCGGCTGTGACGCGGTGGTGCCGCGGGTGGGGCAGGAAGTGGAACCCCTGCACGCCATTTACGGCAAGAATTGCCTGCCCCAGGTCAAGTACCTGCTGGATGAAGGCACGTACAGCGTCACTGAGTTGTTCCGGCGGGTACGGGTCAGGTATGTTGAAGCTGAGGAGATTAACCGGTTTGACCCGGAGCACCGCTCGTTTTTTAACATCAACAACGAAGATGATTTAAGTCTGGCCCGGGAGGCGGTTAACCGGGAAAAACTGTCGCCCACGGGCACCGCGTAATTGATAAACTGATTTATTATATATTTTTGGAAGGGAACCACATTGATTCACAACGCCGCCCAATTTGATTTTAAGGCCCCGGAGTCCATCTCCCGGGCGCGACGGGTTTTAATTAAGCCTTCAGCCCATCTCAGCGCCGGTTATCCGGTCAGCACCAGCCGGGAGCTGCTGGCCAAGATTATCAAAGGTATCCGCTGGATCAGCGATGCCGATATTGTGCTGCTGGAGGGTACCCCCAACGGTTCCCCCATGCAGTCGGTTTATCAGTCGCTGACCTATGATTTCCCCCGGGTGCTGATGCTGGACGTCAAGGATTCCACCTGGGTTGAGGTGGATAACCCGCTGACCAAACCGTTTATCATTCCCACTTTCTGGGTGCCGAACATTATCTTGTCATCTGATTACCTGATCAGTGTAGCCCCGCTCAAGGTGGTCAAAGGGCAGGGACAGATGACTATCGCTAATTTGATGTCGCTGCTGCCGGTGGTCAAGTACGGCGGCGTGCGGGACGGCTGGAAGACACTGCACGCCCTGGGGCTGGATAAGGTCCTGGCTGACCTGTATTTTACCCTGCCGTTTGATATGGGCATCGTAGAAGCCCGTCAGAAATTAATCAGCGACGGTGATCCAATGCATGGTACGGTGGAAGATGTCGGCAAGATATTCATCGGCAAGCCGTTTGATGTGGACCTTGAAGTCACCGAATCCCTCGGTATCAAGGCCGATTATATTGAAAACATTAAGCTGGGTCGTGAGGAAGTAGAATTCTAGCGGCGTCGCTGTTTTGCGAAATTAAATAAAAACTGCCGGTTGTGCCGGCAGTTTTTATTTTCCTAACAATGTTTAGCGTACTTCAAAAACCGGGAACCCCCCGGTCGGCGGAAGCTCTGCAATTTCCACCGCTTTAACCCGGGCCAGCAGCGGGCCTTTTTTCAGGGCGCTGATAAACTGCCGCACCTGGATTTCAGGGCCTTCGGCAATGGCTTCTACGGAACCGTCGGGCAGGTTGGTCACATAGCCGGTGAGGCCGCGGCGCTCAGCCTCTCTGATGGTGAAATCACGAAAGCCGACGCCCTGCACCCGTCCGGTCACCGTAATGCGCGCCGCAAAAACCATAGAGCCCTCAAGGGTTATACGCCCTTGAGTTTTTTACCTTTCTTAATCACCTCCACCGGCGGCGGCGGGGGGATGAATTCGCTGGTTACGCCGCTTTGCTTTGTGTCTTTCTTGACCTTTTTCTGTTCGCGGCCGCTCTTGTCTCGCTGTCCCATAATGTTTTACCTCTATTCCAATATAATCTAATGTTAACAAAGCCTAATCGGAGTGTAAAGTATTGTCCAACCGCTTTAGCGCCTGCCCGGCAGCGGCTGATTCCGCCTCCTTCTTACTCAGGCCCTGACCGCTGCCCAGCACCTGCCCGTTCATACTCACTTCCGCGGTAAAGGTGCGGCGGTGGGCCGCCCCGGTGCTTCGGGTTATCCGGTATTCCGGCGTAGTGTGATACTCCCCCTGAACCAGCTCCTGCAAGCGGCTTTTGGAATCGTCCACCGTGCTCAGGCTGATCAACTGCTTGAAGGCCTCCGCAAACAGGCGGTCAATGAAACTGCCGGCGGCGGCATGTCCCTGATCCAGATATACCGCGGCAATCAGCGCCTCCAGCGCCCGGGCCAGATTAGCCGGCTTCCGGCGCCCGCCGCTGCTGATTTCGCCCCGGCCCATGAATAAATCTTCCCCCAGGCCGATGTCCCCGGCCAAACCGGCCAGCGTATCCCGGCGTACCAGCAGGGAACGGTAACGGGTGAGCGTTCCCTCCGTCTCCCCGGGGAAATCCCGGTACAGCCTCTCGGCGATCCACAGTCCCAGCACGGCATCACCCAGAAACTCCAGCCGTTCGTTGGGGACCAGTTTATTGCCCGGGGTTTCGTTGACATAAGAACTGTGAATCAGCGCCAGTTCCAGGAGCGCCGGGTCATTGAACCGGACGCCCAGACGGTCTTGCAGTTTTGCGTATTTATCCATTACAGTTAGCATAATTTCTGGCGCTCAGGGTGTCAATATTAGCCGGTACTAGTGCTAAGGCATTAAATCCTTGACTAAGCGCTTCTGAAGGTTTATTATATTGAAAAACAATCTCAGGAGGCGGGAATTGAAAGGTTTACTTGACAATCTGGTTGCCTTGGCCGTCATTGCCGGCACGGCTTTTGTTACCTTCGGTATTGCGTATGTCCTTTTCTGGGGCTTCATGAACCATAACCCCGTCTAGAGTTTCCGGCCCTTAACTTAAAAACCTGATCCGATCCAGCTTTCGCGGTTGCGATGGCTGGGTCGGTTTCGTTATAATGTCCTTCGCGTTGGGGATTCGTCTAGTGGTAGGACAGCAGACTCTGAATCTGCATACCCAGGTTCGAACCCTGGATCCCCAGCCAATTTCAATCTGGCGCATTCGTCTAGCGGCCTAGGACGCTGCCCTCTCAAGGCAGAAATCACGGGTTCGAATCCCGTATGCGCTACCAGTACATCTGCCTGCCACAACCCTGGTATCATGGTTTTAGGCTGGTGATGCTTTTAAAGACATTAAACCACGCACCGTTGGCCGCTAAACCCCAAAAAGAGACAATTCGTCGGGACATGTTGTTGGTATAAGTGGGGGGACGACAACGTTCGGTATGCGTGCCACTGAACTGGGGACCTTACTTATCGCGATATCAAACAAATTAGAAAAACGTTAGGTATCGGTTGAAGGCAAAGTTGACCGGCAGAGAACCCTTTCCCCTTATTCGGGCTACCAGGTGGATTGCATGCGAAATATTAATCGGCATAAATTTAATTAAAAACTTAAATTAAGGGCTGGGGTAAGACCCAGCCCTTAATTTATCGTATTCTGATAACGATGAATTCGTTAAGCGACTAGCTGTCAATCACCAAGCCAAGAGCGACTATTTGAGTCCATATATTTTTCGCTCTTGGGGGTAAAGTTAAAACTATTTCGCATACCACGCGCGCGGAGACCATTCTCTAGCCCAGACTTCTTCGGCATCCCATTGGCCTCCATAGCCCATGAAATCATCCATATTTCTGAAAAATCCATTAAAGAGACTGGTTTTTGAGGCTGTGATCTTAATCAGTTCATGAACATTTGCTACATCATATTTGCTGAAAGGGCATTCCCTGAAACAAATTCCGCAGAGAGTATTTGTCTCTAACCAGAATCCCATACAGTTTTTGGAATTTTCGAACCAGGCCTTGTGACCTTTATTGTTCCATTCACCCTTGGTTTCCCAATAAGGTTCTTTTTCGAAGCTAAGGGCACCACTTGGACATGCATCAGCGCATTTCATGCAAGAGGTGCAGAATTCTTTCAGTCCGATATCAATTGGTTTATCCGGTGCCATTGGGAAATCAGTTAACAATGTGGTCATATAGAAACTCGGACCGAACTGTGGTGAAACCAAACGGTTTGTCCTGGTTAATTCAGCCATACCACCGGCGATACTTAAAGGAACGTCAAGAGCCGGGGTATTTGGAATAGCGCTGTATCCAATGTATCTTAAGAATTCAGAGAGACGTGGTTTAACCGCCGTATACAAAACATCAATGGAATCCCTGCCGGAGGCATCTCCCAAAGGGCTTACTCGGACTTTGGTTATCGGCGTTGCCCAACGGATTGCAAGGGAAACAGCATAACGGAATTTTTTAGGGATAATAGTCAATCCAGGTTCTTCGGAATATTCTTCAACATCTCTGAATTCGATTTTAGCCTTGCCGGTATGAGCATAAAAAAATCTTTCATCAAGTTCAGTTACTGTTACAAGGTCAACACCATAAAACCTGGCAGCATTCTTTAATGTTCGGGTGTTTTCTTCCGGAGTTCCACTCCATTTGCCGACACCCAATTCTTCTGGTTGGACCATTACCATATTCATCGAATTACCTTTAATCCATGTGGGCGTATTCAAAACATCATTGACGACCTGACTCGCGGTGCGACCTCCAAATTTAAGAGCCAAATCTCGTCGGCTGTACCCGTTGACCGCGTTCTTACAGTTTTCTATGGTATTTGCTTTTGCATCATCTCGAAGCTGTCCAAATTCTGCCGGAGTATAACCATAGATGGTGGGGACTCTTTGATCATATCGACTATACTCTTCATTGAACTCAAACATCTTGGGGTTTTCTATTTCTTCTACCCACCATTTTCTTTCGGTGTCTTTGTATCCTGGCATAGAAATCAATTCATCAATGTCATGGAAACCAGGTGCTACCAATCCGGCAGCACCCAAGCCGGCTCCGGTAAGTCCGAGGCCTTTCATAAAATCTCTTCTACTTACAGTACTGTGAAATTTAGACATTAAATAACCTCCTTTATTCTCGGTAAGGTCTTTCCCTCTGCCACTCGGTCTCTCCCGGGAGTCATTGTTCATCGGAACTCCTTTTTCGCATTTCACTCACAAGGATATTCTTGTCTTTGATAACTTCATTGCTGATTTGTCGTTGAAGCACAAACCGAACACCCTGAAGGGGTACTGTAGCATGGAAAGAAAAGTTAAACATCGTACCAAAGAACTAATAAGTCTAAGCATTTAGTATAATAAGATAATATACGCAAGTATATATACTAAGGTATATGAAAGTATGAATCACATCAATATAGCTACATGGAAGCCTAGTCGAAATAGTAACTTTCAAAATCAGGCTTCCAATCGCTTTTCAGGACGGAATAATATAAACAGCATTTTTCAAGAGGGGAGACATAAACAAGCCTAAGCAGTATGCTGTGCCTAATCGCGGCGCGGAGCATAATCTAAGGCAGATAAGAAATGGTCATGATAGCCGCCATCGTTTCTGGGCCATCATTTCTATACTGGTGAGCGCAATTTGCCTGGAAGCTCATGAAGTTTTCCGCGGCAACCTTAATCGGTTCACTACCGACCGTGATCTCTAATGCGCCGCGCAAGACAAAAACATGCTCCTCGGCGTTGCCCTGATGGGGCTCGGCATCCAGCGTTATCCCCGCGTCTATTTCCAAATAATAGGTTTCAAAAGCCCTCTCAGGATCAAACACTATCATGGGGAAGATTCGGTATCCCGGGACATCCCCGGTGATGGGCCCGGCCTGTTTGAAGGATTTTACCGTGATTTCCTGATTCCTGTCTCTGAGCAGGGCGGTGAACGGCAACCGCAGCCCGTTGGCAATTTTCCAGATGGTCGCGACGGTCGGGTTGGACTGACCGATCTCTATTTGCCGCAGCATACTCTTGCTCACGCCTGTCATCTCAGAGAGGATTTCCAGGCTGAGATTGCGGGATTCACGGATATTCTGCAGGTTGGCTGCCAGTGAGTTATGCCGTTGTTCCATAAAACAATCCCCTTGACGTTATAACGCACGGAGAGTACACTATAACAATCATTTATTCGTTATAGTGTACCACTAGAACACGATGATGCCAAGGAGTCCCGGTGAACGCAGAATTCGGCACCCTAATATCGTTTGTTTTGATAAGCTCTTTTACGCCGGGGCCCAACAATATCTCCTGCGCTTCCATGGGCATTCTCCATGGCTACCGGAAAACCCGGGGCTATCTGTCGGGCATCATGGCCGGCTATTTTCTCGTGCTGCTGCTATGCAGTCTGGCCTCCAGAAGCCTGCTGGAGGTGTTTCCGTCCTTTGAGATCGTTATCCGGATAGTCGGAGCGCTGTACATCCTCTGGCTGGCGTGGCATACGGTACAAGCGAGCTATGACTTTGACGAGCAGAACCAGCGGGTAATGGGTTTTTCCAGGGGGTTCTTCCTGCAGTTGCTCAATCCCAAGGGCATTCTTTTCGGGTTGACCCTCTATTCCACGTTTCTAGCGAGTGTCACCGGGACTCCCGTATATTTGATATTGTCGGTTTTGGTTATGGTCGGCGTCGGCTTCGCCTCAATCTCCACCTGGACCCTGTTTGGAGCGGCCATCAGGGTTCACCTGAAGCACCGGACGATCAAACTAGCGGTTAATATCGGTCTGGCGGCGCTCCTGGTATTTACCGCGTTTGAAATATCGGGCATTCCTGAACTGCTGGCTGTCTGAGAACCGGGCCATTGCTGAATACCCCGGCATCCCGGAGTTTCAAATGGACCGTATTTGCCGTTCAGTCAATTCTGACCCCGCAGAATTAAATCAGCTAAAGGCTTTTTCCTAATAAAACGAATTCCTTGCCGTCATCGGCAATGAAACGTTTCGCCAGATTTTGGGGCGGCAGGTTGTCTGATAATATCCAGGACGCCTCCAGATACTCGTAGCCCTTTTTTAGCAGGTTCCTGGCCAGATGGGAACCCATCAAGGCCCCCACCCCTTTTGTCTTCCAGCCGGGCACCACTCCGATTGAAATAACCCGTCCCCGCTTAATCTCCTGGTTTCTAAAGGACTGGTAAACATCCGGCAGGCAGATAAGCAGTCCCACCGCCTCACCCGCAGCGTCTTCGGCAATGATTATAAGTTCGGGATCAATAAATGGCAGGAGTGATGCCACCATTTCCCGGTCCTGCTCCAGTGTCCGGGGCGTATAATTATGACTGCCGGCGAAGATGGTATTCTGCAGGCGGTTAAAGATCACTATTTCGCCGGGTAACCGGTTGAGGTTGAATTCCCGGGTGGTGAAGCCGCTGAGTTTTACTTCCGGTAGTTTGGCGGAGCTACGGCTGTAATTGAATGTTCTCATGGTTGCCGTCACCCGATACCCCAGCTTGCGGAATATCTCCGGATAGTACGGAGGATTGTAATTGGTCAGGATAGTCTGCGGCTGGTCAAACCCGGACACCAGTAGCCCGACCAGCAGATTATCCACCTTCGGTGCCAGCACCGACTTCGCCCCCGCCGTGCGTAAAAAGCTCTCGCACTCTTTAAGAATCGCCCCTCCGGCGTCCTGATGGTTTTCCAGAGCCTCAAAAAAGCCGATCCACCCGATCAGGCCGCCGTCTTCATCAACCGACCCCTTGTTCAGGATAGCGCAGCCTCTGGCCACCGGGTGTTCATTCTTCAGGGCTACAAATGGCTGGATGATAATCTCGTCACTGTTATGACGGGCTTTGTACCGTTGCAGAAAAGCTTGGTCAGATTCCGCCACCCGGATTGGATTCTGCGCGTACACCTGTCGGGCTGTTTCCAGAAAGGCGTTGATGCCGGGCCTGTCATCGGGTCCGGTAAGCTTAATGATGTTCACCCTAAAATTTCCTGATTACCCGGATATATTTTTTGGATACCGGGTTTATTTCCGGCGGCTTGTTGGTGAAAACGACGCTGCATAAAACCCCGCCGGCCTTTTTTATCCACCTGGCCAGATTTTCCGTCACCGCCTTTTCAATTTCGGCGCGGTTAGCGTTTTCTTTTATTATGAGCCGGACTTCAATGGCATCAACAGCATGCTGGATGACCTGATAATCAATAATCGCATCAGAGGCATGGATAACCGCCTTTTGGACGTAATCGGGGAAGAGATAACAAATCTCCGTATTGACGCCTTTTAGTTGAAAAACGTCGTTTGCCCGGCCATGAATCCGCTCCACCACCCTGAAGCATGAACCGCAGGCGCAGGGTTTGTCGCTGATTTCCAGCACATCATTCAGTGAATAGCGGATGATCGGCTGGGTGGTCCGGTAGAGGTCGGTTACCACGACATTTTTAGCCTGGCCCAGAGTATCCCCGGTATCTTCCAGTTCCACCAGCATAATATCTTCATTCAGGTGCAGCTTCCCCATGCGGCAGGTAGAAGCGATAAAACCTTCCGATCCCTGGTAGATTTGGATTATCCGCGTTCCAAACGCCGTTTCTATCTCGGTCTTAATCTCGTCAGTCAGCACTTCAGCGTATGAAATAACGGCCTCAACCGCGTGTTTAATCTCCTGATGCTGTCGGGCGATCATTACCAGCAGTGAGGGCGGTCCGGCGATGATGTTCAATGCCTTGTCGTTGATCGTCTGAATGTATTCCTCAACGGGGTGCGTGTAATCCATATATACAATCTTAAGACCGAAACTCTGCACTTCCATAAAGGCGGGGTTATTAGTTCTGAGGGTAAATAGCACCCTGCGGTTTTTAATGCTCTTCGGGATACCGTTCCGCGCCCAGAGCAGACAACTGTATAACTCTCGTTCACCTTCTGACAGCACCGTTAAACCCTTGTTGCCTGAGGTGCCGGAAGATACACCCACGGAGAATTCACCTTGATACAGCCCCAGGGCGCCTTCTTTTTCCTGTTTTAACTGGAAGTCAATGAGTTCAGCCTTCTTCAAACCGGCCGTATTGATTTCGTCAAAATGGGTCATCATTTCCGCTTTATCCAGCTTCGGCACCGTTGCAAAGGCCGGAATGGGTTGCCCGGAGAATAATCGGTTGTAATACGGGGAGTTTTTTACGGCGGTGTTAAGTATGACGGCGGCTCTTTTTTCCTGATGCCGGCGCAGAGTTTCAGCACTCCAGCTATAAAAATGCTGGTTCAGGCGATACACCGTCCACAGCTTGCTCAGTATATTCAATCAACACTCCGTCAGCACCGGGATTGCGCGCCTCAGGCATGGTGCTTCAAACCGGCCTGAACGTCCTGATAAACCTTGCGGGTGATCCCGTATTTTTGTAACACCACAGCGGCCAGTACCAGAAATACCCCCGGAATCAAGCCGAAGGCCAGCCTGACGGCGACAATAGCTTCCGGTGTCTGCACTTCCAGTGTGCCGTCATAGCCGAAGGTGCCGAGGAAAAATCCCAGCAGTAGTCCGGAGGTCGCTATGCCTATTTGATGAATGGTCATCCAGGAGCCGAAGTACACCGCCTCATGTCTGACGCCGTTCTTATGCGCGTAATAATCCACCAGGTCAGGCACAAATGAGTAGGGGATTAACAGGTAAGCTGACATAATGACGCCCAGGAGGCCGCATCCCGCGAAAAACAACAGGGTTGAGCCTTCCTGAACCAGCAGCCCGACCCCCAGCAGAACCACCGCACCCAGGGTGTTGGCTATCAGCAGTAACCTTCTCTTATCAAACCTCCGGGTCAGTTTGTACCATACCGGAATCAACAGCGCGGCGGTAATCGTGTAGATTGCCACGCCATAGGTACTGCTGCCGGTATCCACCAGGATATATTTAGCGAAGTAGGGGATTGAGGCCATCAGGCAGCCGGTGGCGATCGCGCCGAGATATTTGAAAACCAGCAGAATAACGACATATTTTTCTTTGACCAGGCCCCAATACTGGCTCAGATTGATTTTGATCGGCCCGGTCACCGTGGCCGATACCTGCTCCAACCCTTTGATGCTGTTGGCCGCCACCACCAGCGTAATCGCGGTGAAAACACCAAAACCAGCCGCCATATACTTAAGCCCCAGCGCTTCATCGGTAAAGGAGGAAACCAGCAGTGCCACACTGCCGCCCAGAATTATCCCCATGGTGGAAAAGACCGCCCTGATGCCGATAATCTGAGTTCGTTCGTCATAGTCCTTAGTCGCCACCGGCACCACGGCCATATAGGGGACGGACACAAAGGCATAAGCGGTGGAATATATCAGCATGCTGACCACCGCCAGTACATACTTTATCCCTTCGTCCAGCGATGCCGGGATTAACCACAGCAGGATAAAGCTGATGGCAAAAGGCACCGCGCCGAACAAAATGAACAGCCTTTTAGCGCCGAAAGTTGATTTAACGCGGTCATTGAACGCGCCGATCAGCGGGTTGGCGATTCCTTCCCATACTTTACCGATGAAAACCACCGTCCCGGCCAGCCAGGGAGTGATCCCCAGAATGTCGGTGAGGTAGTACAGAAAGAAGAAACCGACAATGAAATAGGAAATGGAAATCCCGAAATCCCCGAAAGAATAGCCGATTTTTCTGGTTACTTTCATCGTGAGTTACTCAAATCCGGTATTAACCGATCCATATTTCCTCACTCGGCGGATTGTGCCGCCCCCGTTCTGCTACGGCGCGTTGCCGTATAATAGCACAGAATAGATATGTTCGGTGGATTTACAGGTAGAGCATGGGAAAGGGGCTTTATCTGAGTTGAATATTATAAATGTCTTGCACCTTGTGTATTACGACCTTATAATGGCTTGAATTAGGAGGACTATCTGTGCGCTTTATAAGGAACGATCTTGGATAACCTAAAAACTAAGAGTGAAATTATCGTGAACGTTCTCCAAGAAGGCTTAAAGCACCTTGTGTGGAGTAATCAAGAGGTTAGCGGAGGCGCAATGGTGTTATGAAACCTTTTTCCATTCTCCATATATCTGACCTCCACCGCTCGCCTCACGACCCGATTTCGAATGCTGAACTCATTTCAGCTCTAGTCAAAGATCGTGACCGCTATGTTTACGAAGACCCCAAAATCGGGGTTCCTGAAGCTATAGTGGTTTGTGGCGACATAATACAAGGGGTATCGCTTGGCTCAGTGGACTATGAAACTCAGTTAACCCAGCAATACACAGTCGCAGAAGAATTTCTTGATGAGCTCGTACGGCGTTTTTTGGACGGTGATCGATCACGTCTAATAATGATACCGGGCAACCATGATATTGATTGGAATAAAGCACACAACTGTTTCGAAACGGTTGATTTAAACGATATTCCTTCTGACCTTGAATCTGTCCTTTATACAGACTCATCCGACTATCGATTAGATTGGAAATCATTAAAGTTATTGCGCATTACAAATCGCGATCTTTATGAGCAAAGGTTTGATACATTCTGGAGTTTCTTTGAGAGATTCTATTCAGGCGTTTCTGGTTTGTTGAGTGTTCACCCACATTCAGATGCTAATCTTTTTAGCCTCTGTGATGGTCGGATCGGCGTTGCCGCGTTCAATTCTTGCCATGACAACGACTGTTACGCTTTCCATGGTCGAATCAGCAAGGAAGCCATCGCGCGAAGTCACCTTGAGTTGAATGACTCTGGCCATATCTTCGATTTACGCGTTGCGGTTTGGCATCACAATATTGAAGGGCCACCCTATCGCACGGACTACATGGATGTTGATATTGTCCGTGGAATGATTGGTCGCGGTTTTCGGCTCGGTCTCTATGGTCACCAGCATAAGGCACAAATTACGCCACACCAGATATTGCTCCCCGACCAAGAAAAGATGGCGGTTGTTAGCGCTGGTTCATTATGTGGTGGTCAGGGTGAACTCCCCTTCGGTATTAACCGCCAGTACAATATTCTTGAAATATCACCGGATTTTTGTCACGTTCGGATTCATGTTCGTTCCATGTCCGTCGCAAACCTGTTTACGCGTTGGTATCTCCCGGAACTTGGAGGTGCAACGTTTGTTGACTGTGATTGGGAGCCTCTGAAAAATCCTGTTGGCGGTACCGTCAATACCGAAAATGTCCGTATGCGCCATGTGATTGAAGAAGCAGAAATTGCAGCAAAGAGTGGTAACCCGGCACATACGGTTGAACTTCTTCGGGGACACAATATGGCAGAGGGGAGTTATGCACGTGAACTACTCCTAGCCGCAGCCTTTGAAGACAAAGACTGGGCAACTCTCGTCCAGGTCGTAACAGAGCCGCATAACATTCTAGAGTTGGTACAACTGGTTGAAGCTTTTATTCAGACACAAGAATTTACGCATGCCACTGAAGCATTGGATCGTTTCTCTGAAGTAGTTCAGCTTTCTGAACCGCAAAACATGGAACTTCGGAAAAGGATCCACGCAGAGGAGATAATTAAGAGATGAATCAGCAATCAGAGAAGATTCCCTTCGGGATTGAAATAAACCGCATGATTGATTTGCTTGCTGAGCAGATATACCCTACACCCTTTGCGCTTTTGCGTGAAAATGTTCAAAATTCCTACGATGCAATCTTGCTACGTCTCCATTTGAGCCAAAACTTCGAACCAAGAATCGAAGTGATTATTAAACCGAACCAAGTCATAGTGTCGGATAACGGAATCGGTATGTCACGGACTGATCTTCGCGACCACTTCTGGTTTGCGGGGTCGAGCAGTAAGAATACAAAAGAAGCGCAAGCTGCCGGTGTTGTCGGCACATTCGGTATCGGCGCCATGGCTAATTTTGGCATTGCAGAGGAACTAGTAGTTGAGACGGAGAGCGCTCTTGTTGGGGAACGTACAAAGTGTTCTGTAATGAGGTCTAAGCTATCGGTGAATGAGGATTGTATATCTTTTGAAACGTGTGAGGCAACCGGCAACCCTGGCACCACTGTCACCGCCACTATGCAAGCAACAAAAACGATAAATGTGGCTGAGGCCGAGACTTATATATCTCAATTCGTAGCTCTTCTCTCATTAGACGTCTTGGTTAACAACAAAAAGGTAAGCGGACAACCTTTTGAAAATGCTGTATCTCAATTAGTTGCAACCTGGAAGTCCTCTTCCCTCAGTGCTGATCTAGGTGACGGGCTCAAAGCTGATATCGACCTTACAGGTGCCATCAATGGTGAGACTAGAATTGAATTACATAACATTGAATATGGGTCGCAGATACTCAAGGGGCGCATGGCGTTGCGCCAGGGAGTCGGAAATTTGCGAACCTATCGAAACAGCTTTGGACTCGCTACAGCTAGCGTTACATCAGCTTATGGCTTTGGTGGGGTCGCTGATTTTCTGTTTTTGCATCCGACAGCGGGTCGCGAGGCACTAACCACAGACAGCCTCCAACTTCTCCAGAGAATCGTTACGCGGGTCGATGAATACGTTTCATTACAACTTGGCAACCGGCCAGAAAGTAACGTTAATTCGTACTTTGTTACATGGGCGGCTCAAAGGCATAGATACGACCTTTGTTCTCACCTGCTCGTCCGCGTTGAACCCGGTGAAACACTCGCGCTCCATGAAATCCAGGAGCTCTCACGACAGGCTCCGTTCCTCGTTTATGGTGGCACGGATACCTCAACAATTCAGCATGCCTCCGAGGACAGGCAGATTATCATGTTATCAAAGAATGCACAACGTAAGGATTGTGAGATAAACTATCTTCGTAATTACTGCAAGATCGAAGAACTATCGGACGATCCCAAAGTTCTTTTAATGAAAGCTGATGCAGAGACAACTGGAGCTGAAAAGGCTTTTGCTTTTCGGTTAGCGTCGATTTTATCTACTGACTATTTTTTGGAAGTTGATATTCGTTTCGGTACCATTTCTCATGGATTCCCTGTTCTTGTGACATCTCGCACCACGCCGGTTGAAATCTACATCAATCCTAATACCTCGACAGTACGAAGCATCTTAGAGCTTTTCGTGCGAGAATACGCAGCCTTCGGTCATATGGCAAAAGACTTCGTTCGTAACATGCTTTTTCCAAGAGTTGCAAATCTTGTTCCAAGTTCAACCAGGCAGGGCGCGGAGGCTTTCCTAAAATCAATCAACCGAACTCGCGAGATTTTTGAGTATGAAATGACTGATCTAGAGAGTTTAACGGCACTCTGGAAGGATTATTTATCTGGGAAGATATCGTTCCAACAGGCATCAGATCGAGCGAACCGTGTAGCTGTGCGTAGCTACCAGATCTTTGATCGTGAAGCAGCCGGAGCAGTGCGAGATGTTGTCCCCGGTGTCATTGAAAACGAGGCAGCCACTGCACAAGAGAACGGGTCCCAATACGGTCCACTTCCCCCGATTCAGCGACTTGATATGAGCACAACCAAGAAGCTTCTCACGATTAATGAAAATGAACCGTCTCTTAAAGGTTACCGATGCTTTCTGGCGTTGACAGATCGCATTCAAAAAGAAAAAGGCGATTTTTTTCTCCAACCACATCGTACATCGGTAGTATGGGGCGGCCAAAAGGCGTTATTCATATTCGAGCACCACTCAGGTGATTTTGGACTATATTATGACCTACAGACTCAGGGTCTCATCAGTGAACAACCAGGTGGTGGATCATTCGAGACGTGCACAATTGTCATGAAAAACCGTATTTTCATACCCATACCTCCGAACATCCAAGCATCCTTCTGGCCACATGATAATGAGAGGAAGAGATTCGAAGTACGTTGCGACATTCTTTATATTGATCAGGAGGCACAGGATCAAAATTATTGTGAAACTAATGACGTAACAACCATATAAAATTTAAGATTGATCACGAAACCGCAAACAAAGATGACATGGCTAGGCGGTATATTGGCAATAACTCAGAAGGATAATGTTTGGTTGTGTCTATTAGTTCTCGAAATCTGTGGCTCATACAGACTGGATAAACTTTCCTAGGTGAAATTAAATTTGGCATTCTTACAAAATACCTTTGCACGCTCATAGAGACGTTTTTTATATCCTGGAGGGATTTGGTTATCTTTTTTCAATTTTAGTGTCAGATCGAATAGTTTGTTGAGCGCTTCTTTTTCACCGCTTATCAAGTACGATTCTTGATAATACCAAACGGCTTTATCATAGTCGTTTGCGTCTAACGCCAATTCGGCCAAATCAAAATAGAAGCCCTTCAATTTAACTACGTCATCTATTAGTGCTAGAAATTTGGTTTGAAAATCACTTTCACTACAATTTATCGCGAAATTTCTAATTGTATCAGAAGGTAGATAACGGAAACTTTCAACTAAAATGATGACAGGTTTTCCTAATCCATAGGCTATTCCTGTCTCCAAATAAAGATTCCCAATTGTCTTGGCCTTAGATGTTTTTGATGAAATCACCACGCAAAATGCGGCAGACTGTATCTCTCTACAAATTGAACAATAATAATCACCGCGTCGGACAAGGGCAGCCCCTTCAACAATATCATAACCTCTATTTACGACACATGTTTTTACATTTTCCAACACTGTATCCATATCCGCGTTTCGGTTTTTCGCAGAAGGGGAAATCACGAATACATTTTTTGGATTAGGGTTTGGGAATTGCGAGCACTCCGATTGATTCAGAGCGCAAACAATCACTCTTTAGTCCTCACGTTTTTATATTTACCGGGGGATTTCTTATGATCAACTATCTTTCCGGTGGTAGTATCAATCTTGACATACCTTTTGGTAACAGGGTTTTCTACTTGAACACGTTTCGAAATTTGCCCTACTAGTTTTCCAGAACTTGAACGTTTTGCCATGGTATTAACCTCAACCAGAGTATATCGTTACTCGTAAATCAAGTCAATCATGTGTTTCTATGGGCGAACAATGGATGACATTTATGCTAGGTGATACAAACTTGAGCAGGGAAGGGCAAGTATCCCAGAGAATATTCGATATGATGACAAAGAATTACAACGAGGTGCTACGAATTCTCGTCGTCGGCACTCGTTCAACTCAACCCACTCCAACACTGTGTTTCTGGTGGGGTTTGACTCTCCCTGTCTCCACCACAATGGTTCCCTTTCAGTAAAAGTTGGCGGCTTCGGGTAAAGCACATTTTCAAATCGTCTGGGCTATCCGCTTCGTATATACTCCACATAACTATTATACTGCACCCCGACACCTAAACTATCCATCCGGCTAGTATAAAACTAGCCTCATAAATGGTTTCCTCTTCGTCTGCCTGGTTTATTATCGTTCCGGGCTTAAACGGGTGGATATACGGTGTGATTGGTACTTGATGTCGCCGTATAAACGCCATACACTAATATCCGGGTGAGTCGTGGATATCGGAAAGGTTTGAGGTGACACTATGGGAATCGGGAAAGTAATACTATTCATCTTCGGATTGATCGGCCTGCTGACGTCATCGGGGTTTTTATTCGGGGGCGGGGCGATAATCCTGGCTGACAACACCATCAAAGACAGTGATTCCTTCTATTCAACCCGGACTGTCCAGATTGAAAGTAATACCTATGCGGTGATTACCGGCCCGGCTGATATTTATCTGGGTGGTCGATGGGACTGGGGGAGCCTGGCTACCTTCAGAATAATGGGGAGCAACAACGATCCCGACGGCCAGATATTTATCGGTATTGCGCCGACTTCAGACATCAACGCCTACCTCAGCGGCGTTGAACATAGTGAAATCACTCAGTTTTCCATGTTTCCACATAATATAAGTTATGCCGTTCATTCAGGTGTCGTCGTGCCCGGCGCGCCGGCTGATCAGTCATTCTGGACCGCTTATGCCTATGGTACCGGTACCGAGACGCTGGAGTGGGATGTTGAGTCGGGCAGGTACTCGCTGTTGTTGATGAACGGCGACGGGACTGAAGGCGTTGACCTGGACGTTGAGTTCGGCTTAAAAATAGCCTGGTTAATCGGGGTGGGTATCGGTCTGCTGCTCATGGGCGTTATCGGAATCATCATCAGTATCATCCTGATTTCCCTGGCATTCAGATCCTCATCCAACCGGAACCCGCCGACCCAGGGACCGGCGGTGCGGGCAGAAACAGACAGTTCTTCGGCTACCGAGACTCATGATGTTGTCGTCAATGAGTTAGCCGACAAGACTGGGATGGGCCTGGCTCCCAACGTCGCGGCTCTCCTTTGTTATGTGTTCGGCTGGGTCACCGGCATCATATTCTTTATTCTGGAGAAAGATAACAAATATGTCCGCTTCCATGCGCTTCAGAGCATCATCGTTTTTGGTTTTCTTTCCATGGCCGGCGCTGTATTGGGGGCCTGGCCGTTTTTCGGCACAATCTTTGAAGCCGGTATCGGTATCATCACTCTGGTTTTCTGGATAATCCTGATGGTCAAAGCCTACCAGGGCGAGAAGTATAAGATGCCCTGGGCCGGCGACTTCGCGGAAAAGCAGGTTAGCTGAATTATAGCTGTCTGCGGCGGTTGTGGCAGATTAACCACAATAAACAAACCAGGTTGGCATGGCCAACCTGGTTTGTGTCTCAATGAACTTCAGGCTCTGGAGCTATCGTATAGCTTTGGAAGCCTCCGTTTTTTTATACGCTAAACAACAATTTTGAATAGGTCGGCATCGGCCAGTATTCAGCAGAGACCAGGGTCTCCAATGCATCAGCATCCTTGCGCAACTCGCCCATGCCTTTGAACACCAGGTCGCGATAGGCTACGGCCTGGGTTTTGGAATTGCCGTGCAGGTCGGCAGTGGACTGGAGCGCCTGCTCAAGTTTGGCCAGGTTGGCGCTGAAGGACTGGGCCAATCCGCTGATGCGGTTGAACAAATCCTTCTCCACATCGGCATTACCACCAATGCCCAATACACTGCTGATGGAGGCTGCCAGGTGGGCTTTGTAGCTGATTACGGCCGGCAGGATCTGGCGCTTGGCCATCTCCACCATGGTTGAGCCTTCAATGTTGATCGTTTTGTTATAGATTTCGTATTGAATCTCGCTGCGGGATTCCATCTCCACCCGTGACAGGACGCCGTGTTTTTCCATCAGGGCCAGGTTCTTTTCCGCGCGGATCGCCCCGATGGCATCCACCATGTTGGACAAATTCGGCAAGCCGCGCTTCTCAGCCTCGGTGACCCAGGCCTCAGCGTAGTTATTGCCGTTAAAAATAACGCGTCCGTGTTTTTTTATGATCTCAAGCACAACCACGCCAATCTCTTTTTGGACATTGGCAGCCTTTTCCAGCCGATCGGCAATCTGACTGAGACTCTCGGCGACAATGGTGTTGAGCACGAAGTTGGCCTGGGCAATGGACTGCATGGAACCGACCATGCGGAATTCAAATTTATTACCGGTGAAGGCAAAAGGTGAGGTCCGGTTCCGGTCGGTGCTGTCCTTGGACAGTGACGGCAAAGAACTGGTGCCCAGATGCATCATGCCGCCTGACTTGCTGCTGGTGGCCCCGCCGGCCTCAATCTGAGCCAGGATATCCGTCAGTTGCGCTCCCAGGAAGACAGAGATAATGGCCGGAGGCGCTTCGTTGGCGCCGAGACGGTGATCGTTGCCCGGGCTGGCGGCAGAGACCCGCAGCAGGTCGGCATATTCGTCCACGGCCTTGATGACCGCACTCAGGAAGATCAGGAACTGAACGTTGTCATGCGGATCCTTACCGGGTTCCAGCAGGTTCTGGCCGTCATTGGTGGACATTGACCAGTTATTGTGTTTACCCGAGCCGTTAATGCCGGCAAAAGGCTTTTCATGGAGTAAGCACACCAGGCCGTGACGCAGGGCGACTTTTCTCATCGTCTCCATCGTCAACTGATTATGGTCGGTGGCAATATTGCTGGTGGTGAAAATCGGGGCCAGTTCGTGCTGGCCGGGCGCCACTTCATTATGCTTGGTCTTAGCGGCCACTCCCAGCTTCCACAGCTCAGTATCAAGTTCGGACATAAAAGCCGCGATGCGGCTCTTGAGCTGGCCGAAATAATGGTCTTCCAATTCCTGGCCTTTGGGAGGCTTGGCGCCGAAAAGGGTGCGGCCGGTCAGAATCAGGTCCTGACGCTGATCAAACAGTTTTTTATCAATCAGGAAATATTCCTGCTCGGGGCCTACCGTGGTGGTGACCCGTCTGGTGGTCGTATTGCCCAGAACCCGCAGAATCCTGAGGGCCTGAGTGTTCAGGGCATCCATTGAGCGCAATAACGGGGTTTTCTTGTCCAGGGCTTCACCGGTATAGGAGGCGAAAGCTGTCGGGATACACAGCGTGCCGTCTTTAACGAAAGCCGGCGAAGTGCAGTCCCAGGCAGTATAGCCGCGGGCTTCAAATGTGGCCCGCAGACCGCCGGAGGGGAAGGAAGAAGCATCCGGCTCTCCCTTGATAAGTTCCTTGCCGGAAAATTCCATGATCATGCGTCCGTCAGGGGTCGGAGAGATGAAGGAATCATGTTTTTCCGCGGTGATGCCGGTCATCGGCTGGAACCAGTGCGTGAAATGAGTCGCCCCCCGGTTGATAGCCCAGTCCTTCATGGCGCCGGCCACGACCTCGGCAACCTGGGCGTCAAGAGTCAAGCCTTCCTCAATCGTTTGTTTTAAGGATTTGTAAATCTCCTTGGGCAGGGTCTGGCGCATGACTTGATCATTGAAAACTTCACTGCCGTAGATACTCACCAGGTCAATGGGTTCGCAGGGGTTGGAATGGGACATCGTTAAAGCTCCTTCATCAGTCAATAATTTTGCCGTTTGGTGCCATGGTCGGTAGTACCTTTGGTGATTCGGGCGGGTCTCGCCTTGAAAATTACAGCCACAGAATAACGAAGGAACAGTTGGAAATACTCTTTGGCCGACCGTACACCTTGTATTATATCGGGCAATTGTTACCAATAAATTACGGCCTGGATATTTTATATGGGTGATTTGGATTTCCGGTTTGGAGAAAGCGCTAATTTATTGCCGCTCCGTTGCCCGGGTCAGTTGCTCTACATTGCTTTTGGTGAAAAAGCCGTCAAAATCACCGAAGCGGTGGATGTACTCGGTCACCAGCAGCGTATCGGGTGAAGGCTCGGTAAAAGTTTGCTTCAGTCCTTCCTGCTCCGAACCCGCCAGGTCCAGCAGGAACTTTTGCCCGTTTTCTTTCAGCAAGCGGAAAACCCGGTCAATGTCATCGGTTTTGAAAGCCATATGGTGCGGTCGGGCGCCGTAGTTGCGGATGAATTGCTCGGTCGGGCCGGGGTCATCGGCTCGCTGGTCACCGGGGATGCCGGAGGTAAAGACCAGGGCGAAGTCAGTCGGGCTCAACCGGGTGACGCTGGTGATGGAATTCAGGCTTCTGACATAAATTGCAAAATCAAACCGGTATTCGGTGAGGTTCATGAATTCGATGATGGCCTCTGTCCGGTCAGCCGCCGTGATTCTAAGCGCGACATGATCCAGATGTTTAACGGCGGACAGGTATTCCCGGTCCGGCTTTTTCGGCAATTGGAGCCTGCTGACACTGTTTACCGGCCGGTAGCGCCCGCGCCCGCCGAGCCACTGGACAAAGCCGAGGGAGATGCCGGTGAAAGCCGACGGTCTGGTCTGGATGAACAGCCGGTTGCCGTGGTGGATAATGTCCGGGGTCATGAATTCAATGCCGCGGGCTTTTTGCAGGGCGGTGTATTTTTTAAGGTCAGCGGTGCGGAACACCAGCGTTTCCAGGCGGGTATCAGGCAGGGCCTGGGCTTTCGGCGCCAGATTGAACGGGCGGAAAGGATTGGCACCGGTTTTACGGCAGGTAACCAAAAAATCTGCGGAATCCGGAGTTTTCAGCACCCGGGTCATGACGGATTCATCCTCAAAAGCCTCGGTGATGGACAGGCCGGTGGTGTTGAGCAGGCCGCTGACCGCCGGTCCCAGCCGGTCGGGTTCGGTATTGATGATGACGTGGTCCAGTCCGCCGACCAGTCCTGACAAGCCGGTGCGGGCATGCTCTGCCTTAATGAGCATGGTGGCTTCAATCAGTTTCTGGTCTTCTTTTTCTGTCTGGCGGTTGTCATACGGCAAGGCGGCTGCCTCCGCTATTAATTCATTTTATGATAACATCAAAGCAGTTGTTTGTAATCAATTATTTGAAGGATGATTGCATGACGCCAAAATCAGTCAGAACGTTAGGGGGGTCCGGTATATCGGTTACGTCTGTCGGCCTGGGCAGCTGGCAGTTTTCCGGTAAAGTCATCGGCTCCGCTTATTGGAAGCAGTTGAATTCGGTAGACATAAACGATATTGTCGCCGCGGCGCTTGAAGGCGGCATCAACTGGTTTGATACGGCGGAGTTATATGGTTTCGGCCGTTCGGAGAAGGCGCTGGCCCGGGCGCTGGCGGCGGCTGGCAAAACGCCGGATCAGGTGATGATCGCTACCAAGTGGTTTCCGGCTTTTCGTCCGGCGGTCTCCATCAAGCGGACGATTGACCGGCGGCTGGCTAATGTGGCGCCTTTTGAAGTCGGTTTGCATCAGGTGCATTTCGCCAATTCCCTGTCTTCGGTAGAGAAACAGATGGATGTCATGGCTGACCTGGTGGAGCAGGGGAAAATCAAGGCGGTCGGGATCAGCAATTATTCGGCGACATTGATTCGGCGGGCTCACCGCCGGTTGCGGCAGCGGGGAGTGCCGCTGGCTGCGGTGCAGACCCGGTATAACCTGCTTGACCGGACGATAGACCAAAACGGGGTTCTGGATACAGCCAAAGAACTGGGGATTACGGTGATTGCTTATTCCCCGTTGCAACTGGGGTTGCTCAGCGGCAAATATCACCGGCGGCCGGAAACGGTGGCGGCCTTGCCGTATATGCGGCGCCGAGTCATCCGCCCGCTGGTGGAGCGTTCCCGGCGGCTGTTGCATGAACTGGAAGAGATAGCGGCGGGACACAACGTCACCCCGGCTCAGGCGGCGCTGAACTGGCTGATTAACGCTCACGGGGAGACCGTGGTGGCTATCCCCGGCGCCACTTCGGCGGATCAGGCAACCCGGAACGCCGAAGCCATGAAATTTCAATTGTCCGCCGCTGAGATGGCACATCTGGACCGGGTTTCGCGGGCTGCCGCTGTTATTGCGGAATAGGGGCCGGCTCAACGGGAAATCAGGTCGTCGTCCTGAGTCGCCCTCCGCAGCGGTAATATTTATTTTTGTCTGGTACCGGAAAAGGCCCGGAATGGGACATTTGACTATTGCATTATCTCGCAGAATATGCTATTATATGTTCTGATTTTAGGCACCAGGTGAAAGTAGTACCCGAGCTGAATTGTTTCTTATACTGACGAATCCCCGCCACCCCCGATTCAATCGTAAAAATGGATTCGCTTCCTTCGTTTATCGGACAGAATACGACCCGGCTTACCAATAACACCTTGAGGGTAAGGCAGACTGCCAACTGATCACTGACCACTGATCACTGTAAACTGATAACTGCCAACTGCAAACTGATTACTGACTACTGACTACTGACTACTGACTACTATCAACTGACTGCAGTATATTTTTCATATCCTGCGCATTCCGGGGCGCGTAAGCCTGCCAGTGATTATTAAAAAAGGCGTACACGGTATGACCCTGAGCGGCGGTTCTAACCTGTTCCGTCAGCAGTTCAATCTCCGGTTCTGAATAGAGATAACGGTATCGGGTTTCATTGTTGCCGGTCCACCAGTCGGCGGCGTTGCGGCCGTGAAACCGGAAATATGCCAGGCCGGAGGTCAGCGGCAGGTTGCGGGCGATGGAAGAGCTGAACTGCGGTTCATCAATGTTGACCCAGGCGGCACCGGCTTCTGACAGCATCCCCGCCATAGCCGCATCATCACTCCAGCTGCGATGCCGCAGCTCTATTGCCAGCGGATAGTCGCTGAAGGTGTGCAGTACCGCCTGCAGTAGTTGTTGCCCCTGAGGAGTGTTTTCAAAGCCGGCCGGGAACTGTGCCAGCACCGCGCCCAGTTTGCCGGCCTGGTGCAGCGGCCGGATGCCGCGGGTGAACTGTTCCACATCATCCCGGCAGATGACGGCTGTCTCGCCGGTGGCCTTTTCAAACATCCCGGGATGGGTGAATTTCTGCCACAGCTTGGCGGTGAACTTGAAATCATCCGGAGTTTTACGCACCCAGCTTTCGGCATACGCCGGGTTGACCGGGGCGTAGAAGGAACTGTTAATCTCCACGCAGTTAAAGGCCTGAGCATAAAAACCCAGTTCGTTACGGGTGCCCGGCGGGTAAAAATATCCGTTCCAGGTGCCCTCGCCGCGCGGGTAGCTCCAGCCGGAAGTGCCGATGTAAATATCGCCGGTCATCACCCTGATATTATAATCCCTTCTTGAGTTAAGGGTGCAGCTAAAAATATGCCGCAAAACCTATTGACAATACCCCGGCGTAAGTATAACATATGTAATATATAACAAATGTTATAAGAGGTGCGGTATGGAAGCACTTTCAGACAAACAACAAAAAGTTTTGGACTATCTCGGGCGGTTTATTGACCGCCACGGCTACGCCCCCTCCATGCGGGACATCGCCGGCGGCTGCGGTCTTAAAGCAGCGCCGGTGGCTCAGTATTACCTGGATGTTCTGGAAAAGAAAGGTTATATCAGCCGGATGAAGGGGGTTTCCCGCAGTATCACTTTTCCGCTTAAGGCAGCCGGTTCTTTGAAGCTGGTGCCGCTGCTGGGTACTATCGCTGCCGGTACGCCCATCGCTCTGCCGGAAAATGATACCTGGAGTCTGTCGCCTGAAGAAATGCTGGAGGTCTCTGATGACATCCTGCGCGGGCGCACCAATGTGTTTGCGCTGAAAGTCCGGGGCACTTCCATGATTGATGCCCTGGTGGATGACGGTGATACGGTGCTGCTGACTCAGGCCAATACCGCCGAGGACGGGGCCATGGTGGCGGTGTGGCTGCAGGACCGCAATGAGGTAACCCTGAAAAAGATTTACCGTGAAGCCGGTCGGATTCGCCTCCAGCCGGCCAACCGCTATATGGATCCCATTTTCTGTGACCCCGGCAACGTTGAAATTCAGGGCCGGGTCATCGGCATCATCCGCAAGCTGGACTAAGCAGTCTTTTTGAAGAGCAGACCATGAAATTGTGTTGCCTCCTTTTGCCTAATTTTCCGTTCCGTTGTGAAACGCTGCGGCAGCCGGAGCTTGCCGGCCGTCCGGCGGTGGTTACCTATTCCGTCGGTTCGCAGAAATTAGTGCTGGACCACTCACCGGGCCTTAAAGGCGTGGAGCGGGCGATGCCGCTACAGCAGGCGCTGTCCCGACAGCGTGAACTGGCTATCGTTCAGGCCGATATGGCCCATTACCGGGGCATATTTGACATCGTTCTTGATCGTCTGGAGCAGGTCAGTCCGCTGGTGGAAGGTAGTGTCCTGGGCGATATTTATATCGGCTGCGGTGGGATGGAGCGGCTTTACCCGGATGACCGGGCGCTGGTGCAGGTGGCCCGGCAGACTGTTCCGGCTGATTTTGAAGTTCGTTGCGGTATCGCCGACGGCAAGTTCCTGTCCCGGCTCATGGCCCTGAACAACAGTTCCGACGGCTTTGAGAAGGCTGCCGGAGATATTGCCGGATTATTAAAAGACATGAGCTGTGATTTATTGCCGGTGTCGCTTAAAAGCAAAAGCCGGCTGCATGATTTTGGTCTGCATACCCTGGGACAGCTGACCGCGCTGTCGCGGCCGCAGCTGGAGGCTCAGTTCGGGCCGGAAGGCGGGCTCATCTGGAAACTGGCCCGCGGCCGGGATAATACGCCGCTTTATCCCCGGCTGTCCGAGGAGACTATTGAAGAAAGCACCAGCCTGCCGTCACCGGTGACTTCGCTGGAAGTCCTGTTGCTGGCCGTGGAATCATTGTTAATCCGAGCCTTTGGCCGGTTCGGGACGCGGGGCTGCGGCGTGCGCTGTATTGAATTGTGGAGCCGCACCAGCGCTGCGGAGTACTGGCAGAAGACAGTGCATTTCAAGGAACCGGCAATGACGGTCGCCGCGGCTCTCCGCCGCGTTAAACAGGTGATAGAGAATTGTCCCCAGCCCGGACCGGTGGAGGAACTGGGCATGAAGGTTGTCCGGCTGGGGCGGCCCGGCGGACAGCAGAGCAGTATCTTCACCGAAGTCAGGTCGTCCGATAAACTGGAAAGCGATATTCAGCAACTGGAACTCAAGATGGGCGCGCCGCAACTGTTTAAGGTAAAGGAGGTGGAGCCGTGGTCCCGGATACCGGAAAGACGCTACACGCTGACACCCTTAAGCCGGTAAACCTGCCGGAGCCGGTTATGGTGCGCGAAGACGCCTCACAGCCGGCGGCCGTAAACCTGAACCGGCGCTGGTTGCCGGTGGAGCGGGTGGCGGAAAGCTGGCGGGTGGATGATGAATGGTGGCGTCCCCGGCCGCTGGCCCGGCTTTATTACGCCGTTATCCTCTCCAGCGGACGGCGGCTGACGGTCTTCAAAGACCTGACGGACGGCCGCTGGTATCACCAGAGCTACTAAAAAAAGAAGCTGAAAGCTGGCGGCTGAAATGGCTTACGCTGAACTACACTGTCACAGTTACTATTCCTTCCATGACGGCGCTTCCTCGCTGGAAGAACTGATTGTCCGTTCCAGAGAACTGGGTTATACCGCGCTGGCCGTTACCGACCACGACAACCTGTGCGGGGCCATGCGCTTCTCCCATCTTACGCAGTCAATGGGTCTGCCGGGCATCATCGGTGCCGAGGTGACGCTGGAAGGCGGGTTTCATCTTACTTTGCTGGCGGAAAATCAGGAGGGCTACCGCAATTTAAGCCGCCTGATTACCATCGGGCATGAGACCGGGGAGCGCCATCTGCCCCGGATACCGGAAGCGCGGCTGGCCGATCACGCCGCCGGTCTTATCGTGTTGTCCGGCTGCCCTCAGGGCCGGTTGTCTTTACTGGCGGCGGAAGGGCGTCTTGATGAGGCCCGTATGCTTATCCGCCGGTATCTTGAGTGGTTCGGCAGCGGCAACTATTTTATTGAACTGCAGCATAATCTGGTCTATGGTGACGATGAACGTAACCGCCGGCTGGTCCGGCTGGCCGGCGAAACAGGCGTGCCGGTGGTCGCTGCCGGTAATGCGCATTATCATGTCCGGGAGCGGCACCGGCTGCAGGATTGTCTGGTGGCCGTCAAGGCCTGTAAAAGTCTGGAAGCCAGCCATTTAGAGCGGCGGCCAAACTCGGAATTTTACCTGCGTGCGGTGCCGGAAATAGAGGCCCTTTTCCGCGGCTGCCCGGAGGCCGTGGCTAATACGGTCGGCATCGCCGCTCGCTGTACCTTTAATCTGGCGGCTCAGGTCGGCTATGCCTTGCCGGATTACCCGGCGCCTGAAGGTTATACGCCGGAAAGTTATCTGGAGCAGCTGTGTCTGGAGGCCGCCGTCAGGCGTTACGGCAGCGTTACCCCGGCCGTCAGGTTGCGGCTGGATGAAGAGTTCCGGCTGGTGCGTAAGCACAATCTGGCTGGCTTTCTGTTGCTGTACCATGACGTTATCAAACTGGGGCGGGAGGTCATGATAGATCAGGGGCTGACCACCCCGGAGGTGCCTCTGGAAGAAAATCCGCCGGGCCGGGGTCGCGGCTCATCGGTATCGCTGCTGATCGGTTACCTCATCGGCCTGTCGCATATAGATCCGTTGCAGTACAAGCTGTCGCTGGAGCGGTTTTTGCCGGAAGACGCCCTGGGTTGCGTGCCGGATATTGATCTGGATTTTCCCCGGCGGATTCGTGAGGAACTTATACTGCGTACCCACCGGAAATGGGGCTGGCGCTACGCTGCCCTGACCGGTACCATCGCCACCTATCAGATAAAGGGGGCGGTGCGGGGTCTGGGCAAGGCGCTTAGTTTGCCCCCGGAAGAAGTGGACCAACTGGCGAAATATGTTGAATGGGGCAGTGCCAAAAAACTGGAGAAGCGGATGCAGCAGGAACCACGCTTTCGTGCCAGGGTTACGGCACCCGTCTGGCGGGACCTGATAACGCTGGCTGCGGAGCTTGACGGTTTCCCCAAGTATCTGGGACAGCACCCCGGCGGCATGATTATTTCCTCGGTGCCGCTGACTGATATCGTACCGGTGCAGCGGGGTGCCATGGCCGGACGCTATGTCTGCCAGTGGGATAAGGACAGCATTGACGATGCCGGCTGTGTCAAGATTGATTTTCTGGCTCTGGGGGCCTTGTCCCAGATGCAGGATGCCGTGGAGTTGGTCAGGCAACGCACCGGCCGGTTCATAGATATGTCCCGGATAGATTTTGATGACCCGGCGGTTTATGACATGCTCGGCCGCGGCGATACCATCGGTATCTTTCAGGTGGAGTCGGCCGCCCAGATGCAGACCATTACCCGGCTGAAGCCCCGCAATCTGCTGGACATGGCCCACGAAGTGGCGGCCGTGCGTCCTGGTGTCGGCGCCAACGGCGGTGTCCAGGAATACCTGGCCCGGCGGCTGGGCCGGAGGCCGGTGGCCTTTGACCATCCGCTGGAAAAGCGGGCCTTGGAGCGTACTTTGGGCGTGGTGTTGTTTCAGGATCAGGTCAACCAACTGGCTATTGACGTTGCCGGGCTGTCGCCGAGCCTGGCTGATCAGCTCCGGCGCGCTTTCAGCCGTCGCCATAATGAGGCGATGCTGGAACACTTTCACGGTCTGTTTATGGCCGGTGCCGCCGGTCGCGGCGTGCCTGAGGACGCCGCCGAAATCATCTGGCGCAAGTTTAACGGCCAGTACATGTTCCCGGAGTCGCATGCCTTTGCCTTTGGTGTAACCGCCTATCAGGCGTCATGGCTTAAACTGTATTACCCGCTGGAGTTTTTTACCGCTATTTTCAATCAGCAGCCGATGGGTTTTTACAATCTGGAAACGCTGAAAGAGGATGCCAAACGCCACGGCATTACCGTGCTGGGGCCGGATATTAACCGCAGTTTAAGTGAATGTACCGTTGAGAACAGTGCGTTGCGTCTGGGTTTGCGACAGGTGACCGGATTGGGCGAGGCCGCGGCGACGGCAATTGTCGGCAGCCGGAATAAGGCCGGGGATTACAAGAGTATCGGGGATTTTCTGGAACGCAGCGGTGTTTTGGAAGATGTGGCGCTGTCCCTGACCGGTGCCGGAGCCTTTGACGGCCTGGAGGCTAACCGCCGGCAGGTGAAATGGGAAATCGGCCTGCGGTACCGCCCGGTTAACTCTCAGTTATTCTTGCCGCTGCCGGTAGCCCAGGATATGGCGGCCCTGGCCGCGCCCGGGGTATGGGAACGTATGGAGGAGGAATACTGCACGCTGGGACTGTACCCGGCCGGTCACATCATGGCCGGTATGAGGCCGCGGTTGTCACCCGGTATCAGCTCCAGCCGCGACATCGCCGCCATGCGTGACGGTACCGAGCTTACTACCGCCGGCATGGTCATCCGCCGGCAGCGGCCGCATCGCAAGGTGGTGTTTATTACCCTGGAAGATGAATTCGGGCATATTCCGTTGATGATTTTCCCCGGGATATATGAGCGTAATGAACATCGGTTTAAATCCCCCTTTATCGTGGTCAGGGGGCGGTTGTCACGGCGTGACGGGACTCATAATCTGGTGGTGGAACAGGTAAAGACATTTACCGCGCTGGCAAAGGCGCCGGCGTCAAAGGATTGGGGCTAAACTTGTACCGTTAAAGGAAAATAGGGTAAGCTGAAAAAGCAAAAGTACTAATACCAGTGGTGCTATTGGAGGTGACACATGGTGAAATATCTCGGACGTTTGATGCTGGTTTTATGGTTCGCCGTGATGTCTGTCGGAATTGCCCCGGTGAGTCCGATCGCCGCCGCTGACGGCGAAACGATCACCGGCTATGAAAACGTCACCATCTGGGTTTATCCGGAGTACGATGACCCGCGCCTGCTGGTGATGATGGAAGGGGATATTACGGGCGCTGATGCCCCGGCTGAAGTCCGGTTCCTGGTGCCGGCGACCGCGCAGATGTATTCTGCCGGTTCCATTGATAGTCAGGGGGTTTATTCCGGAGGTCCGCCGAACCGGGAGGCCTCAGAGATTTCCGGATGGGATGAAATCAGTTACGAGCTAACCTCCCAATCCTTCCGTGTTGAATACTATGCGCCGTTAATCAACGGCCAGGTGGATAAGTCCATAGCCCTGGATTATCAGTTTCTTTATCCCGTGGTTAATCTGGAAGTTATCATCCAGGAGCCGCGGACATCATCGGGGTTTAAAGCGGTCCCCGCGGGAACCAGTTTTATTGATGCTGAGGGGTTCAAATCTCATTCATATACCTATGATGCGGTTATTGCCGGGCAGTCGTTAGTATATGACATAACCTATACCAAAGCCGACAGTCGCCCTTCTCTGGAGATTAATGAAAACGGGACTTCGGGTGCATTGACCGCAGTTATTGTCATTCTCGCCTTAACAGCCGCCG
Organism: Dehalogenimonas sp. W; assembly: GCF_037094495.1. Classification (NCBI taxonomy): domain Bacteria; kingdom Bacillati; phylum Chloroflexota; class Dehalococcoidia; order Dehalococcoidales; family Dehalococcoidaceae; genus Dehalogenimonas; species Dehalogenimonas loeffleri. The sequence goes on from NZ_CP146612.1 coordinate 1,322,167, forward strand.
TAGCCGGGTTCTTCTTGTGGCTGAGATCCGCCGGTAAAAAGCCGGCGAACCGCGCCGCTAAACGGCGTGCCGGCAGACAACAACCCAAAGGCAAAACGTTGCCTGCCCGGGGCACGTCCAATGCACGTTTTTGCTCCTACTGTGGTAAACCCTTGAAAGGATCGGGCGCCTTTTGCGCCTTTTGCGGTGAAGCCACCGGGCATGGCTCTGAAGACTAAATAGTAAGAGTATCAAAACCCGTAGTAATGGAAAATCCCGTGGAAGGAAGGCTTGGTTTTGCCCTTCGTAGGAAATTGCTTTTTACGACGTGGTTCTTTTGTCGGGTTGGGTTTGTCGGGAATGGGAAGTGTTGACAAGCTGAAAATGCCTCATGTACTATATCCAAAGAACTAGTGCTAAAGCTCAATGATTATCATTGACATCCAGGGAATCAGGCTTCTGCATCAATCAAGTGATAAGGCGGATTAACGGATGGCAACATTTACGGGCAGAAAATGGATTTTATTCGGCATTATCACGCTCATGATGTCGCTGCTTTTCATTCTCTCAGCCTGTTCTCAAACCCCCGACGAAGAAACCAGCGGTACCGTTGAAGATTCTCATACCACAGTTGAATATGCCGGTTCCGATGCTTGCTTTGACTGTCATCCCGCAATCCACAATGATTTTGTGACCTCCGGTAATCCCTGGAAGTTAAAAACCTCTGAGGTTGCCCGCAATAATCCCATTCCGATACCTGCCGGATATGCTTGGGAACTGATCAGCTATGTCATCGGCGGTAATACATGGAAGACATTGTATGTGGACAATAACGGCTACCTGATTACCTCTGCCGGCGGTAAACCCGGCAACAATCAGTATAATCTGCTTACCGGCGTCTGGTCGGATTATGCCCCGGACGAACAGATTCCATTTACTTGCGGTGAATGTCATACCACCGGTTATTCTCCGGAAGGTAATCAGGGCGGTTTGCCCGGCATCGTCGGCACCTGGGAACTGGAGGGTGTTCAGTGTGAAGCCTGCCACGGGCCGGCCCGGGATCATGTTGAAGGACAGGGTGAAAAAAAGGAGACGGTGGTTATTGATTCTTCTGCCGCATTGTGTGGCCGCTGTCATACCAGCGGTGATGACCTGAGTGTCATCCCGGCTAACAATGGGTTCATATTAAAGAACGGGCAATATAATGAACATCAGGCGTCCCCTCACCAGTATACGGATTGTGTAAAATGCCATGACCCGCATAAAAAGGGTGAGTTCTCCGTCAAGATAGATTGTGGTGATTGTCACTTGAAGGTGCGTGACGACTATACCGGCAGTACCATGGATATTGTAGGCGTAGACTGTGAAGATTGTCACATGCCTAAGGCAACGCTCTCCGGCCAGAGCCTTGGTCTTTATCAGGGTGATGTCAGAACGCACTTGTTCCGGATCAACACCGACCCGGATGCTCCGATGTTCAGTGAGGACGGGAGTCAGGCTAACGGGTATGTAACCCTGGATTTTGCCTGCCTGTCATGCCATTTGCAACGAGACATTGAATGGGCGGCGGCTAATGCTCCAGGGATTCACTCGGCGGGTAAGTGATTGATATGAAGAACAGTGGTGTTATTAGAAAAAGGATAAAAAGGATTCTGCTGGCATTACTGGCGTTCATGGTGGTGATGGGGCCGGTAACGGCCTGGATATTACCCAACATCCACAACATCATCACGATAAATGATTTTGATTATACCCTTGATTCTGGTATTGTTTCACTGGCGCCTCCTGGTCTGGTGCCGCAGCCTCCGGCAATATTACAGGCGACCGGACCTTCCGATTATGTGAAAACTCCCCACTCTTTGGAAGGCCGTGTGGGGTTTTGTTTTGATTGTCACTCCCTAAGCGGTAAAATACCTTCGCCGGCCAGTCATCTTGGCCGGCCTCAGGACGATTGTACAGTCTGTCACAGTCCGGTATGGGTGATCGCTGAAACCGGTTGAAAGGTGGGTGCAGATGGGTAAGAAGAAGTTTGTTATCGGCGGTTTGATTCTGTTTCTCGCGATCGGTTCGCTTGGCTGGGTGGGGTTTATGAATTCAGCCACTTATTATTACGAAGTCAATGATTTTCTGGAGCGACAGGAACTTCTTGGCGATCAGAGTGTCCGGGTTAATGGGACAGTCGTTTCCGGCTCGGTGGAGACCGCGAACGGGGGATTGGGCATCACTTTCACAATTAGGGATGTGACATTAAGTTCCGCGACTATTCCGGTCGTCTATCACGGGGCAGTACCGGACACCTTTCAACCGGATACTGACGTAGTTGTTGAAGGGAAATTTTCTGCGGATGGCGTTTTTGAAGCGACAGCTATTATGACTAAGTGCGCTTCAAAATATGAACCTGAGCTTGCAGAATGAAATGGACAATTGAATAATGGCTGATATCGGTTACATCGCGCTTTTCCTTGCGCTGGCCGTCTCTGTTTATTCTGTAATAGCTTTCATCGTTGGTGGCATCAAGAATGGTAATTCAGCTTGGTTCGGAAGCGCGCGAAACAGCCTTCTGGCAGCTACTGGTCTGATTACCATTGCCGTCGGCGTTTTGTGGACGGCAATACTGACCCATCAGTTTAATATTGAATATGTTGCCCAGTATACCTCCACCGATATGCCCCTTGTATATCTTATAAGTACTTTGTGGGCGGGTAACGATGGTTCTTTGTTGTTCTGGGCCTGGTTGTTGTCAATATTTGCCGCCATCGTAGTTCTTACACGACACCGCACCGGTCAGGACCTGGTTCCGATTGCCTCAGCCGTGATGATGTTTAGCCTGGTGTTTTTCTTGGTGTTGTTGGTGGTTGTTGCCAATCCGTTTGATACATTGAGCTTTACCCCCCTTGAAGGTAACGGGCTGAATCCGTTGCTGGAGAACATCGGGATGGTGGTACACCCGCCGACCCTGCTTTTTGGATATGTCGGTTTTACCGTACCTTTTGCATTTGCTATTGCCGCCCTGGTCAAAGGACGGGCCAGCGACGAATGGCTGGTCCTAAGTCGCCGCTGGGCACTGATTACCTGGCTTATCCTCGGTCTCGGCCTGGTTATCGGCATGTGGTGGGCTTACGTTGAATTAGGCTGGGGCGGTTATTGGGCGTGGGATCCGGTTGAAAACGCGGGCCTGATGCCTTGGTTGCTGGCCACTGCTTTTTTGCATTCCATCAAGATGCAGCGCCGGCGGGGCATGTTCAAAGTCTGGAATATGCTCCTGATTATAGGTACGTTCGGGCTCAGTATATTTGGAACTTTCCTTACGCGCAGTGGGCTGCTTTCGTCGGTTCATACCTTTGGTGAAACCGGGCTTGAGCCTTATTTTCTTACCTTTTTAGGTGTTACCATTTTAGGTGCGTTGGGATTGCTGGCATACAGAAGCCGGATGCTCAGAAGCGAAACCGAGATGGAATCGTTTGTGTCCAGAGAAAGCACCTTTTTACTGAATAATCTTCTGTTTGTCGGTGCCACCATCGCTGTTTTTGTCGGTACTATGTTTCCGGCTATCTCCGAACTGTTCGGCGGTTCCGAGGTTACTTTAGGAGCCAATTTCTTTAATCAGGTAAACGGGCCGATATTCCTGGCTATTGTTGCATTGGCTGGTATTTGCACACTGATTGGCTGGCGGAAAGCGTCTAATAGTAATCTGATTCGCAATTTTTTACGGCCGCTGATTGCTGCTTTGGTGCTGGCGGTTGTGTTGTTTGCCTTAGGGGTCCGCGAATTGACGGCGTTGGCAGCTTACCCGCTTTTGCTTTTTGTCCTGATGACCATTTTAACGGAGTGGTTGCGGGGGGCCAATTCCCGCCGTAAGGTCAGGAACGAGAATTTTATTATCGCTTTCCTGCGGTTGATCTGGTCAAACAAGCCCCGCTATGGCGGTTACATCATTCATCTGGGTATTCTGGTAATGACCATGGGCATCATCGGCTCATCGGTGTTTGATGCCAAAACCACTGCCGTGTTGAATGAAGGTGAGACCGTTGAGATCAACCAATATGCCCTGACATTTGATAAGCTGGATTTTTATACTACCCCCAGCAGAGATGTGATTACTGCCGGACTGGCGGTAACTGCTGATGGCAAAGATGCCGGGCATATTATTGCAGAGAAGATATACCACTATAGTTTTGCGCAACCAGTGACGGAAGTCGGCATCATCGGTTCCCCCATAGAAGACTTGTACGTCATATTTATAGACTGGGATGAAACCGGAGCTGCCGCTTTTGAGATTAGAGTAATTCCGCTGGTGTTGTGGGTATGGATAGGGGGCATGATTATTGCCCTGGGCGGAGTGGTCGCCTTCTGGCCGGAACGCCGTGCGGTAACTGCCTGACTAGTATCTGAAGCCGATAGGGGATATTAATGATTATTGCGCTGGCAATATTAATGGCTTTGGCGGTTTTTGTCGCCGTGGTTTATCCATTTTTCAGAGTAAGTGGTGTTAAGGAAAAGCTAGTGCGGACCGGCAGTGTGAAAGAGGTTCATTATCAGCGTGACCATACCTATGTTTTGCTTAAAGAATTAGAAACTGACTATCAATCGGGTACTCTTAGTCGCGAAGACTATGAGGAATTGGAGTCTAAATATCGGAACCGGGCAGTGTCCATATTAAAGGACCTTGATAATATTCAGTCCGAGTCTAACGAAGGATTGCGTAGCCTTGAAGCAGATATAGAGCAACAAATCGGCCGACTCAGAAAGGCCAAAGGGCGATTTTGCGCCTATTGCGGAGCGCAGCAGGACTTGGATACTCTGTTTTGTCCGGATTGCGGCAAGCGTTTGAAGACTAAGGGGTAGGATCTATTGAAAAAAGCGGTTCTTGTTTTTTTTGTGGCGTTCGTTCTCTCGTTTAATCAAGTTGCTGCGGCTGAGGCAGACGGTGTCATAACCGGGCAGCTAATTAACGGCTCACTAAATGGTGAGCCGGCAGGGGCGCTGGGCCTGATTTTGGAAGCCTACGGCGCCGGTGCGGTTGAGCCGGTTGCTACCGCAGCGGTCGCCGGGTCTGACGGATCCTTTGAATTTACCGGTTTAAATACCGATTCTTCAATCACATATTATGTCGCCGCTGAATATCTGGGGGTAACGTATTACAGTGAACCCATTAATTTTCCGACAGATGTTGTTGTCGTTGAAGCTGAAGTGCCGGTTTATGAGACCACTGAACTTGATGATGCGGTCAGTATCGCTTTGTCGCATACCATAATTTCGCTAGAAGAGGATGGTCTCGGTTTTACCGAATTTTTTATTATTGAAAACAAGGGTGACCGTACTTATGTCGGATCAGGGCAGGTAATCGGCACCGCTGCCGTCACTTTGGTATTACCCCTGCCAAATGACGCTGAACATATTGAGATAGGTGCTGAAATCGCTGACACAGTTGTATTCACTAATGCCGGTTTGGTGTATTCCGGGCCGATCAAACCGGGGTACACACCTGCGACTTATTCATACCATATCCATACCAGCCAGTCACAATATCTATTTAGTCGCCAGGTAGACTACACACAGGACAGATATGAATTACTGGTACAAGGTACCGACAAAATTAATGCCCCGTTGTTAACTAGAAATGAGACCTTGGTAATTGAAAACGTGGCTTATCAATATTTCTCCGGCAGTGCCATTTCCGGTGGGGAAGTGCTGTCCATCCAACTTGACGGGTTAAAGACAAATCCTGCGCAGACTATTTTATGGGTCGGCGGTGTTCTTGTGCTTTTGGTTGCCGGGTTTGTACTCCTCATGCGCCGAGGTGGCCGGGGTCGTGTGGCGGTCAACGGAAATGAGCGTGAACAGTTGCTGATTCAAATTGCCCGGTTGGATGACGAATATGAGAGCGGGAACATTGAAGAGGGTGAATATCGGACAAAACGGGCTGAATTGAAGAACGCCGTATTGACCATGAGTCAGCGACCGGAAGACGAGGAATAAACGTGGTAGGGAAGGACGAGAAAGAACTGGCGGTTACGGTTAGTCAACTCGTCAAAACGTTCAACCATCGTCCTGCTCTTAAGGATGTGTCCTTAACAATCGGACGGGGGGAGAAGCTCGTTATCTTCGGCCCCAACGGGGCTGGTAAGACTACCTTGCTAAAAATTCTTGCGACCCTGATGAAGCCTGGTTCCGGCACCGTCCGTATTGAGGGGTATAGTCTTGACCAGGACGCCGAACAAATCCGGAGACGGATCGGAGTGGTCAGTCATCAGAGTTACCTTTACGGCGGCTTGACGGCCTTTGAAAATCTGGAATTTTATGCCAAATTACATGACATCCCAAATCCTGGCCGTAAGGTTAGGGAAGTGGTGGATCTGGTGGCAATGACCCCCAGAATTAACGATAGGGTTGTCACTTTTTCCCGGGGTATGCAGCAACGGGTTTCCATCGCTCGCTCCTTACTGCATGACCCGTCAATTTTGTTGTTGGATGAACCGGAAACCGGACTTGACCAGGCGGCTATCGCTACCGTCTGGAGTCTTCTACGGGAGCGCGGACGTACCATAATAATGACCACTCACAGTCTGGAAAGAGGATTGGAAATTGCAGACCGGGTGGTTATTCTGAACAAGGGAAGAGTTGTCCTGGAATCCTCGGTTTCATCTATGAGTCTGGCAAGTTGCCGCCAATCATACTTTGAACTGACCGGAGCCAGATCGTGAGTTCATCTTTTAAGAAAATAAAGGCAATCCTTTACAAGGATATGATCTCGGAACTGCGGACCCGTGAGGTGACCTTTTCCGTATTGGTATTTTCATTACTGGTTATCGTGATTTTTAATTTTGCGTTCGGAGTGGACAGGCCGACGATGGAAGCCGTGGCGCCGGGGGTGCTCTGGGTCGCATTTGCGTTTGCCGGAGTTCTTGCGTTAAATCGGACATTCATACCGGAAAAAGAAAATGGGTGTCTTGATGGTATTTTATCGTGTCCGGTTAGCCGCGAAGATATCTTTTTGGGAAAAATGTTGTCCAGTTTGGTCTTCATGCTGGTGGTTGAAGCGATTACTCTGCCGGTTTTTGCGGTTCTTTTTAACCTGCCGGTCCTCTCGTTACAGATTATTGTGGTCACTGTTCTGTCCACCATCGGCTTCGTTGCCGTCGGCACCTTGTTTTCAGCTTTAGCAGTCAATACACGGGCCAGGGAAATGGTATTGCCCATTCTGTTTTTGCCGGTGGCTGTCCCCGTGATTATCAGTGCGGTTAAAGCCTCAGAAATAGCGCTTGCCGGTGGCGGCTGGGGGGACATTTCTTCGTGGGTGTTGATCATAGTGGCTTTTGACGCCGTATTTGTGACCGTCCCATACCTGGTTTTTAATTATGTTGTGGAGGAGTAGCCGATGGATAAACCGATGAAAACAATATCCCCCCGATGGAGTTATTTTCTGCTGGGATTGAGCGCTGTTTCAATTATCGTCAGTTTGTTTATGGTTTTTGTCGTGGTGCCTACTGAAGCTACCATGGGCATCATTCAGCGTATTTTTTATTATCATGTACCGGTGGCCTGGGTGGCATTTCTGGCGTTTTTCGTGGTCTTTGTCGCCAGCATAATGTATCTGTGGAAACGGTCACGAATGTGGGATATTATCGCGCACGCAGCTGCCGAGATTGGCGTTATTTTTACTACGCTGGTCTTGATAACCGGTTCTATTTGGGCCAAGCCCATTTGGGGTGTTTGGTGGACCTGGGATGCGCGCCTGACGGCGTCCCTGGTATTATGGCTGATTTATATCTCCTACTTAATTGTCCGTTCATTTATCGCTGAAGAAGAGCGGGCGGCTCGCTTTGCCGCCGTAGTCGGTATTATAGGCTTTGTGGATGTTCCCATTGTGGCCCTGGCTATCGTCCTGTGGGGCACTCAGCATCCCAATCCGGTTATTTTTGAGGGCGGGTTGGCACCGACCATGCTGGCGACACTGCTGACAAGCCTGCTGGCTATTACGAGTGTATTCTTCCTGTTATTGCTGCAGCGCATATCGCTCAGACAAGATGAACTTAGAATCAACGAATTAAAACGTTATTTGGACTGACGAAAGGAAATCACCATGGAAAACATAGAATATTTATTTGCTGTATTCGCCATAATCTGGGTCGTGATTTTTGCCTACGTTATGATATTGATCCGAAGACAGCAACGCTTGAAACAAGAAATTTCGCGTTTGACCGAGATTCTCTCCGAACGTACTTAATTCATTTTTCCGCTGGTTGACGCTGTCATTGAGTGTCTATTGTTAACTTGGTAGTAACTATATATAAAGTATTAGTACTCAACTCACTAAAACCTTGACAGTACTAGTTCCCCGGGCTTATACTTCGGCGTGTCACTGCTGACTTGCAGTACCCTCATCTTGTTGCTTTTTTGCGCGCGCAAACGCGAGGCAAATAAAGAGAAAGGAGACCCGAAATGCCAAAAATGACTCGGGGAGGGGTGGTGGCCACATTACTTGGGGCGCTCATGTTATTTGGGTTGTCACTGGTGTTTGTGGGATGTACCGGGGAGCAGGGATTAGCAGGACCGGCAGGACCTGCGGGCCCGCAAGGACCTCCAGGTGAACCGGGCGAAGACCCAACGGTGGCTTGTATTGACTGCCATAACGAAACTGGTCTGATCACCTCAAAAAGACTGCAATACAGCTATTCCGTACACGGAACCAGCGCGCCGGAATCAGATACTCAGACTGTATATGATTATGCCGGAGCTCGCGACAACTGCACCGCCTGCCATTCAGGAACCGGTTTTATAACCTGGCAGGAACAAGGTGGTTCAACGAGTGCAGTCAAAGCAGCAGTCAATAACACCAGAATTGATTGCCGTGCTTGCCACGAAATCCACACGACCTATTCAGAGGATGACTTCAAGTTGCGCACAATTGATGCGGTGCCGATGCTGATTGACTCCACTAAGATCTATGACGCCGGCAGCAGCAACTTGTGTGCTAATTGTCACCAGTCTCGAACCCCGGCACCGGTGCCGGGTGGTGGAGTGGTTGCTATTCCTAATACCCACTATGGACCGCATCATGGGCCCCAGGCAACCATGCTGTTGAGCATCGGGGGGTACGGACTCGTTGATGACCCCAATCCTCATGCAACTCAGGTGGAAGGCGGCTGTGTAACCTGCCACATGGCCGATGACAAAGCCACCCAGGCCGGAGGCCACACCTTCAATGCTTCTCTGGCTGGGTGTCAGAGTTGCCATGAAGGATTGAATACCTTTGATCGTCATGGTGTTCAAACTGAGACCAAGGCTTTGTTAAACCAATTGGAATCTTTGCTTACGCAACAAGGCGTGATGCATGACGGCGAACCGGTTGCCGGTAAAACCTTCACTGAAGATCAGGTTGGAGCATACTTCAATTGGCTGTACATAACTGAAGACGGCAGCCTCGGCGTTCACAATTCCTACTATGTCCAGGAGCTATTGAAGAAGTCTATTTCTGATATAAGCTAATCGGGCGTCGCACATTCAGGGTTGGATTGGAGGGGGAGTAGCGTAGGGATGGCTCCCCTCCAATCTAAATATCCATCAGACAGACTCGGCGTCATATTTGTCAGTGAGAACTGTGGTAATAGCCGATACACCGGCAGATTTTTGGTAGAGAACTCTAATTACCGTTAGGAAAAGTTTTTGATATGAAAAATGGGATCAACCGCCGGGATTTCATTAAACTCAGCAGTGGTACCGTTGGGTTGTTTGCAACCACCGGTCTATTCCGAGGCCCGCTTGAGCCGCTGGTTGACAGTCATATTAAACAGGTTGAGCTCAGGTGGGGTACTGAGACTCCCACTATTTGCCCATTTTGCTCCTGCGGTTGTGGCCTGGTCTGTTATGTTGCTGATGATCGTTTGGTACGGATTGAGGGGGATACTTCTCATCCCATCAACCATGGTTCAGTCTGTCCCAAAGGCGGGGCTTTGGCCCAGGTCAGGAACGGGGTAGAAGAAGGCAGTTTCAACCAGCAGCGTTTACAGCACGTTCTCTATCGGGCCCCTGGATCCGATGTTTGGGAACAAAAAGATTGGAATTATGCTTTTGACCGCATCGCGCGCCGGATAAAAGATACCAGAGATTCTCATTGGATTGAGGTGAACCATCGTGGACGCCGGGTTAACCGGGTAGATGCGATCGGTTCAATCGGGGGTGCTGCACTAAATAATGAAGAATGCTATTTGATTTCTAAAATGGTGCGTGCTTTGGGTGTTGCGTACGTGGAGCATCAGGGTGCTAACAGTCAATTATCAGGGTTTGCCGGACTTAACGCCTCTTTCGGGCGTGGGGCAATGAGCAATCATTGGACGGATGTATCCAATTCGGATTGCGTACTTATTATCGGAGCCAACGTTGCCGAAAATCATGCCACTGGATTTTTACATGTAAAATCGGCTCAGGATAAAGGTGCTGTTGTCATCAATGTTGATCCGCGCTTTACCAGGACCTCGGCGAAAGCAGATGTATATTGTCCGCTCAGATCCGGCACGGATTTAGCCTTTGTTGGAGGCTTGATCAAGTTCGTTATTAAAGATATTGAAGCTAATCCCGAAAATTACAACTTGGACTATATCAGGAATTACACCAATGCTTCATATTTAGTGCGGTCGGAATTTAAGGGGCCGGAAGTGCTTGACGGCTTTTTTTCCGGATTCAACACCAATACGTCTGAATATCAGAGGACTAGTTGGGCTTTCCAGAAAGGCGAAGATGGTCTGCCTTTAAGGGACAGCTCATTGATGTCTCCGGAGTGCGTGTTTCAACTGATTAAACGGCATTTTGCCCGATATACGGTCGAACTGGTCAGTACCGTTACCGGTATCTCGCCGCGGTTATTGAATCAAGCGTACCGCCTTTTTGGTGACACCGGGGCTAAGAATAAAGCCGGGACTATCATGTGTTCTACGGGGACAACTCAGCATACCACCGGTACGCAAACGATTCGGGCGATGGCTATTTTGCAACTGCTATTGGGTAATATGGGAATTGCCGGTGGCGGCGTCAATGTTATCAGCGTTGAGTCAAACGCTCAGGGTGCATCTGACCATGGTCTTGTGTCCGGTTTGCTGCCGGGTTATCTGGAGATGCCGTTAGATACTGACACTAATCTGATGGCATACGGCAACCGATTACAAAATCATGGAAACCCAGGAACCTATTCCCACGGTACCCAATCCACCGGACTTGTCAGTTTACTGAGGGCATGGTTCGGCGAAACGGCTGTGGCCGATGATGGATTTGGCTATGATTATTTGGTTAGGCTAGATAGTGATGGTGACTATTCAGGTCTGTCCCTGCTTGATGGTGTCTCCCAGGGGCGTGTTAACGGACTGATGGTTTGGGGACAGAATCCTGCCGTTGGCAGTGCCGGGGCCGATGCAGTTAGTCGAGGTCTGGAGAGATTAGACTGGCTGGTAGTCACCGATCTTTTTGAGACTGAAACGGCGGCCTTCTGGAAACGTCCCGGTATTAATCCGTCCGGGATTCAAACCGAGGTGTTTTTATTGCCGGCGGCGGCCTCATTTGAAAAATCCGGCAGCGTCACCAATTCCGGGAGATGGATGCAGTGGCGCGAAAAAGCGCTGGATCCGCTAGGAGAAAGCCGCGCTGACCTGGGAATTGTTGACGGTATCATGAAACGCCTGAAAGACCTTTATGCCGAAGAGGGAGGGCCTAATGAAAAAGCGATTTCAAACCTCACCTGGAGCTATGGCGATGCCCTCTCGGTGGCCCGTGAAATCAATGGTTATCGCGTCGGCACCGGCCTTCGGCTTGAGGCCGCAGACGATCTGACTGAGGACGGTGACACGGTCTGTGGAAATCGTTTGTATCGCGGAAGCATGGCTGGATCCGGCAATATGGCAGCCCGCAGAGATATTGACCCGGGTGGGTTTATCATAAACCTGTATCATCGTTGGGGCTGGAGCTGGCCGGGCAACACCCGGATTCTGCATAACCGCGCTTCAGTGGATCTTGATGGAAAGCCTTGGGACGGTCGGCGTTCGGTGATTGAATGGGATTCTTTCAACAAACGTTGGAAAGGGGACGTGCCTGACGGCACGGGAGGGCCGCATGCGCAGGCTTTTGTGAATCTGGAATACGGCTGCGGCCGGATGTTCACCGCAGGCTTGCCGGACGGGCCTTTGCCGGAACACTATGAACCTTGGGAGAGCCCGGTTCAAAATATGCTTTCATCTATTCAGAATACCCCGCTCTTGCGGCAGTTTGAACCCCTCAGGGCCAATGCGGCGGAATACCCTTTGGTAGCCTTCACGTTTCGGGTGGGAGAGCACTTTGGTTCCGGGCAGATGACGCGTAATATGCCCTGGCTTTTGGAAATGTCTCCAGAGCCATTTATTGAAATAAGTTATGAACTGGCCGGGCAGCGGGGAATTAGAAACGGTGACGAAGTTATTGTGCGCTCTGTCCGGGGAGAAATTCGGATGCGGGCGTTGCTGACTCATCGTCTCAAACCGCTTGATATCGGTGGTCAGACAATACATCAGGTAGCCCTGCCAACTCAGTGGGGTTTTATCGGTCTCGGCACCGGAGATAGCGCAAATAGGTTGATTCCGGCGGTCGGAGATGCAATGTCTGCGGTGCCGGAATTTAAAGCATTTTTATGCGATATCGTAAAGGGGGCATAGATGGTTGAAGTTGCGGTACTGGTTGATATTACCCGCTGCATAGGTTGCCGGGCTTGTCAGATGTCATGCAAGCAGTGGTGGCGTTTAGAACCGTCGGAGACATCTTTTAGCCCTACCATCACGAATCCCCCCAAGCGAGACGAACACACTTATCTTAATGTTGAGTACCATGAAGTCATCGGTGACGACGGGCGACTTTCCTGGAATTTTGTTCATAAACGTTGTTTCCATTGCGTGGACCCGGTGTGTGTGTCTGTCTGCCCTGTCGCGGCGATGCGGAAGACGCCTGACGGTCCGGTGGTTTGGGATGAAGCCCGCTGTATGGGTTGCCGTTATTGCGCCCAGGCTTGCCCTTTCAGAATACCCAATTATCAGTTCCACAGCCTCTGGCCGGAGGTCAGTAAATGTTGGTTCTGTTGGGACCGGATTGCCGAAGGCCTGCAACCGGCTTGCTCCAAGGCCTGTCCGCCCAAGGCGATAGAATTCGGTGAACGGGAAGCCGTGTTGGCTGAAGCCCATCGCCGGATTGAAGAGTTTCCAGAAAAATACGTTGATTATGTTTATGGTGAGAAAGAAGCCGGAGGAACCTCTCTTTTTTACATCTCCGGGGTGCCTTTTGAACAACTCGGTTTTAATATGGCAGTCCCTCATGAACCCTTGCCTGAATTAACATGGGAATTTTTAAGTAAGATCCCGTTTGAAGCGGCGGCCATAATCGGTTCAATGACTGCTATCTGGTATATTCGAGGCCGGGCGCTACAAGATTTGCCGGAGAAAGATGAGGCTGGTCATGAATAACAAGCCTTCTCTTTACACCCGTTGGGCACCATCAAGCGATACTCCGTTATTTACCCCGTGGAGTGTGTTGTTGTTACTGTTAGCTATTGGTGCACTGGCCGTCGCGGCGGGCAAATTCATATTTGGGATGCACGCCGTAGATAATCTTAGCAATGACTGGCCTTGGGGGATTTGGGTTTCGTTTAATGTCATGGCAGGGGTTGCCTTGAGCGCCGGCGGTTTTGTAACAGCAGGGATCGTCTATATATTTCGCATTAAAAGATATTGGCCGGTAATACGGCCGGCAGTGTTTACCGCGTTTATCGGATATGTCATTGCCGGGGCTGGTATTGCCATTGATATCGGGCGCACTCCGAGAATTGTACATCCTTTGTGGATGTGGCAACCGGAATCAGTCATGTTTGAAGTTGCGGTCTGTATGACCATTTACACGACGGTGCTATTTTTTGAATTCAGTCCCCTGATTGCAGAGCGGTTTCGATTGCGGCGCACCCTTAAATTCCTACATGCTATTATGATTCCGCTGATTATTTTGGGCATTACTCTGTCGTTCATGCATCAGTCCTCACTGGGGGCTGTTCACCTGATCATGCCGCATTTAATGTATCCCTTGTGGTACAGTGAATGGATGGGCCACATGTTCTTTGTGTCTGCCATGGCCCTTGGTTTGTGTGTCGTCATTATTGAGTCAACCATAAGTTCAAAGATATTTAAAAAAGGGCTGCGGATTGACCTGCTGGGCGGTTTGGGTAAGGCTGCAGCCTGGATACTCCTCGCTTATTTACTTTTCCGGTTCTGGGATTTGAATACAACCGGACGGCTGGACAGTTTTACCTTGGATAATACCTTCGGCTGGCTATTTACCGTAGAAATCGGGCTGATGACCTTGGCAATGATTTTACTTTTCATCAAAGGCGTTCGGCGTTCTGCCGGGTGGCTTTTTACAGCCTCTATGTTCGTCTTGATAGCCGTAGTATTAAATCGGCTAACTACTGATTTGATCGCCATGGCTCCATCCAGAACGACCGCGTATGTACCCGCCTGGACGGAGCTGCTTTTTTCCATCGGTCTCGTGGCTGGCGCCATGTTTGTTTTCAGGGTGGTGGCTAAGTATCTGCCCTTGTTTGAAGGTCGGGGTTACGGGCTCTCTGGGGAAGAAGAAAAGGCCAGCTTTTCCTCGACTGCTGAAACTGAAACCGCCTGAGGTTAGTTTCGGTCCGGTCAAAATTATAAATTCGGTTTAAGCATCAACACCGGACAGGGTGCGCCGACCATTATGCGTTCAGCTGTGCTGCCATAGACCCATCGCCCCTTACCGGATTGGCCATGAGTAGACATGGCGATGAAACTGAATGGGTTGCTGGCGGCTAGATTGATGATCTCTTCGGCCGTTTTACCGACGAGTACCTGAGTCCGGGCCTTAACCCCTTGGTCACCCAATTTATTTTTGATTGAGTTCAGGTATTGCTGTCCGTTTTTTACCGACAGGGCAGATTCCCGGCTCTCCTTTTCGCGCCATACGTCCTTCATTTCGTCAGTAAAATCGGAAGGAATGATTGGTTCACGGCAGACATTGGTGAGAACAATCTCAGTTTGATTTACTCCCCATTCTTTGATTAATTGGACCACAAGGGGCAAAATGGATTCTGCAACCGGTGATTCATCCAACGGAACGATAACATCTGTGTGTTGCCAATCGCAATTAACCGAAGTTCCATTACGGATCAGCCACACCGGTTTATCAGTCTGACGCAACACTTTGAGCGCAATAGAACCAAGGACCCAGCGGTTAAATCCAGAGCGGCCATGGGTGCCCATCAGGATGAAATCACTATTGTCTGATGCGGCATATTTGGAAATGCCATCGCTTGCCTGCCCGTTGATCATGACGGCCTTAGCCTTGACCGGTCGTCCGGTATCATGGGATTGACGGATGAGTTTGTTGGCGGTTGCCTCAACGTAAGCCTCGTGCATTGGGCAGAACTGGTCTTCAGGCTCACAGATATGTAGGCAGGTAATTTCCAAGTCAAGCCGGTGGGCGAGTTCTCTGGAGAAAGGGAAAACTATTTCCCCCATTTTGGAACCGTCAAGTGGAACCAGTAACCGTTTGAACAATGACATAGCGTCCTCCATGTCTGTAGTCGGTTTACACTCTGAGGATTCTAGCGCTATCCGGAGAAGATAGTCAAAAATATAGCGAAAGTTCTAGTACTTATGATATACTCTTGGCGCCAAGTAATCAAATCATATAATGTGCTGATGTTGGAAAGGGGTCGTTTATGATTTCAATTTCCCGGTTACTGTGTGACAACATTGGACCTCAGGATTCTTTGCGTTACAGCCCAAATGCAAACGCGGATGGCCAGCCCAAACCGTTTCAACCGCCGATAGTAGTCTGGAATTGCACCCGAGCTTGTAACCTGCATTGCATTCATTGTTATGCCAGCGCCACCAATAACTGCTCGCCTGATGAAATCAGTACCGATGAAGCTAAGACGTTTATCAAAGGACTGGCTGACTTCGGCGTACCAGTGATTCTTTTTTCCGGTGGCGAACCTTTAATGCGGCGTGATTTGTTTGAATTGGCTGATTTTGCCCGGGCGCATGGAATCCGGGTCGCCCTGTCTACCAACGGCACTCTCATTGATCGGGAAATGGCGGTCAGGATTCAAAATGCCGGTTTCGCTGAAGTCGGTATCAGCCTTGATGGTATTGGTGAGAATAATGATAAGTTTCGTGTTCAACCCGGCGCTTTTGAAGCTGCCCTCACAGGAATTCGGCACTGCGTGGATTTGAAACAAAGGGTTTCTTTAAGGTTGACTATCACCGGACATAATCATAAGGAAATTCCTGCGATGCTGGATTTGATTGAGGAAGAAAATATACCCCGCGTCTGTTTTTATCACCTGGCTTATACCGGGAGAGGCGACAAAATCATCAAAGATGACCTGACCCATGCGGAAACACGGGCTGCGGTTGATGTTATCTGTGATAGAACAATTGACTGGCACAAACGTGGTATTGCTAAAGAAATTTTAACGGTGGATAATGCCGCCGATGGGGTTTACCTGTATCTGAGGGCCCGCTTGACTGACCCGGAAAGAGCGGAAACCATTTACAGTTTGTTGAAGCGAAACGGCGGCAACAGCTCCGGAATTAAAATTGGCGCCATTGATGACCGGGGCAATGTCCATCCTGATCAATTTACCTGGCACCACACTTTCGGTAATATCAGAGAGCGTAAATTCGGCGATATCTGGATGGATACTTCCCATCCGCTTCTCGCTGCGTTGAAGGATCGGAAGAAGGTGCTTTCCGGACGTCGCTGCCCCCAGTGCCGTTATCTGGAAGTATGTAATGGTAATCTAAGGGTACGGGCTGAATCGGTCAGCGGTGATTATTGGGAAGATGACCCAGCCTGTTATTTGAGTGACGAAGAAATCGGGATTATCGCGTGACAGTTGAAAAATCAAGCAAAGATATCATAATTCCCAAACTTCAATTGGTGGCTTGGGAAGTCACCCGCAGCTGTAATCTTTTGTGCGACCATTGTCGCGCTTCTGCGGTACAAGGACCTTATTCCGGGGAACTCAATACCGCCGAGTGTTTTAACCTGGTTGACGAGATAACTGAGGTGGGGAGTCCAATCCTTATCCTGACCGGCGGAGAACCGCTCCTGAGATCGGATATTTTTAAAATAGCTGATTATGCTTCATCAAAAGGTCTGCGGGTGGTATTGGGAACAAACGGGACTCTGATTGATCCGGACATGGCGGCAAAAATGCAGGCAGTCCCGGTAGCTCGGATCGGGGTGAGTCTGGATTTTCCAACACCGGAACTTCAGGACAAATTCCGGGGACAAGCTGGTGCCTTTGAAGCGGCGATACGCGGAATAACCAATGCCCGGCGTGCAGGTATCAGCGTTCAGATAAATGCTACCATCACCAAACTTAACGCCTGCTATCTTGATGATCTGTTAGCTTTGGCGAATGAACTTGAAGCCGTCGCCTTTCATCCATTTATGCTGGTGCCTACCGGTCGCGGCAAGGGGTTGGCGGAAGTGGAACTTTCTCCTCAGGAATACGAAGATATTCTGAATTGGATTTACGACAAACAACAGGAATTGGGTGACCGGATGTTTTTCAAGCCGACCGATGCGCCCCATTACCTAAGGATAGTACGGCAACGGCAAAAACAATCACGTCTGACGGCACAGGCCTCTCCTGCATCTTGTCATCGGGAGGCTGATGGTCATTCAGGCAATCAGCCTCACGCTCATGCGATGAATGCCTTGAGCCGCGGGTGCCTGGCCGGAACGGGTTTTTGCTTCGTTTCGCACCGGGGTGATGTTCAGGGTTGCGGTTATCTTGATGTTCAAGCCGGTAATGTCCGGGAACAAAAGTTCACCCAAATTTGGAATAATTCTCAATTGTTCTGTGATTTACGTGATTTGAGTCTTTATAAAGGTAAGTGCGGGCAGTGTGAATATCGCCGATTATGCGGCGGGTGCCGGGCGCGCGCTTTTGAAGCTACCGGCGATTATCTGGAAGCCGAGCCTTATTGTATTTATGAGCCGCAGTTGGCTGAGCAACATTAAGCCCGTGAAAGGGGTGGTGAGGCATGATGACGTGTGACGCGACCGATAAAAAACTCATCGGATTATTACAGCGTGATTTTCCCTTGAGCCTGGAGCCTTTTAATGATCTGGGTCGTTGTTTGGGTTTATCTGGAGCCGCTGTTTTGGAGCGCACCAAACGTTTTAAGGAAGACGGTCTTGTCCGGCAAATCGGCCCGGTCCTTGAAGCTCGTAAACTGGGTCACTATACCACCCTGATAGCCCTCAAGATTGCATCGGAAAACGTTGAAAAGGCCACCGGGGTCATTAAACATCATCGGAGTATCAGCCACGGGTACCTGCGACAGCATGAATTCAATGTGTGGGTTACCTTGACGGCCCCTTCTGAATCAGCCATGAAAGATGAATTGCACCGGCTGAAAGAGCAAACACTGGCGGATGAGATTGCGGAATTGCCGGTAGTAAAGCTGTTTAAAATAGGTTTTTATCTGGACCTCGAAGAAAATGGCAGGCAACCGGACTTCAATACGGCCGTGGATTACCGTCCCGTCAATATTACCCCTGAAAAACGGGCTGTGCTCAATGAACTGCAACAGGATTTACCGCTGATTGACCGCCCTTTTGAGGCCATGGCCCGGAATGCCGGAATTGACACCGAAGGGTTTTTAAGTTGTTGCCGGTCATTGAAGGATGACGGGGTGATACGCCGTTTTGGAGCGGCGGTAAATCATCGCCGCGCCGGATATGTAGCCAATGCCATGACCTGTTGGGCAGTACCGCCGGAATTAGTGGACACCGTCGGCACACGACTGGCCGCTCAAAAAGAGGTTTCCCATTGCTATGAGAGGAAAACAGGTTCGGGTTGGGAGTATAATCTGTTTGCGATGATTCATGGCCGCCGGGATGTTGAATGCTTTCGAGTGGCTGATGCGGTAACCGATGAGCTGGGATTAGATAAATATTCGGCTCTTTTCAGTATTCATGAAATCAAAAAAGAAAGAGTTAAGCACCGAATTTGAGTGAGGCACCAAAATACTACCCCACATTTATCAGCCTGACTGGACGGGATTGTCTGGTTATTGGGGGTGGTACCGTTGCCCAGCGTAAAATAGAAACCCTGTTGGAATGTCAGGCGAGGGTGAGGGTCATCAGCCCTCAGGTGGTATCCCGGGTGGCTGAATTGGCGGCTGCCGGTTCTATTGAGCTTGTTGACCGGGGATATGCAGAGGGTGATCTGGACGGTGCCTTTTTAGTAGTCTCGGCCACTAATGATGCGGCTGTTAACCAGCAGGTTTCACTGGAGGCGGCGCGGCGAGGCCAGTTGATTAATATGGTTGATGATCCGGACCACTCTAATTTTATCGTACCGGCAACGCTAAATCGGGGAGATATTACCATTGCGGTTTCTACTGCCGGCACCAGTCCGGCGCTGGCCCGCCGAATCAAGCACGATATTGAAGAAAGTATCGGTGCTGAATATGCCGATGTCGCTAAACTGGTCGGCGGGGTGCGGCGCAACCTTTTAGATCGGGGCATATCCATCAGCCCCGAAAAATGGCAGGCGGCATTGGATTTGGAAGAGCTGACCGGATTGGTCAGGAACGGCCGGGGCCAACAGGCCGCCGAGATACTGCTAACAAAATTAGTGGAAGATTAGCGGGGAAGAAATACACGTGCAAATCTGTGCCGTTGGCGTTGCCCATCATACCGCACCCGTACACATTCGGGAAAGACTGGCGATCGGCCATGCCCGGTTACCCGAAGTCCTGAGTGAACTGCAACGCTACGTTGACTACGGCGTCGTGCTTTCAACCTGCAACCGGACCGAAATCTATGTTTCCGGTGGGATTGAGCGTAAGCTTGAAGAGCATGCAATCAAATTCCTGAATGATTTTACAGGGGTCTCCTTCGCCGACTTGCTGCCGCATATCTATTTGAAAAAGGATGCCAGTGCCTGTGGGCATCTCTTCCGGGTGGCCGGCGGCCTGGATTCCATGATCATCGGTGAGTATGAGATATTAGGACAGATTAACACGGCACTTGAGATTGCTGAACAGTCCAAAATGGTGAATCTGCCGTTGCGGCAGCTGTTTAATCAAGCCGCCGGTACCGGTCGGCGAATTAGAGAAGAAACTGATATCAGCAAGAACGCCCTGTCGGTCAGTTCGGTGGCGGTTGACCTGGCAAAGCAGGTGCTGGGAGAATTAAAAGGGTGTTGTGTATTAGTGATCGGGGCCGGTGAAGCCGGGAGATTGGTGGCCAAAGCCGCCAGGGAGCGCGGAGCTTCCCGGTTGATAATTTACAATCGCTCCCGGGACAAGGCTCTGGAGCTGGCAAAGTCCCTCGGGGCGGAACAGGTCACGGACGACCTGTGTCACGCCCTGGCTGAAGCCGATGTGGTGGTGAGCTGTACCTCCGCCCCACATACGGTGGTAGATTATGAGCATATGGTTCAGGCAAAAAAGCGCCGTACAAGACACCAGGTGGTGATGGTGGATATTGCCGTTCCCCGGGATATTGACCCGAAGGTCAAAACACTGGACGGTGTCGTCCTCTATAATCTGGATGATATGACCGAAATCTGTAATGCTAATCGTAACCGGCGGCAACGTGAAAGTCTCAAGGCGATGAAAATCATCAGCGCCGAAGCCGATGATTTTCTGGATTGGTGGCAATCGCTGGAAGTGAAGCCGACGGTGACCGCTCTTATCAAAAAGGCTGAAAATATCCGCAAGATGCAATTGGAACAGACCATCAAGAAACTGCCGCCGATGTCGGAAGAACAGCGGCAAAATCTGGAGGCAATGACCCGGTCAATAGTCACCAAGGTATTGCACGACCCCATTGCCTATCTTAAAGAAGACTCCCGGAATAAGAAAGAGTATTCAAAAATGGTCAACGAAATTTTCCGGCTGGATAGAGAGAAAGTTTGAAGTGATACAACCAGGTATAAGGATCGGTTCGCGGGCTAGCCGCCTGGCGCTGGTACAGGCGGAATATATCAAATCGCGTTTGCAACAGGCCCATCCCGAAGTAGCGTTTAACATCGTGAAAATCAGCACTCAGGGGGACCTGAATCGGCGGGTTTCCATGGGGGAATTACCCGGCGTGGGCTTTTTCGTGAAGGAAATAGAAGCCGCTTTGATGGCGGATGAAGTGGATATTGCAGTTCACTCACTTAAGGATATGCCCGCCGACGTGCCGCCGGGGCTTGCCCTGACGGCGGTGCCTGAACGCGAGGATCCGCGGGATGCCTTAATCTCCCGGGGTCATTATTCCCTGTCGGAGCTGCCTCCGGGGGCTAAAATCGGCAGTGACAGCCTCAGACGAGCCTTTCAAATCAAGGCGGTTCGGCCGGACATCCAGGTGGTATCCATCCGGGGAAATATTGAAACCCGTATCAAGGCGGTTGACACCGGGCAGGTTGACGCGGTTATTCTGGCCGCCGCCGGGTTAATCCGGCTGGGTTGGCGGGACCGGATAAACCAGTACCTGTCGCTGGAAATATTTTTGCCTCCGCCCGGGCAGGCGGCGCTGGGGATTGAGATCCGGAGTGGAGATGACCGAAGAGCCGCACTTACAGCGGCGGTTAACCACGCTCCCACTCATCAGGCAGTGAAAGCAGAAAGAGCCTTTCTTCGCCGATTAGGCGGCGGCTGCCGGGCCCCTATTGCGGCTCTGGGTACGGTTGACGGTGCTGTGCTAACATTGCGGGGTACGGTCGCCGATGAAAGCGGCAGAACGATTATCACAGACCAGGCTTCCGGCGATGTTTCGGCGGCCGAAAAAGTCGGTATCGCGCTCGCAGAACGTCTGTTGAGTCTGGGTGCCGCCCAATTTATCAATAAGGCAGGGGAATAGATGCAGCAAGGTATGGTATATCTGGTCGGTGCGGGTCCGGGTGACCCCGGATTGATTACCGTCAAGGGACTGGCCTGTCTGAGTAAAGCCGAGGTTATTGTCTACGACCATTTGCTGGACGAGTGTCTGATGGAAGCGGCTCAAGCCGGAGTGGAAAAAATATATGCCGGTAAAAAAGCCGGCTGTCACGCCCTGAAACAGGAAGAAATTAACCAGTTGCTGGTGGATAAGGCGGCGGCAGGAAAAATCGTGGTTCGCCTCAAAGGCGGCGACCCGTTTGTCCTGGGACGGGGCGGTGAGGAAGCCGAAGCCTTAAGAAATGCCGGTTTGCCGTTTGAGGTAGTGCCCGGTATCACCTCTTCAATTTCCGCGCCGGCATATGCCGGTATCCCGGTGACTCACAGGACGCTGGCTTCATCATTTTCCGTTATCACCGGGCATGAAGACCCGGCCAAGGAAACCAGCAGCATCAATTGGGCCAAGGCCGCTATCGCCACCGACACTCTGGTATTTTTAATGGGCACGGCTAACTTGCCCAGGATTGTGGCTAAACTGATTGAGCACGGCCGAGCCCCTCAAACGCCGGCCGCCGTGATTATGAACGGTACCCGTCCGGAACAGAAGGTGGTAACCGGCACCTTGGACAACATTGTTGAAGTCGCCCGGAAAGGCGGCATCCAGCCGCCTTCCATTACTGTTGTCGGCGATGTGGTCAGCATGCGGCAGAAAATAAACTGGTTTGACAACCGGCCGCTGCATGGCCGGAAGGTATTGGTTACCCGCTCCCGAAGTCAGGCCAGTGAGTTGAGCCGGGCACTGTCCGCCCGCGGCGCCATAGCGGTGGAATTGCCGGTAATTTCAATTATCGCCGGGGATGAAGCCAGGCTGGATGCCGCCGTAAACGATGCCGGCAGGTATGACTGGGTAATCTTTACCAGTGTAAACGGCGTTGAAGCCTTTTTCCAGAGTCTTGACCGACAGGGTAAGGACAGCCGCTGGTTTGCCGGGTCACAAATTGCCGCTATCGGTCCGGCGACCGCCGCAGCGCTTGAGGCTCGTTGCCTGCGGCCGGATTTCATGCCGGCGGAATATACCGCAGAAGCCGTTCTGGCCGGTTTTGGCGATGAAGCAGTTCGCGGTCAACGGTTCCTGCTGCCGAGGGCGGATATCGCCCCACCGCTGCTGGCTGAAGGATTACAACAGCGAGGCGGTGAAGTGGTGGAGATTGCCGCCTATCGGACCAGGGGTGAACCGGGTAGCGATTCCGATACGGCCAAGTCGGCGGCTGCCGGCTGTGAAGTAATCACGTTTTGCTCGTCCTCCACCGTAGAGTATCTGCTGAAACTTATCCCGGCTGAAGAACTGACCGGCAAGATTATTGCCTGTATCGGGCCGGTGACGGCCGCCACGGCTGAACAATCAGGTCTGAAGGTGACTATACAGGCAGGGCAACATACCATCCCCGGCCTGGTAGAGGCGATTGAGGAATATTATGCGGCGGAGGGGGACGGTGAGTAATTTTCCTGAACTCAGGTTGCGGCGATTGCGGCAGACTCCCGGTCTGCGGCGGCTGTTCCGCGAAACCGAACTGGACGGCGGTGATTTTATCCTGCCGCTTTTCGTTGAGGAAGGTGATGGGCCCGGCAGCAGCATCAGTTCCATGCCTGGAGTGGCCCGGCAGACGCTTGAGAGCCTGCCGGGGGAACTTGAAGAGATTGTCCGGCTGGGTATCGGCGCCGTGATTCTCTTTGGTATTCCAGACACGAAAGATGAACTGGGTTCATCCGGGCTTGACCCTGAGGGTATCGTGCCGCAGGCGGTCAGGCTGATCAAGCGGCAGGCGCCGGAACTGACGGTGATTACCGACGTCTGCCTGTGTGAATACACCAGTCACGGCCATTGCGGTATCATCAAAGGCGGTGGCGTTGATAACGATGCCACGTTGCCGCTGCTGGCTAAAATGGCCGTGATGCACGCCCGGGCCGGGGCTGACATGGTCGCGCCTTCAGATATGATGGACGGCCGGGTCGGGGCGATCAGGCAGGCCCTGGATGAGGCCGGGCTGGAAAATACCCCGATTCTGGCGTATTCCGCTAAATATGCTTCTGCCTTTTACGGGCCTTTCCGCGAAGCCGCCGGTTCTACGCCCGGATTCGGTGATCGCCGGGGCTATCAAATGGACCCGGCCAATGCCCGTGAAGCCACCCGGGAAATCATAACCGACATCAATGAGGGGGCTGATGCCGTCATGGTTAAACCGGCGCTGGCCTACCTGGACATTATCCGGCAGACGAAAGATAGCTTTGACTATCCGGTGGTTGCTTACAACGTTTCGGGCGAATATGCCATGGTCAAGGCCACCGCCGAGCGGGGCTGGGGCGATGAAAAGCGCCTGGTGTTGGAGATACTGACTTCCATTAAACGCGCCGGCGCTGACGCCATAATTACCTATCATGCCAAAGATGCCGCCCGGTGGCTGGGGGAACAGGACTAATGGAGCGATATCCTAAATCAGCCGAACTGTTTGCCGCCGCGCAGCGGGTTTTACCCGGCGGCGTGAACAGCCCTGTCCGGGCTTTTAAGGCCGTTGGCGGTCAGCCGCTGTTTATAGAGCGCGGCGAGGGCGCGTACCTTCACGACGTTGATGGTCACCGGTTTATTGACTTCGTCGGCTCCTGGGGGCCGATGATTCTGGGGCACGCCAGTCCGGCGGTGATTAAAGCCATCGTGGAAACAGCCGGAAAGGGCACCAGTTTCGGCGCGCCCAGCCGGTTGGAGACCGAACTGGCGGAGGCAATAAACAACGCCATGCCTCATCTGGAGATGGTACGGCTGGTCAGTTCCGGCACCGAGGCGGTCATGAGCGCCTTGAGACTGGCCCGGGCCTTCACCGGCCGCGATAAGATTATAAAATTTGAAGGCGGCTATCACGGCCACTCCGACGGCCTGCTGTCCAAGTCCGGCTCCGGTCTGGCGACGCTGGGTATTCCCGAATCACCCGGCGTGCCCGCCTCTTTCGCTGCGGAAACGCTGACCGGCGTTTATAATGACCTGAGTTCGGTTGAAACGCTGTTTGAGCAGTTTCCCGGCCAGATTGCCGCGGTGATACTGGAACCGGTGGCCGCCAATATGGGCGTCATTCCGCCGCAGCCCGGTTTCCTGGAAGGATTACGGCAGTTAACCTGTGAGCGCGGTGCCTTGCTGGTATTTGACGAGGTAATCTCCGGTTTCCGCGTCGCCCAGGGCGGTGCCGCTGCCAGGTACGGTGTGACGCCGGACCTGACTACGCTGGGTAAAATCATCGGCGGCGGTCTGCCGGTGGGGGCTTACGGCGGCCGCGCGGACATCATGCGCCATGTCGCGCCGTCCGGGCCGGTGTATCAGGCCGGTACCTTGTCTGGTAATCCGCTGGCAATGGCCGCCGGGCTTGCCACTCTCGCCGCTCTGGCAGCTCCGGGCGTCTATCAAGCCCTGGAGGACAAGGGGCGTATGCTGGCTGACGGTATTCTGACGGTTACCGGGAAACTGGGACTGCCGGTGACGCTGAATCGGGTCGGCAGCCTGATGACACTGTTCTTTACCGGCGATGAAGTGACCAACTACACTTCGGCCAGCCGTTCCGACACCGGGTGTTTCGGGGTCTTTCACCGGGCATTGCTGGACAACGGGATATACTGGCCGCCGTCTCAATTTGAGGCGGCCTTCCTGTCCACTGCCCACAGCGAAGCTGATATAATAGAGACCATCCGGGTTATTGGGCTCGCCCTGAACAAAACAGAAATAGCACAGCCCGGATAAAGGGTGGTAACAACACATGCACGTCAGGGATATTTACGGCCAGGGTAATATTGTCTTCAGTTTTGAACTCTTCCCGCCGCGGTCGGAAGATGCTTCAGAACGGCTTTTCGCTACCATCAAGGACCTGATTCCGTTGGAACCGGCCTGCGTTTCGGTTACTTACGGCGCCGGTGGCTCCACCCGTGAGCTGACGCATGACCTGGTGGTGCGGATTCAACAGGAAACCGGACTGACGGTTATTTCTCATCTCACCTGTGTCGGTTCTTCCCGCGATGAAATCTACCGGATACTTGAACGTTATCGCCGCAGCGGCATTGAGAATATCATGGCCCTGCGGGGCGATCCGCCCAAAGGGCAGGCCGATTTCGTGCCTGCCGCCGACGGCTTCAGTCACGCTGCCGAACTGGTGGAGTTTATCAAGGAACATTTCCCCGACATGGGTATCGGCGTGGCTGGATATCCCGAAGGTCACCCCCAGATGCCCAACCGCCTGACGGAGATTGAATATCTCAAAGCCAAGGTGGATGCCGGGGCGGATTATATCTGTACTCAGCTTTTCTTTGATAACCGTGATTTCTATGATTTTCGGGAGCGTTGTCACCTGGCGGGGATTACGGTGCCCGTCGTGGCCGGCATCGCCCCGGTTACCTCCAGCCGGCAGTTAAAAAAGATGGCTGAAGTGGCCGCCGGCACCCGCTTTCCGGCCAGTCTGCTTAAGGCGGTCGCCCGCACTGAAGATGATGACGGGGTCAGGGAAGTCGGCGTGCATTGGGCTACCGAGCAGGTCCGGGATCTGGTGGACCACGGAGCGGCCGGTATTCACTTCTATACACTCAATACCTCAGGCGCCACCCTGCAAATCTACAAGGCGCTCGGCATCACCAGTTCCCGCAGATTGGCCTAACCGCGTATCCGAAGCCGGTTCTAACGGCGGCAGCATGACTTCCAGTTGGTGCAGCCAGGCGCTGCTTTTGATATCGCGTTCCAGCAGATAACGCAGGTAGTTGTGCAACAGTTGCTTCAGCTCCCGGTTGAGCACTGAGTCCAGCTTCAGGCGCACCGATTGAGCCAGCCCGTGGTCAACCAGAAAGCGCAGCACCTTCTGGCCGTTGACCGAAACCGGCAGCACGGACGATTTAGCCGCACAGTTCGGACACAGCAGCCCCCCCAGACTGTTGGAAAAGTAATTCACCTCGGCTTTAAGCGCCGCGCCGCAGTCCAGACAGAGCCGCAGTTGCGGCTGGAAGCCCAGTGCGCTCAGCAGATTAAGCTCAAAAAAGCGGCTCAACAGCTCCATATTTTCGGCGGTGCAGGCATTGTCCAGCGTTTCAACCAGCAGGTCAAAAACCAGAGTGCTGGGTTGCTCTTCCTCTACGAAATGGTTGACCAGTTCGGCGTAATACAGCGCGTAGGCCGTTCTTTCCAGTGAAGAGCGCAGGCACAGGTGCGGGTTGAGCGTCTGACTGCCGATAATGGTCGGGAAGCCCTTGCCCCGCGTTAAAGTAATGTCCGTATAATTGAGCAGTTCCAGGTGTCCGGCCAGTTTGCTGCCGGACTTGCGGACGCCCCGGGCCAGCGCCGAAACCTTGCCGGATTGCCGGGTGAACAAGGTAATCACCCGGTCAGCCTCTTTCAGCCGGGCGCGCTTGATGACTATCGCCGGTGTTTTAATTTCCCTGGCATCACTCATAAAGTGGCTGACTTCCCGGACAGGCGATTCTGCACGGCTTCGCTCCTAAGTTCCCGCAAAGCATCGGCGGCAATCCAACGGGCGGCCTTGTTGTTCAGGGTGGTCATTTCTTCGCCGGTTGTAATCGCCAGCGCGTTGAGCGCGATTGAACGTTTACCGATCTGGCGTAGTGCCCAGTTAACGGCCTTTTTGACCAAATTACGTTCATCCGCCGCGCCGCGCAACAGGTGCGGCAGAAACTCCGCCAATCCGGCGTCTGACACCATCTTGTTACCGACCGCCAGCCGGGCCATCAACACAAAACCGGCCCGCTTGATAAACTCCCCCTCGGCGCGGCTCCATTCCAGGGCTTTTTCATAGGCGTAAGGTGTCTTTTCCCATAGATTGGCACAAACCTGGTCGCAGGTATCCCAGGAATCAAATTCTGACGTCCATCGGTCCATCAGTTCCGGGGTAACCTGTCCGGGATCGGCGACCATTGAGGCCAGAATCCGCGCCTCATGGATACCGGTCTGCCAAAGCTCCAGGGCCAGCGGGTGTTGCTTGCGGTGGGCCCGGGCAATTTCCCGCAGGGCGGGTATTGATACCCCCAGGGTATTATCGGAGTTGATGCCGAAGCGGGCCATGCCGGCAACATTGGCCGGATTGGCGGCTTCCCGCAGGTGCTTGATGATGATAGTGCAATCGTTCATAAAATCCTCGTGCCCGGCGGGGTAACGGCATCCGGCGCGATGAGAACCACGTCACCTTCTTCCGGCACGGCACCCAGCACCAGTACTTCAGATACGAAATCGGCGACCTGCCGCGGAGGCAGGTTGGTGACCGCCAGTAGGGTGCGTCCTTCCAGTTCTGCCGGCTGGTAACGCCGGGTCAATTGAGCGCTGGACTGCCGGATGCCCAAATCGCCGAAGTCCAGCCATAATTTATAAGCTGCCTGCCGGGCTTTGGGAAAAGGTTCTGCCTTGATGACCCGGCCAGTGCGGATTTCTATTTTGGTAAAATCATCGTAGGTTATCATGCGCCTAGAGCCACTTTTTGCGGCGGAAGAAAATCAGCAGGGCGATAGCCACGGCGGACATGAAGCCGAGAATCAGGAAATAGCCGTATTCCCAGCCCAGTTCCGGCATATTCTCAAAATTCATGCCGTAAACCCCGGCAATGAAAGTCAGCGGGATGAAGATGGTAGCGATTATGGTCAGCACCTTCATGACGGCGTTCATCCGGTTGGAGACGCTGGAGAGGTAAATATCCAGCAGGTCGGACAGCATTTCCCGGGCGTTTTCAATACTGTCCATTGCCTGGACGGTATGGTCGTAAACATCCTGAAAATAAATCCGGGTGGCATCGTGAATCAATGAAGAATCCGAGTTACGGAGTCCGCTGATGACCTCCCGCAACGGCCAGATACCGCGGCGCATGAATAATAATTCTCTTTTAAGGTTTTTAATGATGGAAAGAGTGCCCTCAGCAGGGGATTCCAGCAGATTCTCCTCCAGATTTTCGGTGATCTCGCCGAAATCCTCCAGCACCACAAAATAGTTGTCCACGATGGCATCAATAAGTGCGTAGGCCAGGGAATCAGCGGTTTGGCGGCGCAACATGCCCTTGTTTTTACGCAGACGTTCCCGAACCAGACCGAAGGCATCGCCCGCACCTTCCTGGAAAGAGATGACATAATTTCTGCCCAGTATCAGGCTGACCTGTTCAGCAACGGTTTCGCCTTCAATTTCATCCCGGTACAGCATCTTGAGTACGATAAAGAGATACTCTTCATGATCCTCAAGTTTCGGTCTTTGCTGGGTGTTGACGATGTCTTCCTGGATGAGCGGATGCAGTCCGAAGCGCTGCCCGATTCTTTGGATTATTGCCGGATCTTGAAGGCCGTCAACATTGATCCAGGTGATCGTGCCTTCCCGGAGAGCAAAGGTTTCGTTGATGTCGTCAAGAGGTTTTTCCTGGAATTCCGCTGTGCTGTAATCTATCAGGTTCAAGCGTGTTTTCTCGGTTCGCCGGCGGCCGACATGAATCACGGTTCCCGGCGGCATCCCGGCTTTATGAGACTGACTGAAAACTTCTTGATTCACCTGAAGATTCTCCGCTTAAAACTCCTGACGGTTTTCCAGCGCCCGGGACAACGTTACGTCATCGGCGTATTCAATCTCGCCGCCGAAAGGCAGCCCCCGGGCCAGCCGGGTTACTCTGACGCCCAGCGGGGTAATCAGGCGCTGCAGGTACATGGCGGTGGTCTCGCCTTCCACGTTGGCATTGGTCGCCAGGATAACCTCGGTGACGGTGCCGCTTTCCAGCCGCTGCATTAGTTCCGCCAACCGGATATCAGCGGTGCCGACGCCCTCGGAAGGGGACACCGCGCCGTGTAAAACATGGTAGGCGCCCTTATAGACGCCGGTGTGTTCCAGCGTCAGCATATCCTGAGGCTGTTCCACCACGCAGATTCGGGTCGCGTCACGTTCCGGCGAGGCACAGATGGTGCAGGTGTCGTCGTCGGTGATGTTCCAGCAAATACGGCACAACCGAGTCTGCTGCTTGACGCCGATGAGGGCGTCAGCCAGTTCCCGCACCTGATCCGCACTGGCCTTCAGGATATGATAGGACAGGCGCTGGGCGCTTTTCGGCCCGATGCCCGGCAACCGGCCCAGCACTTCGGTCAGGCGATTGACTGCCGCGGCCGTGGACTTGGGTGCCTCTTTCATCGTTTAGCCCAGTCCGGGCATTCCCATGCCGCCCATCATGCCGGACATTTCCTTACTGGCCGCTTTCTTGGCTTTTTCGGTGGCATCATTGATGGCCTTGATGATGTTATCCTCAAGCTGCCGCGTTTTTTCCGGTTTCATCGCTTCCGGGTCAATGGTGATGGACAGCAGTTTCTGCTGGCCGTTGACGGTTACTTTGACCGAGCCTTTTTCACCTTCAACTACAATTTTGTCCAGTTCTTTCTGTATCTTGGACAGTTGTGATTTGAGTTCCATTGCTTTTTTTACCTGGGAAAAGTCCATTATTCCTCCACGTTATCTACGTTTATTATCTCGGCGCCGCGTCGCTGCGCCTCCTTGACCAGGTGGTTGGCGGGCGGCTCATGCAGGCAGTTGACCTCGCACGGGACGCCCAGACAGGCCGACAGAATCTCGGCGGTGATCCGCCGGTTCTCCGGCTCATTGATCTTGTTCATATGAATCGGGAACTTAAACGACAGGGTTACCACGCCGTCAGTGAAGCTGACGGGCTGCACTCCGGCGCTGCGCAGGATGGCCAAAGCCGAGGAACGCCGCAGCTTCGGCGGGGCGCAGCCGAGGATGTTCGGCCAGTTATTCCGGAGTTCCTCCAGCGTACTCACCGGTTCGGCGGCGGGCGACGGGGCAGGCCCGGGTGTCTCCGGCCTGGGCGGGGCGGGGCTTTCAGCCCTGGTGGTTACTGGCGCCGGTTCCGCATCGGGTTTTGCCGCCGCTGGTTTAGCCGCAGCAGGCGGCGAGACCGGTTTGCGTGGCTCTGCCGGACGGACCGGAGAGTGGGAGGACGCCGGCGCGGCGGCTACCGGGGCAGCCGGGGGCAGTACCGCGTCCATCAGCGCCATTTCCATGGCCAGCGGGGTCGTCATATCAGTATTGCCGGCTAACGAGATGAAGCCTTTCAGCGCCCGCATGATGTAATCCATGGAGGCCGCAGCTGCGGCGGTTTTGGCGGCGAGCAATTCTTCATCGGTCAGATTGAGGGAGTCCGCCGTGCCGGCTTTCACCAGAAGCACCTGGCGCAGTTTCTCAATCACTTCCCGGTTAAACTGTTTAAGGTCAACGCCGTCGGCAGCGACACCGGCCAGCAACCGGATACCGGCAGCGGCGTCCGCTTCGGCAATAGCCTGCATCAACTGGCCGGCACGACCATCGCCGGTCAGCCCGAGGCTGTCCTGAACCTGGCGCAGACTGATGGTGCCCTGGCAGACGGTAGCCGTCTGTTGCAGCAGGTTTTCCGCATCCCGCAGGCTGCCGCCGGCCGCCCGGGCCAGCAGTGTCAGGCCCTCGCGGTCAATATCAACCCCCTCAGCCTTTGCGACCTCGGCCAGCTTGTCGGTGACGTCGGCGGTAGTCAGACGGCGGAAGTCAAAGCGCTGACAGCGGGACAAAATGGTGGGTAGTATCTTATGCAATTCAGTGGTGGCCAGAATAAAGATGACCCGCGGCGGTGGTTCCTCCAGCGTCTTCAACAGCGCGTTGGAAGCACTGGTGGACAGCATGTGGACTTCATCAATAATGTAGACCTTGAATCTGCCTTCGGCCGGCGCGTAATTGGCGCGTTCGGTGAGTTCCCGAATCCGGTCCACCTGGGTGAACGTCGCGGCATCAATCTCAATGACATCCATGGCACTGCCCTGAGTGACAGCCTGGCACATGGAGCAGGTGTTGCACGGCTCACCGGTGCCTTCGTTGGTCAGGCAGTTGACCGCCTTGGCCAGGATACGCCCGGTGGAAGTCTTGCCGGTACCCCGCGGCCCGCAGAAAAGATATGCCTGGGCTACCCGTTGCTGCCGCAGGGCGGACAGCAGGGTGTCGGTTATCGGCTTCTGGCCCACCACCTCGCCGAGGCTCTGGGGGCGCCATTTGCGGTAATAAACATGAGACGTCATAAGCAGGGAGATTATACCTTATAGTTAGTTTGCTGTCAGCAACCGTTGGCAGTTATCAGTTTACAGCAACTGTAATGGAATCCTAATGACAAGCAACCAACGGATGCATGATTTGGGCGTTCCAGACAGTCCTGTTTTTCAGCATAGCGTTCAATATACAAAGCAATTTACGCATACAGGCCACCAGGGCTACCTTGCGCCGTTTGCCCGAGTCCACCAGGCGTTGATAGAATTCTCTCAGCAAAGGGTTCCAGCGAACAGCTGAAAAAGCAGCCATGTAAATAGCAGCGCGTACGCTGCTTCGGCCTCCCCAGATAGACCGTTGGCCTCGCCTTTGACCGCTGTCACGATTGAATGGCGCCAAACCACATAATGCCGCAATCTCTTTACGGTTCAGGTTGCCGAGTTCAGGCATGTCAGAAAGCAAAGTCAGAGACAGGTTAGGACCTACTCCAGGTACGCTTTGCATGATATCGCTTTTCTCTTTCCACTCAGTGTTGCTTTCTATCATGCTCCCCGACTCTTTGTTGATATCATCCAGTTCCTGCTCCAGCCAGCTAATATGTTGTTTAATCCGTTCTTTTACGGTATGGTTTGCTTGACCCAGGCGGTTCTTTTCCGCCGTCAGCATAGCTACTACCTGCCTGCGCCGGGCCATGATCGCCGCCAGCTTCTGAGTGTCTTCATCCGGCAAAATCCGGGGTGACGGCTTAATGGTGGCGGCAAAACGAGCAATGACTCTGGCATCCAGGCCGTCCGTCTTGGCCAGAAGACCGGTAGAGCGGGCAAAGTCTCTGATATGGCGGGGATTGACCACCGCCACAGAGAAACCGCGGGCGCTCAATTCATAAGTCGCTGCGACTTCGTAACTGCCGGTGGACTCCATGACGATCAGGCTGGGGGATACTTTACGCATCAGACTCGACAGCTTCTTGATACCATTTTCGTCGTTAGTAAAGGCCCAGTGCTCCTTGTTTTCGTGTACCGCTACATCAATGGTGGCTTTGGAGATATCGATGCCGACAAAACTTTCCATTTCCATGCATCTCCTTTTTCCCTTATCCCATCCTTGCAGATACGGGCTTTAATGGCCCATGCAACTGTTCGGGCTTTCCGGGCTTATTCGGGAGACGACCCCGCTGTCTAACGGTGTTGGAGCACCTAGTAATCATCGGTCTGTCTCCCGTTAACAGATATTTTACTATTTAGTTAAAGATACAAGTTATCAGTGGTCAGTGATCAGTTGGCAGTCTGCCTTACCCTCAAAGTGTTATTGGTAAGCCGGGTCGTATTCTGTCCGATAAACGAAGGAAGCGAATCCATTTTTACGATTGAATCGGGGGTGGCGGAGGATTCGTCGGGATAAGAAACAATTCAGCTCGGGTACAACTTTCACCTGATGACTAAAAACAGAACATATAATAGCATAAACTGCGACGTAATGCAAGGGGTAAATGTCCCATTTAAGGGATTTATTTTAATCTGGGGATGATCATTGTGAAATCTTCTTCCAGCCTGGTACTACTTCTCCACTTGCTCCAGATCATCTGATAAATCCGGGGTTAAATCCAGGTCATAGAAGTCACTGTCGGGACCGGGCAGGGTCAGATTGAATTCGGAGATATAATCAATGGCGGCGGTAGCCTCGGATATTTGCAGGTCAAGCACATGACCGCCGGCCTGTTTGTCGGCCGTCAGGAAATGCAGGTGGAAGCCGGGGACGTTGATGCCGTCAACGTACGGCGGACTGATGAAGCCCACGATGGTTCCCGCCACGTTGGTGAATTCAAATACACTTTGGTTGGCGGTTACTGCCGCCAGCGGCGGATAGGGCTTTTGCTGCGCCGGGACGCTGCGCGTCTGCACATAGGAAAAAGTGCCGGTAATCTCAACGGCATAAAAGATGTTATCGGTGGGCAGAATGCCGTCCAGAAAAGTCTGCAAGGTTACATAACTGGTGCCCGCTGCCAGCGGAACTTCCTTGTCAGTGTCAAAAAAGGTGACGGCGGCGAAGGGGGCGGTGACGCTGTCGGCCGGGACATAGGCGACACCATCGGCTTTGACCTGGTAGAAAACGCCGTCATAAAAGACCATCTCGCCGTCAAGACCTTCAAAGGTGCCGATACCGAAATCCCCGTACTCTTTCAATTCGCCTAGAGACATGACGCCGTCATAAACCCCGTTGAGCAGGGCGTCAATGGTGGAGATCTGGGTCAGGGCATCGCTTTTGGGAGCGGGAGCGCAGGACGACAGACCGATTATCGCCAGTAACAAGGCCGGAACAACAAGAATATTTCCAGGTTTCATCAGAAAAAATTCGCCTTTCAAGGGGGTTCGGGGTGCCTTACCGTCAGGAGATTCTAACAACGGGAGAGGCAAATCACAAACGGCGGCAGCTGACCGCTGAGGTTTGATAACTTGTCATCACGTCCGTTTGAAATGGCGTTCCAGCGCAACGGTTTCCAGCTTCATCAGGGTGGGGCGGCCGTGGGGACAGGTGTTGGGGACTTCCGCCTTCTCCAAATCCAGCAGCAAGGCCCGTATTTCCTCCTGGGTCAGGCTTTTGCCGGAGCGGACGGCAGAATGACAGGCGATGAGTTCGGCCAGTTTTTCCTCGCCGCGGGTACGGGATTCCGGGGAATTGAGAAACTCATGCAGCGCCGTGAGCCAGTCACTCCCGGCCAGGGCCGAAGGCACCGCCCGGACCAGCAGCGTGCGGCCGCCGAAGTCCTCAGTGACGAAACCGAATTCTGCCAGCATTTTGGACAGTGCGGTCACGACGGCAGCTTCCGCCGGACTGAGTTCAACGTTCCGCGGTTCTAAGAGCGCCTGGGAGGCCGGAGTGTGGTTTTGCCGCGCCGTCAGTACCTTTTCGTACATGATGCGTTCGTGCGCGGCGTGCTGGTCAACGATATATAAACCGTCCGGCCCCTCGGCCAGAATATAACAGCCGGCCACCTGGCCGATGGCCCGGAGGGCCGGTAAAGACCGCGCCACGGTCATGCCCGATGCGGGCAGCGACCGGGCAGGGGCGGCGGTTTCCGGAAACAGATTTTCCACAAAGGGCTTCATATCCTGCCGATAATCAGATGGCCGATAAAGCGGTACCGGTTCGCCGATAACCGGCACCGGGGATTCACCGATCAGTGCCGAACGAACAGATTGACGCACGAAATTGAAGATACGGTTATCCTGATGAAATTTTATCTCGGTCTTGGCCGGATGGATGTTAATGTCAATGTCTGCCGGCGGCAGGGTCAGATTGATGACGGCCACCGGATAACGACCTACGGTGAGCAGGCCGTGATAAGCTTCTTCTACTGCCCGGCTGAGCATGGGGCTTTTCACCCAGCGCTGGTTAACGAAGAAGAACAAGCCTGTGCGGTTAGCCCGGCCGGCATCAGGCGGCGCAGCCAGGCCGGAAACCGACAGCGACTCAGCGGCGGCTTCAACATCAATCATGCGGGAGGCCGTTTCCCGCCCCAGTATCTCGGCAGCGGTATCCCGTAATTGACCGGTGCCCGGCGTGTTCAAAGAGCGGCGGCCGTCAACGGTAAGGGTAAAACGCACCTCCGGCCGGGCCAGGGCATAGTTGCTGACTACGTTGACGATATGGCCGGTTTCAGTGGCATCTGTTTTCAGGAATTTCAGCCGCGCCGGTACCGCTTTGAACAGGTGGGAGACACTGATGCTGGTGCCGCGGGTGCGGGCGGCGGGTTTGTCGGATGTCCGGCCGTCGCGCCGGATGACTAAACACCCCGAAGGGGCATTGGCTACGGCGGTTAAAAGCTCTACGTCGGCTACGGATGTAATACTGCCCAGCGCCTCGCCGCGGAAGCCCAGGCTCATGATACCGGTCAGGTCATCAAAAGAAGTTATCTTGGAAGTGGCGTGGCGGGTAAAAACCAGCGGCAGATCGGCCGGGGCGATGCCGCAACCGTCATCGCTGACCCGGATAAGGCCGGTGCCGCCGCCTTTAATCTCAATATCCAGGTTCCGCGCTCCGGCATCCAGGGCGTTCTCAATAAGTTCCTTGACCACTGACGCCGGACGCTCCACCACCTCGCCGGCGGCGATACGGGCGACGGTTTTTGAGTCCAGCAGTTTGATAGGCACAGTAGGATTGTACATGAGAAGGCAGGCAGTTGTCAGTAGTCAGTTATCAGTTGACAGTTCGCAGTTGTCAGGTTTTGGAGTTGACCGGCAGGGTCACGGTAAAGGTGGAGCCTTTACCCAATTCGCTTTCCACCTCCACCCGGCCGCCGTACATCAGGGTTATGCCCTCAACGATGGGCAGCCCCAGCCCGTTGCCCTCGGCGTGGCGGTCAACCCGGTAGAACCGCCAGAAGATCTTTTCCAATTGGTCCGGCGGTATGCCGCGGCCCGTGTCCGCCACGGTAATCGTTATCAGCCCGCTGCTTTCCGTCATGGTAAAGGTAACGCCGCCCTGACTCGTCGCCTTCACGGCGTTTTCCAACAGGTTGTCGACGATGCGCTGGAAGTCCAGCGGTTCTCCAGTCGTTTCTATATCCGGCTGGATTTTATGTGTAAGCGTAAGTCCCCTGGCGGCGCAGGGCGCCTCCCAGTTGGTGAGGATTTCTTCTATGAGGCTGGAGAGGTCAAAGGGGGAGTTTTCCTGGTCGGGTACGGTATCCAGGCTGGTCAGCGTCAGCAGGTCTTCCACCATGGACTCCATCTGCTCCGTGTCTTCCTCTATGGAGCGCAGCGCCTCCCGATAGTAGTCCTTCGGCCTATCCCGCTCCAACGCCAAAGATGTCTGTGCCTTGATGTTGGTCAGCGGTGCCCGCAGGTCGTGGGTGGCGTCCTCGGTGAACCGCCGCTGGCGGTCAATGAAGCCGTGGATGCGGTCAAAAGCGGAATTCAGTGTCCCGGAGAGCTGCCCCAACTCATCGTTGCCCCTAACCGGTATGCGGTCAGTCAGCTTGCCGGGGTCAATCCCCTCAGCGGTCACCCTGATTGCCTTCACCTGCCGTAATGAGTGGTTAGCCAGGGCGTAACCGGATGCCCCGGCGATGATGAGGGCGAAGGGAACGGATCCGTAGAGGACGTTCTTGTATTGGTCCACGGTACTGCCGATGTAGCTGGAGTCACGCGTCACCACCAATAACTTGCCAGGGGATGATTCGTTGTACGGCCCGATACACAATTGCCGGCCGTCCAATCCCTCTTTGAACTGAAAACCAGTACCAAGTGTGGTGAAACCTGACAGCGAAAGACGAACGTCATCAAGTAACGACGGGTTACCCATGAGGGTTTCTGTTTCAACGTTGTAGATGAAAAGCGAACCCGGAACCTGGACTTCCAATTCGTTCAGCATCTCGGGAAGTTCTTCATTGCCGCTGATGAATATGGAAGACTTGACTCTGTTAAAATCAACGATCAACGATTCATACAGGTTATCATGTAAGCCCGAGGATAACAGCGCCAAAGATATCCAGCCGAACGTTGCCAGCGTGACCACCAGAACGACGGAATAAATAACCGTCAGCCTGAATTTAACGCTTTTCAACCAGTTCATGGAATTTTCAGCCTGTAGCCTTCTCCACGAATGGTCTGGATCGGGCCGGTTCCGGCATTCCAGCCGAGGCGCCGGCGCAACCTCTTGATGAGAGAGTCCATGGTGTTGGAAACGTGGTCTGTCTCTCCGCCCCATACATGCTCTTCTATCATTATCCGTGTAAGCACCCTTCCGGGGTGGGTGATAAAGTAGTCCAGCGCCCGGTACTCCATGGCAGTCAGGGCAACAAGATTTCCGTCAGCCGTGACTTCATGCGTCACTGTATCAACCGTGACCCCGGAGATCTCCACAACGGTTTGTCCCCCATTGGCCTGTCTTCTTTGCAGAGATCGGATGCGCGCCTTTAGCTCGGTTATAGAGAACGGTTTGCACAGATAATCGTCGGCACCGGCGTCCAGTCCCTCAATGCGGTGCCCGATGTGTGTTTTAGCTGTCAGCATGAAGATCGGTGTAGTCATGCCCTGTTTTCTTAAGATACGGCAGACATCGGTGCCGGAAATCTCCCCCGGCAGCATCACGTCCAGAATGAGGAGATCAAAGTTTGAGGTTTCGGCGTACAGCAGCCCGGATTCGCCTTCATCAGCCAGTTCTACAATGTGCCCCCCATCGTTTAACCCCCGTTGGATCAACCGGGCGAGTTTGAGGTTATCTTCAACCAGCAATATCCTCATTTACAAAACACTTTCGTACTACCTAAATCTTAGCTTCGGCCTGTCATAATTCTGTCAGGTTCGGGTGCTATTATGGGACAGGTGAAAATGATTACAACCTGGAGGTGTGAAATGAGAAACCTGATCTTGAGTCTGTGTGTCTGTATGTTGCTGGCCGTTCCGGCACCAAAGATCACCTCCGCTGCTTCCTCCTCGGAAAATTACACCCTTGAGCCTCCTATTGTCAACAGTACCAAAGATCAGCCCAGAACCCCGTCCGAGATTGAGGCCGCCCACCCCATGTCCGCGGAGGCGGAGGCCGCCATAGTCCACGTTGTCCCGCAATGCCCGGTCATCATTGACGGTGTGTGGTATACGGCTGAGCAGATCAACCTTTTCGATGGACAGCGTCTTCGGTTCACCGTGGATAAAGCAGGCGTTCTTTACGCTTTCACCACTGTGGAAGATTTTGAGTATTTCATACAAAGCGAGTACGGACGCGTTTTTGACGCGTTACCAGACATGGGTACATCTTCAACCGGCTTGACCGTTTCATACTTGCATACAGATATGTGGTACGAGGGGGGAGTGCCTCTCGTCGTGGTTCCCGGGGGCAAATTGGAGTACCTGGGCGTGTATAACAATGCCATTTCATCGGCAAAAATAAGCGACACACGTGGCGTCATGCTTTATGAATATGAAGCGTGTATGGGTTCCTCTTATTACTTACCGCCTGGCACCGTTTGGTCAATGCTCATTTTCCAAGGCTGGAACGACCGGGCTTCT
Source organism: Dehalogenimonas sp. W (assembly GCF_037094495.1). Lineage (NCBI taxonomy): Bacteria > Bacillati > Chloroflexota > Dehalococcoidia > Dehalococcoidales > Dehalococcoidaceae > Dehalogenimonas > Dehalogenimonas loeffleri. The sequence continues at coordinate 1,361,154 of NZ_CP146612.1, forward strand.
TCTCTTCAGGGATAGGGGAATAACCAAGTCCGTTACCTCCGTAATGAGGCGCCGGCCGGAAGGAGGAGCCGAGATGAATGTATAACGGTTCTCGCAGCGTGGCCTTTACATGGGACGAAAGAAAAGGTTCCCAAACGGCAGTCAAAGGTCTAAAATAAACGAAAGGAAAACTCAAATGCAATTCAAGAAACGGTTTCTAATGGTTTTCATGTCCCTGACGCTTCTAGTGGGGATGCTGGGTGGGGGGGCCCCGTTCGTACAAGCGCAGGAGATGGTTAACAGCAAAACGGGTGCCTATGAATTTTCAGTCAAGCCGGGCACCGAAGAATGGAAGCGGTTCCTCAATTTCGATGAAATGCTAGAAGCGTGCCAAGTGCCTGAAGAGATATTGAAAAATATGTCAACCACAGCATTAGTGGAAACAGTTTTAAATTACCCACTGTTACGTGTTTACATGGCACATGATGACTTTCAGCAAGGGTTTGAGATTCTAACCTCCAATTTTAATGGTTTGCAAGAATTGTTTAATCGCTACAATGCAGGTACCGAGGTTTTCCAAATATACCTTGCGATGGATCCTTCATCGATCAACAAAGAATGGACCGATGTCCAGAAAGGTTCATATGCTCTCAGTTTTCTGGATATTGAAATGTTGCTTTTCCAAGAGCCGATCCTCACAAGCTTAACTGCCATTGAACTCCAGATGTTGGAAATAGAGGCTGGGAATAAGAACCGATTGATGCAAAATAACCCAGAGGTGTATAGCCTTTTTAATAGACAGATCTGTGCATCTCTCCTTGAGCAAGCATGCAACCAATACTCGAATAGATATTATGGTACGTCTGTATATACACCGATGGGTAGTGCCGTTGCGGCCCTACAAATGCAACCAGGAGATGAGCTTAGCCCGGCAGAGATAGCTTCCATAAACGCGTATTATGATTCTGCTTTCCCATACGCAACAAGAATGAAAAGTGCAACACGGATGTATAACTGTCACTCCTATGCTTGGTATAGTCAGGAATGGGGAAATACGATATGGATAAATGCGCCTAATCAGGCGACATATTGGAATGATGGCAGTTATAGTCAATGGACCGGGGTGCCCTATGTGAACCTAAAGGTAAGATATGTTAATGATGATCATTCCGCAATAATATACTCGACGGTGAATCATCAATACATATCGAAATGGGGCGCGGCCGGTTTATACACACACAGTCCCAGCCACTGCCCATACGTATCTACAACACTTTACTATTATTCCAGAAATTGACCAAAAAGATAACGCGACAGACCGGAGGTGGAGGCAATTTCCACCTCCAGTTTGCGGAACGTAATAGAGAATTGCTAGGAGGGCAAATGAAATCCCAATTCATGCCAAAACGGATTATCCTAATTCTGTTAATTGTTTCTCAGCTGACAATGACACTCGTTGGCTGTAGCGCTTCAGAAAGCAAGGGGGGGTTCAGTGTTATTTTGGCAGATACTGGTGAATCCCTGCTGACCGAAAGTGACATTAAAGCTTACCATGCTGACACTAACTCTCTCGAACTCAATACGTCCGGAATCAGCAAGTGGAATTCACAGCTGATTTATCAGGATGCCCCCAAGTTAGAAGACAGTATGTTTGGCCGTGAATTCATTATCGAGATTGAAGGTAAAGAGGTCGGTAGAGGCAAACTTTGGTCGAATGCTTCTTCTTCAACATTCCTAGGACTGGTGATTCTTGATGCTCTCGGAAGACTAGATAACGCCAATAATACTCTTTGGATCCAATCAGGTTATCCTAATACCGGGACATTACCCCCAACAATAAGTTCTGAACTCATCCGATATTTTGAAAAGCAGGATAAAATAAAATAGTATAGTTTACCCAGAATACTGGGGCCGGAACGCGAAGTTTGGATTATGGGAAAAAAGCATCAGATCATGCTGGAATATGCCATCCATGGCCCCCCTTCGATTCTTCGACAGCCCGCGCATTATTTGAGTAACAGGATTACGGGGATAAAAAAGCAAAGAAATAAAAATAACCGTAAAAACAGACCCGTTTATTCATCTCCTGTTCATGTTGGGGTGATATAATCCGTAACAATAGGAATGATCAAACGTGGAGGCATCACAATGAAATGGCATAAACTCATACCGGCGGCATTACTGACCATAATACTGACAACCGGCCTTTTGACCGGCTGTGCGAAGGTGGAAGCCGACCAGCCATCAGGACTCGTGGTCAATAGCCTTTCATATTCGATCGGCAATGTTGACGGGGATCCGGAGAAACCGGTCAAGATCTCATATTCCCTTTCGATCCAGAACAAAAGTAAAAGCGACATTTTCATCGGCAGAGTAACCCCCGTTATATCCGGGCCTGGGAATGATCTTATCCTGACCCAGACCGATGATTTTGACGCAAACACCAAGTTGGCCCCGGATTCTTTTGCTAATATCAACGGGGAACTGATCCTGGATCCCGGCTACACCGGCATGACGAAGGAAGATATGAAATGTTTAATGCCGAAGACTACAGAGTCCAAGGTATCGGCGTTCGCCATATATGGTGGAACGATGGGTATGCACGAGGCGTTCAATATGGAAGCACCGGATAGGAGGAGTGACGGTGAGTCGTGATCTCGGAATGGCACTAATGGTACTTTGCGGATTGGCTGTCTCATTACTTTCAATCCTGCTAGCAAATTGGTTAGGAGTGATTGTTGGAGGGGCTTTTCTGATTTCAACAATCGGATCTCTGATATGGAAACACTCGGGACCAAAATATGCAATTGGAACGGGTTTGATAGTACTAAGTTGGTCCATAGTATTTTTAGCTACAAACTACGAAGCGACATCTATTTACGGCCTTGCCGGAGTAATTGTAACTAGTTTGTTTACGGTGGGGGCTTTTTTCACCTACCGTGATCAAAACAAATAAGGCAAGTTGCCCCATGGGAAATGCATGGGCGGCGACCGGGCTCGCCATAAGCACGGATCCTTGGAGTTTTGGGGAATCTCACAACATTGATATCAACCTGCTCGGGTATACAGGATGGGCAATGATGTCAACTTGGTTTTGGGATATTGGTACTTTTGCAGTTACATATAATATTTACGATGTAACAGGTGGGTATTATGTAGATAGTCGGACACTGTATAGCAGAGAATTTGCTATTGTCTTCCAAGAAGATACTCCAATCTACGGATCAATCAACACAACACTACAGGCTGATCGTACATACCTAATATTCCTGCATGCCTACATTGATGCCAGCGCTTCGGACATGACAAGCTTTTCGCAGTCTTGGTCAAATGGGCCCGACTATTACACTACTTGGTCTATGATCGAACTCGCCTACAACAATTAACGTATTTGTAATTTAAGACAATACAATATCCAAGAGAGGGTTAATATTGACCTTCTCTTGGATATTGTATATAAAAATCAAGGTTTGAAACGAGGTATTCTGATGAAGTACGGATTAGGCGAGATTATTCTTATAATTGCTCTAATCGGACTTGTTGGAGTGCGGGTATTCCTTTACGCACTGGGATCATTGCACAAGAAAGAATCAGGTAAATATGTGACGTCTAAGGGAACGATACATATCCCCAAGGTTGATCTGGACAGAATCCCGACATCAAAAAGAGTCCAAATTGAAACAATGCCGATTGAAAAACAAGTTGCTTTCCTGGACGAATATTTGTGGCGGACGAAGAACCTGCCCGAGGCATATCTTCATTGGGCGTTTTTCGGGATGCATTATACCTATCTGGTAAGAGATGATCTCCAGTTTCGCTACTGGCTGACACTTGGCGGGTTGCTGGTTTGGGCGGTCATTGATTTATTCAGGATGCCTGAGATGGTCATGGCATATAATCTTAAACTTGTTGACCGAGTGTTAAAAGAGTTGGGATAGTGCCAACTGACGGGTTTATTCCCAATTTGTTTTCAGACACAGTACGAACGGTTTGTCGTCTGCTCCGGTGAGCCTCGCGGTGAAGGGTTTTAAGCTATTAGTTAGTAGCAATCTGTTTTAGGGAAAATATTTTCCCGTAAAAACCGTTTCGTTCATCTCCCGTTCATGTTGGGGTGGTATAATCCTAAAAATAGGAAAGACCAACGAGGAGGCATCGTTATGAAATGGCATAAACTCATACCGGCTGCATTACTGACCATAATACTGACAGCCGGCCTCTTAACCGGCTGCGCGAAGGTGGAAGCCGGCCAGCCATCAGGACTCGTGATCAATAGCCTGTCATATTCGATCGGCAATGTTGACGGGGATCCGAAGAAACCGGTCAAGATCTCATATTCCCTTTCTATCCAGAACAAAAGTAGAAACGACATATTCGTCGGCAGAGTAACCCCCGTTTTGTCCGGGTCCGGGAACGATCTTATCCTGACCCAAACCGATGATTTTGACGCAAACACCAAGCTGTCGCCGGATTCTTATGCCAATATCAACGGGGAACTGATTCTGGATACCGGCGACACCGGCATGTCCAAGGAAGAGATGAGTGCATCACTCAATATCACGGGGGTGGAAGTAGAATCCACTCTCATCCTTGGTCTTCCCGGCCAGGAATGACCGGATATCGTTCATTGTGGAAAAATACCTCAGAAAATACGAGCTGTCCCCGGACACCAGGGCACGCGCAGCGTGCTCCTACGGATAATACTTCAGGAAATGAGGTGTCCCCCCCACAGCAGGTGACGGCAGTATTTAACTGATCAGGATTTAGACTCGCCAGTACCATACTGGTTCATGACGGTTTTTACTTCTTCTATGCGCTCCGGTTTCAGCATCGCTAATATTTTGGGAACAAAGCTTCCCAAGTATTCCACGTTGAAGGTACCATTCGGCTGGATGCTGAAACTCTCATTCAGTGATGCTTTTACCTCATCCTGTTTTCCGTCCAGGACACGCTCCATCATAAAACTGAAAAACCTTTCCTGTCCCGGATTTAACTATTCTCCTAACGTTGTTCTTGTCTGTGATATCAGATCGAACGATAAGGCAATTTACTTTAGCACTTGTCATGACGGCAACAAACTCCAAGTTTGACAAGGCGCACGAAAGTATCGGTGAGTTCCCAAGCGGAACATTAAAGCAATCGGAGTCATGTTTTGATTTATTTCAGAGTTGAGTCCGAAATTATCCAATAATTCAAGCGAACAACAAGCTATAATTAAAAAAATCAAAAACACTATTGACAAAATCAATATATGCAGTATAATATCTGGTGAAAGTTCAAAGGGGGTGTCTGATGGCAAAAGAATGGGCTGAGCTGACAAAGTTGACCGGCGGGCAAACGATAGTGGTAGAACGGGTGCGGTTGCCGGAGTCGGGCATTGCCATAGAGGGTGAATTCGCCCTGCCTTCCTTAGCCCAGCTCTCCGGCGACGACCAGGTCTTCATCATGGCTTTTGTCGGGGCGCACGGTTCCATCAAAGACATGGAGCGTTTTTTCGGCATCAGCTATCCGACGGTGAAAAACCGGCTGGATAAGCTGGCGGCACAGCTTAAAATGGTGGAAATGGTGCCTTCGTCGCAGGGCGAAGACAAGGAAGATGTGCTGGGACTTCTGGAAAGAGGCGAAATATCTGCCGACGAGGCACTCAGGAGGATGAGCAAATGAACCGGCCGCCACTGCTGCTCCATTTGAGAATCCCGACCAGCGACGGTTCCTTCGGGCTATGGCTGCCTTGGTTTTTGATCTACCCGATACTGCTGGCGCTGATGCTGATCGCCTTGCCGATTGTGCTGGTGGCGGTATTGATACTGCTGCCGACCGGGAAGGCCCGGCCGTTGATCATGGGCGGGCCTTACCTGTGGAGAATCCTTTTTTCAATGCGGGGGCTTAACGTGGATATCAACGACGGCCCGAAGCGGATGACCTTTAATTTCATTTAAGAATCAGGGGACGGGAGATAATAAGATGACTGATAATCGGAAACGCATACTGGACATGCTGGAGGCAGGCAAAATCAGCGCCGCCGAGGCCATGAAACTGCTTGAGGCTATGGAAAAGACGGGCACGGAACCCAGACGCGAAGTCCGCAAGATAAAATATCTGCGGGTACTGATAGATAATCCCGGCGGTGATCACGGCGGGGGCAAGGCGGACAAGGTGAACGTACGGGTGCCGGTGTCGCTGATCCGGGCCGGGATGAAATTTACCTCACTGATACCCCAGGATGCCGCAGACCAGGTGGAAGGCGAACTCAAGAAAAAGGGCATCAGCCTTAACCTGAAGAACCTGAAAGATGAAGATATTGAGGAATTGATTGCGGCGCTGGCGGAACTTGAGGTTGATATTGACGGCGGCGAAGGTAAGGTCAGGGTCTTCGCGGAGTAGACCGGGAATTCCCGAAAAGCAAGACTAATTGTAAGGAGCAGATACATGAACAAGAGTTGCGGCGCAAGCGGCGGGTATATCTGGTTTATCGGCTGGCTGTTCACTATCGGGTTTGTTGATTTGTCGTTTTGGAAAATAGTGCTGGGAATCATCGTCTGGCCGTTTTACCTGGGACAGGCTTTGGCCGGATAAGTGAGACGTTGCTGCTCAGGATTTGACAACCCGCCACCGTTTGCGGTATTTTTAGTTTAACTTAAAAATTTAAAAGCGTTGATCCAGACGAGTACGTCTTTGGCGGACTTCAGAGAGCCGGGTAAGGTGTGAGCCGGTAGTTGCGCAGGGGCCGAATGGACTGGGGAGCTTCAGACCGAAAGCGTTAAGCGAGTAGGCTCTGACGGAAAGGGCGCCGTTAGCCGGCCCAGGGTATCGCCGTGCCTGAGAGTACGAGCCGTATCCGACAAATGAGATGGTTTTTACCGGTCGCAAGACCTGGATAAACCGAACCAGGGTGGCACCGCGAGATTTGAAGCTCTCGCCCCTAGTGGGCGGGGGCTTTTTTATTTGGTCGCGGGAGAGAAGAATGTACCAGCCAACTCTGGCAGAAATCAGGAAACTCAAGGGTAAAGGGAATCTGGCGGCGGTCAGCCGGGAGCTGATAGCCGACCTGGAAACGCCGGTTTCCGCCTTTCTTAAAATACAACGCGGCGGGCCGTCATTTCTGCTGGAAAGTGTTGAAGGCGGACAGCGGATGGCCCGTTACAGCTTTCTCGGTACGGAGCCCGGCCGGGTTATCGTGGCTGACGCCGGGTCAAAGGCCGACCCGCTGGAAACGGTGGAACAGGCGTTGAAAAACCGGCATATCGTGCCGCAGCCGGGGTTACCGCGGTTCAGCGGTGGCGCGGTGGGCTACCTGTCTTATGAAGCCGCCGGACGATTTGAAAAACTGCCGTCGCCGGCAGCCGACTCACTGGGGCTGCCGGAGGCCATGTTCCTGCTGACCGATACTTTCCTGGTGTTTGACCATGTTGCCCACCGCATCAAGGTCATTTCACTGATGCCGCTGGACGGCGATCTGGAAGAGGCTTACGCCGCGGCGGTGGGGCATATAGACGAAATGTGCCGGCGGCTGGCGGAGCCGCTGGCCAATGGCCATAAGGCCGCCGGGACCGTTACGACTGAGTTCACCTCCAGCGTCACCAGGGAAGCCTTTGAAGCCGGGGTGGCCGCCATCAAGGAAGATATTGCTGCCGGCGAGGCCATTCAGGTGGTGTTGTCGCAGCGGCTGTCACGGCCGACCGGCGTCGCTCCGTTTGATATCTACCGCTCATTACGCAGCATCAACCCCTCGCCGTACATGTTCTTTTTGGACTTTAATTCATTCCAGATTATCGGCACCTCTCCGGAGATACTGGTGCGGGTGGAAGACGGTGAAGTGGTGACCCGGCCGCTGGCGGGCACCAGGAAACGCGGGGCGACACCGGAAGAAGACCTGGCGCTGGAAGCTGAACTCATAGCCGACCCCAAGGAACGCGCCGAACACATCATGCTGGTGGACCTGGGCCGCAATGACATCGGCCGGGTGGCGGAGCCGGGGACGGTGGAAGTTTCCGACCTGATGAACGTGGAGCGTTACTCCCACGTCATGCATCTGGTCAGCCACGTCAAGGGGGAATTAAAGCCAAACCTGACGGCTTATGACGCCTTGCGGGCGACCTTCCCGGCCGGTACCGTCTCCGGCGCCCCCAAGGTCCGGGCGATGCAGATTATCGCCGAACACGAGCCGGAAAAACGCGGGCCTTATGCCGGCGCGGTGGGCTATTTCAGCTATAACGGCAATATGGATATGGCCATTGCCATCCGCACCATGCTGACCAAAGACGGCCGCGCCTATGTTCAGGCGGGGGCGGGCATCGTCTATGACAGTCAGCCGGTAGCGGAGTATCAAGAAACATTGAACAAAGCGCAGGCGCTGTTCAAAGCAGTCAGTCAGGCAGAAGCCGGCGGATAAGAGGAAACCATGATTTTACTAATTGATAACTACGACAGCTTTACCTATAACCTGTACCAGTACCTCTGCGAACTGGGGGCGGAGGTTGAGGTCAGGCGCAACGACGAGATTGATATCGACGGTATTGAAGCGCTGGCGCCGGAGAAGATCGTGGTTTCGCCCGGCCCCTCCACCCCGGACCATGCCGGTATCTCCATGGCGGCTATCCGGCACTTCGGGACAAAGCTGCCGGTGCTGGGAGTCTGCCTGGGGCACCAGTGCCTGGGTCAGGTGTACGGCGGTGAGGTGGTCAGAGCCGGCGCGGTGATGCACGGCAAGGCCTCCATGGTGGAACACCACGGGGACGGGCTTTTCCGGGATGTGCCGTCGCCGTTTTCGGTCATCCGGTATCACTCGCTGGCGGTGCGCCGGGAGTCGCTGCCGGCGTGTCTGGAAGTGACCGCCTGGACGGCTGACGGTGAGATCATGGGGTTGAAACACCGTGATTACGACGTTCAGGGCGTCCAGTTTCACCCGGAATCCTTCATGTCCGAATACGGGCGGGAAATCCTTAAAAACTTTCTGAACGGAGGCAGGAACGATGATAATTAAAGAGGCCATTGAGAATCTGGTCTGCGGCCGCTCGCTGAGCGCCGATGAGGCGGCGGCGGTGATGAATGAAATCATGGAGGGCCAGGCGACGCCGGCGCAGTTCGGCTCTTTCGTGACGGCGCTCCGGTGCAAGGGTGAAACGGTGGAGGAAATGGTCGGGCTGGCCCGGACGATGCGGGCCAAGGCGCTGCCGATGACGGCGGCCGGACCGTTAGTGGATACCTGCGGTACCGGGGGCGACAAGGCCGGGACGTTTAATATCTCCACTGCCGCGGCCATTATCGCCGCTGCCTGCGGCGTCAAGGTGGCTAAACACGGCAACCGGGCGGTGTCTTCCCAGTGTGGTTCAGCCGATGTCCTGGAGGCGCTGGGGGTCAAGATTGACCTTCTGCCGGACGAGGCCGTGGCGTGCCTGGACCAGGCAGGTATTGTGTTCATGTTTGCCCCGGTGTTTCATCCGGCGATGAAACATGCCGGGCCGCCGCGCCGGGAAATCGGCATCCGCACCGTATTTAATTTACTGGGGCCGCTGTGTAATCCGGCCGGGGCGACGGCGCAGGTTATCGGCGTGCCGCGCCGGGAACTGGTGCTGACCATCGCTACCGTGTTGAAAGAACTGGGCAGCCATCACGCCATTGTGGTTCACGGGGCTGACGGCCTGGACGAAATTACCCTGACCGGGGTGACCCATGCCTGTGAACTGCGGGCCGGCCGGCTGGAATGTTATGATATTGACCCGGCGGCGCTGGGTCTTGCCCGGTGTGAGGCTGAGGCCATCAAGGGCGGCGATGCCCGCTGGAATGCCGCCGCCATGTTGCGGCTGTTGCAGGGCGAGCCCGGGGCATTGCGGGACGCAGCCATCATTAACGCGGCGGCGGCACTTAAAGCCGCCGATGTGGTTGATTCACTGGCTGAGGGCGTGGTTCTGGCCGCTGCGGCCATAGATAATGGCAAGGCGCTGGCCAGGATGGAAAAATTCATTGAGGTCAGCCGGCTGCTGGAGGCGCAGCGTGATTCTTGACGATATCGTCAGGGCAACACGGGCGGCCACGGCGGTGCGTCAGCAACAAGTGCCGCTGGAGGCGCTAAAACGACAGGCGGCCCAGAGTCCGGTACCCCCGGATTTTACCGCGGCCATTGCCCGGCCGGGCCTCAGTATTATCGCTGAAGTCAAAAAGGCGTCACCGTCCCGGGGCATTATCCGGCCGGATTTTGAACCGGTGGCCATTGCCCGCAGCTATGCCGGCGGCGGCGCTGCGGCGATATCGGTGCTGACCGAAGAGCAGTATTTTCTGGGCCGCCCGGAATACCTGAAGGAGATTGCCGCAGATCTCGGTGCGGGACGTCCGCCGCTGCTGCGCAAGGATTTCATTACCGACCCGTATCAGGTCTATGAGGCGCGGGCCTGGGGCGCCAGCGCGGTGTTGCTGATTGCCGGTATTCTGACGCCGGAACGGCTGGCGGAGCTGCTGGAGCTGGTGGGGCGGCAGGGGATGGCGGCTCTGGTGGAGGCGCACGATGAAGCCGAGGTGGCAGCGGCGGTTAGCGCCGGTGCCCGGGTTATCGGTATCAATAACCGGGACCTGAAAACCTTTACAGTTGACATAAATACAACGGGGCGATTGCGGCCGTTGGTTCCGGCTGACCGGCTGGTGGTCAGCGAGAGCGGTATTGCCACCCATGAGGACATGAACTATTTAAGGCAGTGCGGGGTGGACGCCGCGCTTATCGGGGAGGCATTGATGACCGGAACAGAAATTAAACATCTAATGTCGGGTGGTGAATAGGCGATGACGCAAATAAAGATCTGCGGCATCACGGATGTGGAAACCGCCGATTTATGCCGGCGGCTGGGGGCGGACTTCATCGGCCTGGTGTTTGCCGATTCTGCCCGGCAGATAACGCCGGAGCGGGCGATGCTGATTACCCATCACCTGCTGAATCAGCCGCGGCGGCCGAAGCTGGTGGGTGTATTTGTCAATGCCCCGGCCTATGAGGTCAACCGTATTGCCGAATACTGCCGGCTGGATCGGGTGCAGTTGTCCGGCGATGAGGATGAAGATTATTGCCGGCGGATGGCCAGGCCGGTTGTCCGGGCGCTGGGGGTGAGTCACGAGGCGACCGCTGAGGAGATTGAAGCCCGCCTGACGGCGGGGCCCCAGCAAATTCATCTGGTGGATGCGCGGGTGTCCGGGCGCTACGGCGGCTCCGGCGAGCGTTTTGACTGGGAATTGCTGGCGTACCTGAATCCGGCACTGCCGGTGATGGTGGCCGGGGGACTGAACCCGGAGAATGTGGGGACGCTCATCAGCCGCTACCGGCCGTGGGGGGTGGATGTTTCCAGCGGGGTTGAAAGCCACGGACATAAAGACCCGGCCAAAATAATGGCTTTTATCCGGGCGGTGCGGGAAGCCGATTCCGGATTGAGAGGAGTAAATAATGCTGCCAGATAACAGGGGCTATTTTGGGGATTACGGCGGGCGTTACGTTCCGGAGACGATTGTGCCGGCGCTGAGTGAGTTGGCGCGCGGCTATGAAGCGGTGAAAGCTGATGAAGCCTTTCACCGGGAACTGGAGCGGCTGCTGACGGATTATGCCGGGCGGGCGACGCCGCTGTACTTTGCCGCCAACCTGACCGCCCGCTGCGGCGGGGCGAAAATCTATCTTAAGCGGGAAGACCTGGCCCATACCGGTTCTCATAAAATCAACAATGCCTTAGGCCAGGGACTTTTAGCCAAACGCCTGGGTAAACAGCGGATTATCGCCGAGACCGGCGCCGGGCAGCACGGAGTGGCGACCGCCGCCGTCTGCGCCATGCTGGGTCTGAAGGGCGTGGTTTATATGGGCGCGGAGGATGTTAAACGCCAGGCGCTGAATGTTTTCCGCATGAAGCTGATGGGCACCGAGGTGGTGCCGGTGGAATCCGGGTCACGAACCCTGAAGGACGCCATCAATGAAGCCATGCGGGACTGGGTCAGCCATCCCGATGACAGCTACTATCTTATCGGTTCGGTGGTGGGGCCGCACCCGTATCCGGTGATGGTGCGGGATTTTCAGGCGGTTATCGGGCGGGAAGCCCGGGCGCAGATGCTGGCGGTGACCGGGGCGTTGCCGGACCAGGTAGTGGCCTGCGTCGGCGGCGGCAGCAACGCTATGGGTATATTCTATCCCTTCATTAACGATGCCGGCGTCAAACTGACCGGTGCTGAGGCCGGCGGGTCGGGACTGACTTCCGGGCACCACGCCGCGCCGCTGTCCGGCGGGCGGCCGGGGGTGCTGCACGGGGCGATGTCTTACCTGATGCAGGACGCGCACGGTCAGGTGGCGGAAACCCATAGTATTTCCGCCGGTCTGGATTACCCGGGGGTCGGGCCGGAACACAGCTATCTGAAAGACAACCACCGCGCCGCCTATTTTGCGGTGAACGATACTGAGGCGCTGGCGGCCTTCCGGCTGCTGTCGGAGACCGAAGGCATCATGCCGGCCATGGAATCAGCTCATGCCGTGGCCCAGGCGGCCAAAATGGCACCGACGATGAGCGCGGAGCAGACGATACTGGTTTGTCTGTCCGGGCGGGGAGATAAGGACATGGATATTGTAATGAACGCTCTGGGGGTGACGGCATGAACGGAGTAACCGGTGCTTTCAGGCCGAAACATAAAACCCTGATCGGCTATCTGACGGTGGGCTATCCGGATATTGCGACCACGCTCAAGGCGGTGCCGCTGCTGGAAAAAGCCGGCTGTGACATGGTGGAACTGGGAATTCCTTTTTCCGACCCCATCGGGGATGGGCCGGTTATCCAGGCGGCCAGTTTTCAGGCGCTGGAAAACGGGGTGACGCCGGTGGATTGTATAGAACTGGCGCGGCAGTTAAGGCAGAAAGTGAATATCCCCCTGGTATTTATGGGGTACTATAATCCTATCCTCAGCTACGGCCTTGTGGACTTTTGTCGTCAGAGCGCGACGGCCGGCGTCAACGGCCTGATTGTGCCCGACCTCCCGCCGGACGAATCCGGGGCTTTGGACGCGGCGGCCGCGGATAACGGTCTGGACCTGATCCACCTGCTGGCGCCGACCAGTACCGCGGAGCGGATTGAGCTGGTGGCGGCTAAAAGCCGGGGCTTTATTTATCTGGTTTCGGTGGCCGGGGTCACCGGCGCCCGGGAAGGGGTGCCGGAATACCTGCCGGGTTTTGTGGCCCAGGTCAGGCGTCAGGCGTCTCAGCCGCTGGCTATCGGTTTCGGCGTGTCGTCACCGGCTCAGGCGGCGGCCATGGCCGGACTGGCCGACGGAGTGATTATCGGCAGCAAGCTAATTAAACTGATTGACGAAGATCCGTCTTTAGGGGGGCTGGAGACTTTTGTGCGGCAGGTCCGACAGGCGCTGGACGCGGCGGGTCCGGACTAAAGTCACCGGTCGGCGGCGGCGCGTGCCTGAGGGTAACTGGTACGATAGTACCAGGTAAGCGGCAAAATGGTACTAAGGTACTATGCCAAATCCACCCGAAAATGGCCGCATATAGTCAGATAGTATTATAGACAGCGGCAGCCGGGGCATACTATAGTGTTACTCAGTGACAATTGACCAAATAGACCACCTTGATGGGACGGACCCGGCGGATGTGTAAATTCCGTCGGTCAGATGATGCCTTGCGCTATGCCGCTGAAGAGTGGCGCAGCACCTTTGATTCCATTACCGACCCCATCTCCATTCATGACACTGATTACCGCATTACCCGATTGAATAAGGCTTTTGCCGCGGCTTATGCCGGCGGCGACATTGCCGCCTGTCTGGGGCAGCGTTGCTACGAGGTGATTCACGGCACCGCTGCGCCGCCGGAAGACTGTCCGCACCGGAAGGTCATGGAAGAGCGGCAACCGGTTAATACGGAGCACTATGATGTGGCCGGTGACCGCTTTCTGGATGTTTCCGTGTCGCCGATAATCGGCGAAGACGACCGTGTGTCCGGCGTGGTTCATATAATCCGCGATATTACCGAGCGCAAGCGGATGGAAGAAAATCTGATTGTTACCGACCGCATGGTGTCGCTGGGTGAGATGGCCTCCGGACTGGCTCACGAAGTTAATAATCCGCTGACCGGCGTCATCGGCTTCGCTCAGCTGGTCCTGAGCGACCCGCGATTGCCGGCGGGGTTGAAGAGTGACCTGGAGATGGTCAGCAGTGAAGCCCGGCGGGCAGCGGAAGTGGTGCAAAAAATGCTCAATTTTGCCCGGGGCGGCAGTGCCTCAGTCGGCTCGGTGGACGTTAACCAGACCCTGTTGAATGTCGTCCGGCTGCGGGAATATGAGCTGAGAGCCAATAATATCACGGTGGACAAGCGCCTGACGCTGTCGCTGCCGCAGGTCAATGCTGATGCCATGGAGTTGCAACAGGTCTTTGTAAACCTGATTATCAATGCCGAATATTTTATGGATAAATATCACCGCGGCGGGCAACTGGAGTTGACCACCGAAGAGGGTGAAGGGGTGGTGCGGATTATCATCGCCGATGACGGACCGGGCATTGCTCCGGATAAGCTGGCCCAGATATTCTCGCCGTTTTTTACGACTAAAGACTTCGGTCAGGGAACCGGATTAGGATTGTCTATCTGCCGGGGTATTGTGACGCGCCACGGCGGCACCATCCGCGCGGAGAGCGAAGCCGGCTCCGGGGCGCGGTTTATCATTGAGTTCCCGGTAGCTGAGGTGACTGAGGCCTGACGGCTCCCGGTGCGGGGCGATTTATTCTATCGGGATGACTTCTCCGCAGTGGGGACACTTGATGGTGGTGCGGAAAAAAGCCTGATACTCAGCCACGATGCCGTTTTGCGGAAAGACGGCGTAGCGGGTACCGATCTTATCCTGGGCCAGTTTGATGGCCTTGGCTTTGGCCTGTTCAAAATCCCCTACAAAATCCAGGCGGGTTACCGTCTTGGGAGAGTAGCTGGTTTCTACGATTTCGTACTGGCGCTCGTCGGTCATAAAACCTCCCGGCAAATTAATCTGCCGGTAATGATTATAGGCCAGTGCCGGATAAAAATAAATAGCGGATTTTTAGCTTTCAGCAGTCAGCCTTCAGGTGTCAGCTTTCAGTAAGCAGTAAACGGTAAACGCTTCGGCTTTTGACTTGCCCGGGACTATGAGCTAATCTGCGGAAACAAGCATGGAGGCAGGCCGGTATGGGGAACCTTGATCAGGTTGAACCGGTCTGATGAATCGGAGGGTGCGGTGACGATGATTAATATGCCCGGCGGCCGGCAATCATTTGATTTTGATTGCGGCCCGAAAGCCCTCCAGTTGGTGCTGGCATATTATGGGGTTGATATCCGGGAAGACCAACTGCTGCTGAAACTCAACGCCGATCATCTGGGTACTCAGGTGACAGACATGGCGGATATGGCCCGGTCACTGGGTTTTATCGTGGAGGCCCGTTGTGACGTAACTATTGGGGAAATCAAGAGATACGTTGATGCCCAACAACCGGTCATCGTCCTGGTTCAGGCGTGGGCTGATAAATATATGAGCCTGGATGACTGGCGGCAGACTGAAGAGCATGGTCATTATGTGGTTGTTATCGGATATGATGGACGCACCATCTTGTTTGAAGACCCGGCTACTTTCGGCAATACCTGGCTGACGGAACGGGAATTCCTTGCGCGCTGGCACGACATTGACCCGGTTACCGGTGAAAAACTCAATCGGTTCGCCATGATACTCGGTGGTAAACCGCCGGCACCGCCTCTGGTGCCGCAGCATATGGACTAGCCGGCCGGCACAGCCCGGCACCACTGAATTGACTAACCCGGAACTATCTGCTAATATGCGGAAATAAGCATATAGGCAGGTGGCCATGAAGAACCTGGTGGAAATTTTTAAATCCTTATCCGACAGCACCCGTTTGCGTATCCTGAATCTGCTCATTGAACGGGAATGCTGTGTCTGCGAGGTGGTGCAGGCGCTGGGTATTTCTCAGACGCGGGCTTCCCGCAATCTGTCCCAACTTTATGATGCCGGACTGCTGGAACAGCGGCGCGAGGGGTTATGGGTGATTTATTATCCGGCGCCGCAGACCCTCAACGATTATCGGGATTTGATCATCCGGGCGGTGGGTCAGGGCCTGGAAAATAATGAACAAGCCGCCGCCGACCGCCGCCGCTTGCGGGGCAGCGCCCGCTTGTGTCCGCCCGGCGACACTATTTCACCACCAACCGGCAGCACGCCTCACCCGGGCAGTGTCCGATGTTAGAGAATCCCAAATTTACCGGTTCTGAATCATTCAAGGAGTAATATGAGCAGCAACGCCCTTATCTTCATCTCCGCCGCCGCCGCTTTGTCGTTGGTCTCTTTTATCCTGGACCGCGATAAAACCATGCTGGGATTCAAGAAAGGCTGGCAGATGTTCCGCAAACTGCTGCTGCCGTTTTTGAATATCCTGATTATCGTCAGCATTGCCCTGTATTTAATTCCGCCGAGTGCGATTAATGAGTATCTGGGCGCCGAGTCCGGTATCCTGGGCTACTTTATTGCAGCCACTGTTGGCTCCATTACGCTTATTCCGGCTTTTATTTCCTATCCTATCGCCGCGGGGCTGTTGCAGCAGGGGGCCGGATACGCGGTAGTGGCGACTTTTATGACAACGTTGATGATGGTGGGTGTGGTTACTCTGCCGCTGGAAATCCGCTATCTGGGGCGTCGCGTCGCCATTACCCGTAATGCGCTCAATTTTGTGGCCGCCGTCATTGTTGGACTGGCAGTAGGAGTCATCTTGTGAAACAACTGGCAAAAAAATATCAGGCTTATGTCTGGATTGCCGCCTTTGCGGTGGCCATGATTGCCTCATTTGCGGTCGGTTTTAACCCCGGCACCACGGTTTTTACCAATTTCCGGGTTTCTTTGGTGGAAATGCTGTCTTTCCTGCCGTTTTTGTTCATTATTGTCGGCTTATTTGATGTCTGGGTGCCCAAGGAGAAGATTCAAAAGCATATCGGTCATGAGTCCGGCATCAAGGGTATCGCCCTGGTGGTCCTGCTGGCGATGCTTCAGGCCGGGCCGCTGTACGGGGCCTTTCCGATAGCCTATATCCTGTATAAGAAAGGTATCAGCCCCCGCAATCTGTTTATTTACCTGGGAGCCTTCTCTTCTTTGAAGATTCCGATGCTGGGTATTGAAATCGGCTATCTGGGCATAGAATTTACCTTAGCCAGGACGCTGATTTCCCTGCCGCTCTTTATTGCCATCGGTTACCTGATGGAGCGCTTCCTTAAAGGCCGGCAGTTTGAAGTTTTTGACGGCGGCAATAACGCCAGTCCTAAAGCAGGGGCCTGACATGACGCTGGTTTTACCGAAAAACGGGGAAGAAATTAACTGATGAGACAAACCGATGCCGGTTGCCCGAGCACGCTGTCCTTCCTGGACCGGTTCCTGACACTGTGGATATTTATGGCGATGGCCGCCGGTGTCGGGTTGAGCTTCTTTCTGCCGGAATTCGGCAGTTTCATCAATTCCCTGTCGGTGGGGACAACCTCAATTCCCATTGCGGTGGGTTTGATTCTGATGATGTACCCGCCGTTAGCCAAGGTGAAATACGAAGAACTGGGCAAGGTCTTCCGCAACTGGAAGGTGCTCAGCCTCTCGCTGGTGCAGAACTGGATTATCGGTCCCATTCTGATGTTTGCGCTGGCAATCATGTTTCTGGCGGATTTTCCGGAGTATATGGTCGGCCTGATCATGATCGGGCTGGCGCGCTGTATTGCCATGGTCATTGTGTGGAACGAACTGGCCAAAGGCGATTCCGAATACGCCGCCGGGCTGGTGGCTTTCAATTCCATTTTCCAGATTTTGTTTTTCTCGGTTTACGCCTATGTTTTTATTACCGTCGCACCGCAATGGTTCGGGCTGGGCGGCGCTATCGTGGATATCAGCATCGGGGAGATTGCCCGCAGTGTACTGATTTATCTGGGTATTCCGTTCTTTGGCGGCATGCTGACCCGCTACATTCTGCTCAAACAAAAGGGACGGGAATGGTATGAAACGCGTTTTATCCCCCGCATCAGCCCGGTTACCCTGATTGCGCTGCTTTTTACCATTATCGTGATGTTTTCGCTCAAGGGCGATGTTATCGTGGAACTGCCGCTGGATGTGCTGCGCATCGCGTTACCGCTGCTAATTTACTTTGTGGTGATGTTTCTGGTCAGCTTTTATATGGGACGGCGCATCGGCGCCGACTATCATCAAACGGCAGCCATATCATTTACCGCGGCGTCTAATAACTTTGAACTGGCCATTGCGGTGGCCATCGGGGTGTTCGGCATCGGTTCCGGTGTGGCGTTCGCTGCTGTTATCGGGCCGCTGGTGGAAGTCCCGGTGCTGATCAGTTTAGTCAACCTGGCGCTCTATTTCCAACGGCGATATTTTAAGCCGGCACCAGTAATAAATTAATTTAGAAGGAGATAAACCAAAATGTCCCAACAACAAGCCAACATCATTGTCTATCCTACCCCGGCCGGGGCGTCTTGCTGAGGGCCTAAAGGACAATCGTCGGAGACGATTGACGCGATTAAAAAAGCCGTTGAGGGCGTGCTCGGGGGCAGTGCTGAAGTTATTGATATTGAAACCATTGATGCCGATGCTGCGGAATTTGCCCCGGTGGTTGAGGCCTTCAACCGTTACGGTATCTGGGCGCTGCCCGTGGTGACGCTGGACGGCAAAGTGGTTTCAGTGGGTATCACCGCGCCGGAGCAAATAGCATCTGCTGTGAAGCAGGAAATCGGGCAGACTTCCCAGGCCGGCTGACGGATAGAAAGGTGCTGTTCAGGCAAATCAATATGACTTCAAACGTCTCTTTAGCACGGTAGGGAACCACGCATGGATTTTATCTTAAATCTGATTTCCGGCGGGGTTGAGTCCCTTTTTGATTACCTGTCGGCACATGTACTCACCTGCCTGGTACCGGCCTTTTTCATCGCCGGCGGTATCGCCGTGTTCATTTCGGCACCGGCGGTATTGAAATACTTCGGACCTCAGGCCAACAAATTCTTAAGCTACGGGGTGGCCTCCGTGTCCGGCAGTATACTGGCCGTCTGTTCGTGTACGGTACTACCGCTGTTTGCCGGTATCTATAAACGGGGCGGCGGTATCGGGCCGGCGACGACCTTTCTGTTCTCCGGCCCGGCCATTAATATCCTGGCGATAGTCTATTCGGCCCGGTTGCTCGGGTGGGATATCGGTCTGGCCAGAGCCATCGCGGCGGTGTCTCTGGCCATAGTTATCGGGCTGATCATGGCCTATCTGTTCAGGCAGGGGGCGGAAAACCAGGCCAGTCCGGAACTGTTTTCCGGCGACACAGATGATGCCAGTCCCCTCTGGCAAACGCTGCTGTTTTTCGGCAGCATGACCGGGATTCTCATTTTTGCTTCAGCCGCCAACTGGCCGGTTACTATCGCACTACTGGCGGTGTTGGGCTGGGTGTTATGGCGCTTCTTCAGCCTTGATGAGATTAAACAGTGGCTCAAGGAAACCTGGTCTTTTGTAAAATTGATCTTTCCATGGTTGATCGGCGGTGTTTTTCTAGCCGGGGTTATCAAGACGATTATCCCGGCTGATATCATCACCGGCGTGGTCGGGAGCAGCAATATCGGCTCCAATGCCCTGGCCTCGGTTTTCGGCGTCTTGATGTATTTTGCTACGCTGACGGAAGTGCCGATCATCAAGGCATTTCTGGAACTGGGCATGGATAAGGGGCCGGCGCTGGCGCTGCTGTTGGCCGGACCGGCTCTGTCGCTGCCCAGCATGCTGGTAATCCGCAAGATCATGGGCAATAAACGGGCTTTTACCTATTTCGGCCTGGTTGCAGTTTCAGCAACACTCGCCGGACTGATCTTCGGGATGATATAAGAACTTACGGAGCGTTGACGGATGAAAATTAAGATTTTAGGTACCGGTTGCCCCAAGTGCAACCAATTGGAAGCGGTGACCCGTGAGGCTTTGCAGGAACTGGGTATTGATGCCGAGGTTCAGAAAGTCAAAGATATCAACGAGATAATGGCTTATCCGGTGATGATGACGCCCGCGCTGGTAATCAATGAGAAGGTGGTGCTGTCCGGCAAGGTGCCCGGTAAATCTGAGGTGGCGGCGTTATTGCAAAAAGCGGCTGCCGCATAGGCGGTTGACCGGCGGTTAAGGTTTCTCCAGGTAATCCCGGAGGCGATCCCAGTAAAAGTCATGCCAGCCCTGGGCGATGGCTTCGGCGAATTCTTCCGGGACGCCTTCCTGGGTCAGCATCAGGGTGGTGGCGCCGCGTTTCTCCTGAAGTTCAATGGTAACGAGCGATGAAACGCCCTCCGGCCAGTCCGCCGCCCGCCAGTCCTGAACGATGAGCTTACCCGGGACAATTTTGCGGAAGGTGCCGGTTATATAGCCGCCATAGGCTGAGAAACACCCGCCGGGTTTGGCGTTTATTTCGGCCCGGTCACCGGTGAAGGCGGAGTGCTGTTCACTGTCGGTCAGGGCTTGAAAAACCTTCCGTACCCCAAACTCAAAAACCGCCAACTGGACGATGGTCTTACCGCTCAACCGGCCGCTCGCAATGGGGCAGGGTCCGGCGGTGCTTCGCTCGGCAGGCGTCACACTCGTTGTAGCAGGAACAGTTAAGCTGCGGACAGGTGCAAGAGCCGGCAGAGCGACCAATGGCAGCCGTATCGCCGCTCCCCCGGGTCTCTTGCGGACACTGTCGCGGATTCATTATTAGCTTTCGGTGACCTTAATCCCTTTAATGACCGGCGGGTCAACCGGGCTGGACATTTCACCGTGGGGAGAGCGGGCGACCTGGACGGCGGCCAGCTTCTCAATGACGTCCATGCCGGCAATCACCTTGCCGAACTGGGTGTAGTTGGGCGCGCCGTTAAGGCCGCGGGAGTCAGCGCCGGTGCAGACGAAGAACTGGCTGCCGTTGGTGTTGGGGCCGGCGTTGGCCATGGCGACGATGCCAGGATCATAGGAGTGTTTCACCGGCAGTTCGTCGGCAAAACGATAGCCGGGGCCGCCGGCGCCGGTGCCGGTGGGGTCGCCTGTCTGGATCATGAAAGTCTTGATAATGCGATGGAAGATGACACCGTCGTAGAAGCCTTCACCGGCCAGAAAAACGAAGTTATTGACCGTCTTGGGGCTTTCGCCGGCCAGCAGTTCAAGAGTGAAACTGCCGAGGCTGGTTTCTATCTCTGCACGATATTTCTTAGCCGGGTCAATTTTCATCTCCGGCGGGCTGCTCCAGCGTTTGGGGGTCTGTTCTGAACTCATTTTATTCCTTTCAGTATTTTTATTAGCTCTGGTTAATCGGAAGTGATGGTGACGCTGATCATATAGGGAGGGTCAATGGGTTTGGAAAGTTCGCCGGAAGCCGAAAGCGTCACCGGCACAGCGGCGATTTTCGCCACCACGTCCATACCCTCAACCACCTTGCCGAACTGGGTGTAGGCCGGATTCTGGTTTAAACTCAGTGCATTGGCACCGGTGCAGATAAAAAACTGGCTGCCGTTGGTGTCGGGGCCGCGGTTAGCCATGGCGACGATGCCGGGATCATAAGACCGTTTGACCGGCAGTTCATCGGCGAAGGTGTAGCCGGGGCCGCCGGCGCCGGTGCCCTGGGGGTCGCCGGTTTGAATCATAAAGGGTTCCATGATGCGGTGGAAGATGATACCGTCATAAAAACCGTCTTCGGCCAGGTCAATGAAGTTCTGGACGGTATTGGGGGCATCTTCAGTAAAAAACTCAATCTTGATGGTGCCCAGATTGGTTTCAATGACGGCGTATTGTTGTTTCGGGGTTGAACTACAGCCGGCGGCAGTCAGGATAGCCAGTATCGGCAGGACTAACAGAAAGGTTTTTAAAAGTTTCATCTTACCTCTTGGTTATTGGAAATGAGCCTTAATGATACGGGAAAAGCCCCGTCATTGCCAAATCGGGGGCTATTAAAAGTGACTTTGCCGGTATATAATCTGTTCAATATCGCGGCGGAGGAATCCATGAAAATAGAAAAACCGATTTCCAGCGTCTCCATTAACTACAAGGACGGCACCAAAGAATATTTAGACGTTTACGCCGTGGTGGGCCTCTCCGGGGATACCTGGTACAGCGCCCTGATGTCACCAGCCGACGAGGAAGAAAAGGTCACCCTGAACAATCTGATGGTGGACCTGTCCGACGCCATGCTGGAAGACCTGGATAAACTGCGGGGCAAAGGCAAGCGCTAGCAGTCCGGTTTTTCATCCCGCACAGGTTGCGGCCTTACCCTGAGATACATGATGCCGGCGGTGGCCAGGCCCATGATGACCCAGGCTATCCCCATCAGCGGCTGGCCGCTGCTCCACAGGCTGATGCCTAAGCCGTCCATCAGTCCGGCGGTGATTCCGATCAACAGTGACATATTGATTTCCATTTCCGCCGCAGATGGGGCAGGGAAGGCAGCTGCTTTTGTTTAATTTTACCGGTTAATCTTATATTCGGGGAATACGGGACAGTACCCGTTTATGGCGAAATTACTACGCGAATCCGGGGTTAATCCCCTTAGTTTGGCTGGTGCTTATGTGGCCAGCCTGGCTTCCAGCTCGGCATTGGCCGGTTCCACCAGGATGGTGCCGTCCGGGAAGACGATGGTGGGGACGCTGCGGCACCCCTTGTTGAGGCGCTCCACTTCAGCGGCGGCGTTCTGATCCTCGGCCAGGTCTATCCACTTGTAGGCAACGCCTTTGGCCTCAAAAACCCGCTTGGCCCGGTGGCAGTCGGGGCACCAGGTGGTACCGTACATGATGATTTCTTTTTCAGACATTCAACACCTCTCCATAACATTATAAAACGGATTGGCGGGAACCGGTTAACGATATACAGCTCCGTGGAGCCGCACAAAGAAAAATTGGACGTGGGCAGGTTTATCATCGCTGAATCAGGCACTCATCAGCTTCGCCGTTATTTTACTCCCAGCTTATATGACATTGTTTTAAGTTTTCCGTCCGGGCTGATGTTAACCGGGATAGCGCCGGAAGGAATTTCCGAAAGCTCACCGTTATCAGTGACGGAGCGATAACCATCAGCCAGGCCGAATCCCTGGCACTTATCCGGGGTGACCATGCCGCCGGAAACTATCATTCGCATAGCGCAATCCACCGCCAGGTCCGGACGACAAATTTGGTTTTCCCTAAGCAACTGCAGGAAGCCGGATGTCGGTAGCGGGGAAGTCGGCACATAGACGACATAAATCTTCTCGCCATTTTCGTCGACCATCTCGTTGGTGATAAAAGCCAAGGCCTTCATCCCGGCACGTGGAAAGTCTACCAACACCGTTTCTTTGAAGGCGGTCCTCCTGACGCCGCCCAGCGAATCCATTACCTGCTTGGCACCTGTATAAATTTGGGAATAGAGGGGAACGCGTTCCATCCCCTGGTCCAGCCTTTTTAACATGGCTCGCCCTAGTCCATTGTGCAGAACCAGTCCGACCCCCCAGATCAAGAGCAGCGTACTCAATATACCCAGGCCCATGATTTGCTGACCGAAGATAATGGTTATGAGGGGTTGCAGGATGCCATCTATCGTGGTGAAGACCCAGATAAGAATTAATATGGAAGCCAGAATCGGAATCAGAAAGAGCATACCGGATGTAAACTCTTTTTTGATGTTTCCTGTCAGCCACCGTCCGTGTTTATTGAACATTCAGGACTACCCCCGGATAATCACCCGGCTAAACCAACCGTTATTCCCATGATCGTTCACATTCGTAGCGACCCCTAATTAGGCACCGGGGCACTAATTCAAATCGGTGTACATAAAATCGGAAGCGTCTCCACTTGAGCCAAGGATTTTGCGGTTAATCAAACCCTTCCATGCAAATCACGCCGACGAATCACTTGCACTCAAAAGTGCTGCAATCCGCCGAAAAATTGTTGAAGCAGGTGACATCAATGGCCGGTGCCTGGCATTCCAGGCTGGCGTTGAATTTACAATTGGATGCGGCGCAAGCCCCAACACCGCTTTTCAGATCCTGGAATCCACCCTTGCTGGAACCGTGCAGATACGTATGGCACTCGGCGTGCGGTCCGACATTAATCGTGGCGGTGTGGCATATTCCCTGGTCGTTGTAGGCGCATACCCCCATGTTGCACTGGGACACGGAACTCATGGAACTCTGAAGCATCTCACCCTCCTGTTCTTTTAGGAACAGAATAAAACAGCATGAGGGGTTGAGCAATACGTAAAACCCCGCAATTTAATGTGTGAAGGTACCTAAAAATCGGGGCAATTGGCTGACTTGAGTAGGCTAGTGTTTGAAATGGACGAAGATGCGGCCGAAGTTCTTGTCGTCTTTTTCCAGCCGGTGGTAGAGCTTTTTGATGTCCGGCTGGGCCAGAAAGCGCAGTACCTTTTTCTTTAACTGGCCGGAGCCTTTGCCGGGGATAATCTCTACCGGGGTGATACGTTTGGCGACGGCCTCGTTAATGACGCGATTGAGTTCGGCGTCAATAGCGGCGCCTTTGTTGAAGATATCATGCAGATCAAGGGTAATTTTAGCCATTTGGGTACTCCGAATCATTGGCAGGCAGGGGTGTTATGCCGGGTTGAAAGTGGTGGGCGGTAGTGGTCTCGAACCACTGACCTCTGCGATGTCAACGCAGTGCTCTAACCAACTGAGCTAACCGCCCCAGAGAAGCGCTAAGATTTTAGCGGAAGCGGCCTTCTATGGCAAGCGCCGCTGTAACCGCGAAGCCGGTCTCTTAGCTGAGATAATCCCGGCCGGGAGTAATAACCCGGGCCACCGCGGCTGCGGCCGCAGTCTTGATCAGGTCACCGGCCAGGAAGGGCGCGACACCCATGGCGATAACCGAGGCCAGGGTGGGCGTCTGACCGATGAAGCCGAGCCAGAGGTACAGCCAGATAACGCCGGGGATATAAATGAGCAGGACCGATGCCAGGGCCATCAGGCCGAACATCCGGGGTACGGTCCGGGAAATAACATATTTGTCAGTAATGTGGCCGATAACCAGGGCGGCCAGGATAAAACCGATGAGATAACCGAAGGTGGAGCCGAAACCGGCGACACCGCCGGTGAACCAGGGAACGCCGACAATACCCAGCCCGACATATAAAGCCATGGCCCCGCCGCCCCACCAACGCCCCAGCGTAACGCCGGCCAGCAGCACGGCGAAGGTCTGCATGGTAACGGGAACCGGGGTAAACGGCAGGAGCGAAAACTTAACCTGTGCCAGCAGACCGGTTAAAGCGGCAAAGCCGATAACCAGGGCGATTTTAGCCGGGACAGACAACGCCTGTCGGCGGCGGAATACGTCATATTTCAGCTGTTCAAATTGAGCTAACAGTTCCATGTGAGACTCCGGTAATTATTTTCTTGCGATAGTCGGTTTTTCGCTGGCCAGAAGGTTGTAGGTGCTGACCCGGCCGCAACCGGCGCAGGTGACCGAGATGGTTATCGGCTGGCTCATCACCCGCTCGGCGACATTGGTGACGATGGAGTCAATGTTATCCAGCCGTTCATCCAGAACGGCCAGTTGCTGAGCGATGTCTTCCAGCGTCGGGGCGGCTTCGCGCCGCGTTACCTGCGATTTGGATTTATCGGCCAAATTATGCTCCAAAGGGTTCAGTGTTGAACCATTATAGGTTTTGAACCAGTGAGTGTCAAAACGCCGGGTTTCACCCGAACGAGTTTTTTTAGCCCATGGCCTTCATGAGGTTGGCCATTTCAATGGCCTGAACCGCGGCGTCAAAACCCTTGTTACCCATCTTGGAACCGGAGCGCTCTATGGCCTGTTCCAGCGTATCGGCGGTGATGACGCCGAAGATTACAGGGGTGCCGGTATCCAGATTCACCGCGGCCACACCCTTGGCTACTTCGCCGGCGACGTAATCAAAATGAGGGGTACTGCCTTTGATGACGGCGCCCAGACAGACCACTCCGTCATAGCGGCCACTCTTCGCCAGTTTCTTGGCAGCCAGCGGAATTTCAAAAGCGCCGGGCACCCAGGCGAAATCAACATCGGCGTCGTTCACGCCGTGCCGGGCGAAGGCGTCTTTAGCCCCGGACAGCAGTTTGCCGGTCATGAATTCATTGAAACGTGAGACGACCACCGCGAATTTAAGCCCCTGGCCGATGAGAGAACCTTCAAAATTAGCCATTATCCACTCCTTCAGCCTTTGCGGCCGGTTTAAAAATATGTCCCATTTTATCCCGTTTGGTTTCCAGGTATCTCAGGTTATGGGGATTGGGCGGTATTTCAATCGGTATAGTTTCTACCACTTTCAGGCCGTAACCTTCAAGTCCGACGACTTTTTTGGGGTTGTTGGTCATCAGCTTAATCTGATGCAGTCCCAGGTCAGCTAGTATCTGAGCGCCGATACCGTAATCCCGGAGGTCGGCGCCGAAACCCAGCCGTTCATTGGCTTCAACCGTATCCAGCCCCTGATCCTGCAGGGCATAGGCGCTAAGCTTGTTGTGAAAGCCGATGCCGCGCCCTTCCTGGCGCATGTACAGCAGGACGCCGCGGCCGGCGGCGGCAATCTGCTTCATCGCCAGATCCAGCTGCTCACCGCAGTCGCAGCGCATGCTGCCCAGCACGTCACCGGTCAGACATTCGGAGTGAACCCGCACCAGTATCGGCTCGGTGGTATCGGTGATGTCGCCGTATACCATCGCCAGATGTTCCCCGGTTTCCAGGGCGCTCTTGAAGCCGATGGCGCTGAACTCTCCGTAGCGGGTCGGCAGCCGGGCTTCAGCCACCCGGCGGACTAATTTTTCATTGCGGCGGCGGTAGGCGATAAGGTCTTCCACGCTGCCGATTTTCAGGCCCCATTCGGCGGCCAGTTCCCGTAATTTCGGCAGCCGGGCCATGGTGCCGTCTTCATCCATGATTTCACAGATAACGCCGGAAGGGTACAAACCGGCGAGGCGGGCCAGGTCAACCGAAGTTTCAGTGTGTCCGGCGCGCACCAGCACGCCGCCGTCGCGGGCCCGAAGGGGGAAGGTGTGGCCCGGGCGCAACAGGTCTTCCGGACGGGTGGCCGGGTCAACCAGCGCCCTGACGGTTTCCGCCCGGTCAGCCGCCGAGATGCCGGTGCTGACCCGGTGCCGGGCTTCAACGGAAACGGTGAAAGCGGTGTAGTGTTTGGCGGTGTTGTCCTGTACCATCAGCGGGATATTAAGTTCATCCAGACGCTCCCCGGTGAGGGAAACACAGATCAGCCCGCGGCCGTTTTTAGCCATGAAGTTGATGACATCCGGGGTGGCTTTTTCGGCGGCGACCACCAGGTCGCCTTCGTTCTCGCGGTCTTCGTCATCAACGATGATGACCATCTTGCCGGCTTTGATGTCGGCGATAATTTCGGGTATTGGTGCCAGTGTCATGAGCGAAAAATGTCTCCTGTCAGGGGTAATAATAGTCTGTCCTTGTATAAGGACATAACTAATCATACTACATAAAGGGGGAATTTACGAAGTAAAACCGTGTTCGGCCAGGAACGACGGGGTGATGCGGCTTTCCCGTCGGGTGGTAAAACGTTCGGTGTATTTGGCGATGATATCAGCTTCCAGATTGAGCCGGTCGCCGGGTTTCCGTTCGGCGATGGTGGTGTGTTGCCGGCTGAAAGCTACCAGCGACACGGTAAAGCTTTCATCAGTGACGTTTATGGCGGTCAGGCTGAGGCCGTCTACGGCGATAAAGCCCTTATCCACCACATAACGCATCAGCTCCGCCGGGGCAGCCAGCGTCAGCAGTTCGGCGTCGCCTTCCCAGGCGATCGCCTTCACCGTACCGGTGGCATCCACATGGCCTTGCACCAGGTGCCCGCCCAGACGGGAAGACAGGGTCATGGCCCGCTCCAGATTGACCCGGTGGCCGGGCTTGAGTTCACCGAGATTGGTGCGTTTGAGGGTTTCCGGCATGACATTGACGGTGAAGAAGGGCTGCTTCATCTCTTTGACGGTCAGACAGACCCCGTTGACAGCTACTGAGTCACCGGGTTTGAGGTCGGCAAATATCACCTCTCCCTGGATGGACAGGGAGTCGCCGCTGGTGGTGGTGATGATGCCGGTTTCTTCTACGATGCCGCTGAACACTGCTGACCTATTCCTTTAAAACGTAACCGGTAATGGCGGTATCGCCGTTAAAGTGGCTGGTGCGGGTTTTCTCCAGCCGCCAGGCTTTAGCCAGGGTTTCAGCGCCGATGCCGCCGACCGGGGTCAGCGCCTGCGCCCCGCCGATAATAACGGGCGCGATAAACACAATGACCTTGTCTACCAGTCCGGCATCAAACATGCTTCCCAGCACAGCACTGCCGCCCTCCACCAAAATGCTGGTCACCTGCTGTTGTCCCAGATGTTGCAGCAGGGCCGGCAGGTCTACCCGGTTATGGCCGTCGGGCAGCTCCACCAGCTCCGCACCGGCTTTGATGTAGCTCTGGCGCTGGTCTTCCGGAATTTGGGTCCCGAAGGCGATGATAGTGCGGCCGGGTTCGCCGAAAAGACAGGCCTCCGGCGGAGTGCGGCCCACGGAATCAATTACTACCCGCAGGGGTTGTTTATGAGAGGTCCCACCGCGACCGGCGCAGCAGCGGGCGGTCAGCTTGGGATCATCAGCGATGACGGTGCCGACACCGGCCATGATGGCATCAGCATCATGGCGCAGCGAATGGGAGTAAGCCCGGGATTCATCGTTGGAAATCCACTTGGAATCGCCGGTACAGGTGGCGATTTTGCCGTCTAGGCTCATGGCGAATTTGGCGGTCACAAAGGGCAGACCGGTATTGATATATTTAAAATAGGCTTCGTTGATTTCGCGGGCGGCCTCGCGGTGCTGGCCGACGTGGACTTCAATGCCGGCCGAGACCAGCGCAGCCTTGCCCTTGCCGAAAACCACCGGATTGTCGTCAAGGGTGGCGAAATGGACTTCTTTAATGCCGGCGGTGATGATGGCGTCGGTGCAGGGCGGCGTCCGCCCCTGATGAGCGCAGGGCTCCAGAGTGACGTACATGACGGCGCCGTTGGCTGCAGCGCCGGCCTGTTTCAGGGCGACAATTTCTGCGTGGTCCTGCCCTGGCGGCTGGGTGTAGCCCTGGCCGATAATCTCGTCATTCTTGACGATAACGGCACCGACCGCGGGATTGGGACTGACTTCACCAACAGCCAGCCCGGCCAGTTTCAGCGCCTGTTCCATGTAGTCCATGATGGTGGCATTCTAGCATCGGGCGGAAAACGGCGCAAATGGCCGGAGGGGGATGCCGCGCGGCAGCGCGCCTACCACAGGTTGGCGACGGTTGAGGCACTGCGGGCCCGCAGGGTAATGGCCCCGGTAGGGCAGGCGGCGCGACAAACGCCGCACCCGTAGCACTGGCGGGGGTTGATTTGGGCGGCGGCTGAGGTATGACTGTACTCCAGGGCGCCGAAATGGCAGACGCTGAAGCAGTTGCGGCACCCGGAACAGGCCGTTTCATCAATCTCAGCGACATATTCCGCCCGGAACAACACCGGCGTTTGCAGATTAAGGCTGACGTTCAGCGCCATGCAATCGGCCCGGTCGCAGTTGCAGATGCCGCCGATAAACGGCGTCTGAAAAGTCCAGATAGTGTGGCATAAGCCGTCTTCGTCGTGTTTTTGCATATCCAGCAGGGCTTCGGCAGGCGTGAGCACCTCCAACCCGGCGGTATCCGGCCCGTGAAGAAAGGTATCGTCAAGTTCGTTCAGGATTTCCTTGATACGGCCGCCGCCGGGGGACAGACTCAGGCCGTAGCAGTAGCGGGCCTCTTTTTTACCGATGGCATGACGGCAGATGCAGGTCAGACGCACCACCGAGGTGGTCATGGCCAGGACTTCGCTGACGTCCTCCAGCGGCAGTACCTGGCCGAAATGGTGTTTTTTCTGACGGCCGGTGAGCACCGGGGTGACCATATTGCGGACAATGGCTGGCATGTCCTGGATTTTGTTCAGGTTAGCCGCGCCGTTGGTCAGTCCTTCCGGATGGCGGAAGAAATGCTCAATGTACCGGCGGCGTTTGACGTCGTTCAGCAGTTCTTCGGAGTAATTGGCGGCTTTCAGGTACCATTTTTGGCCTTCACCGTGCTGGTGACAGAATTGACACATGGCGCTACTTTAAGGGGTCAGGCCCCGGCGGGTCAAGGCGCCGGCCCGTTTTCCTTTTGCTGACTGCCGTTTAAACACCTTCGCCTGCCGGTTTGGCCGGTTCCGCGGCCGCCGGCGCGGCGGCTTTTTCGGGTACGGCGGGTGTGCCGGCGGCGTCCGCAGGTTTGGCAGCAGCCTCGGTTTCCTTCTTGCGGTGCGCTACCTCCGGGTCTACCTCGGTCCGGCTGTCGGTGACGTAGAATCCCGGCCCTTTGAATACCAGATGCGGCGCACAATAAATCCGCTGGCCTTCTGCTCCGCATTTCGGACAGGTGCCGCCGCCGGTTTCAGAAAACTTTCGCGTTACCTCAAAGCGTGACTTGCACGTCAGACAGTCATATTCATAGGTGGGCATGTATGCTTCTCCCTTATTATATGGCGGGTCGGGTGTTATACCGCCCGGATGACAGTGATACCCTGAGTCTAGCCCAGTACCGCCACCACTTCTATCTCCACCAGGGCATTTTTCGCCAGGCCCGACACCTCTACGGTGCTGCGGGCCGGCGGTTTGACGCTGAAATACTGGGCGTAGACCTCATTCATGGCGGCAAAACCCGCCAGATCAGTGATAAAGACGGTGGCCTTGACCACGTCAGCCAGCGTCCCGCCGGCGGCCTCAATGACGGCTTTAAGGTTTTCCAGCACCTGCCGGGTCTGGGCGGCGATGTCGCCGCCGACTTCACCCGTCGCCGGATTAAGCGGCAACTGGCCGGAAGTGAACAGTAAGTTTCCGGCTTTTATCGCCTGAGAATAGGGGCCGATAGCTTTGGGCGCGTGGTCGGAGTGAATTATTTCTTTGGTCATTTTAGGGCCTCGCAAGTTATTTTGATGGCCCTGATTCTAATCTACCGCCGACCCGGATAGCAACCGGTCACGGACGGCTGGTTAAATACGGATATTTATGTTTACAACCTATTGCAGAAAGAATATTGAAGTGATATACTCTTTGCAGTTGAAGAGACCTGTGAAGTGGGTTGGAATCCCACTTTTTTATTGTATTAAAAATTGAAGGGGGAGCCGTAGTAAGAGATGAAGAGCGACTTTTTGCTCGCTATCACTCAACTCTCCGCAGAGAAAAACCTCTCTAAAGAGGTAGTGCTGGCGGCAGTTGAAGCAGCCCTGGTGTCCGCTTACCGCAAGGAGAGCTTTACCCCTAATCAAAATATCCAGGCCAAAATTGACAATCAGACCGGCCGGGTAAAGGTTTGGGCTGAGAAAACGGTGGTTGAGAAAGTCACCGATCCCCGGATTGAAGTGACGCTGGCTGAGGCGGTTAAAGTCCACCCCGGCATTCAGATGGGTGAGCCGGTGCTGATTGAAGACACGCCGCATGATGCCGGGCGTATTGCCGCCCAGACGGCCAAGCAGGTTATCCTGCAGCGCCTGCACGAGGCTGAAAGCACCGCTATCGTGGATGAATATGCCGGCAAGGCCGGTGATATTGTCTCCGGTATGATCCAGCGGGCGGAACCCCGTCAGGTGGTCATTGACCTGGGGCGGGCCGAAGCGGTCATGCCGCCGAATGAACAGGTGCATACCGAACGTTATCGTCCCGGTCAGCGCCTGAAGGTGTATATGGTGGAAGTAGCCCGGACTGTCAAAGGTGCGGTCGTGGTCGTTTCACGCTCCCACCCGGGCTTGCTGCGGCGGCTGTTTGAAATGGAAATCCCGGAGATTTACTCCGGCATGGTGGAGATAAAAGGGGTGGCCCGCGAAGCCGGCGCCCGTTCCAAAGTGGCCGTGTCTGCCCGGCAGTCCGGTATTGACCCGGTGGGCTGTTGTGTCGGTTTACGCGGTATCCGCATTCAGAATATCGTCAGCGAGCTCAACGGGGAAAAGATTGACGTTATTTCTTGGAGCGCGGATCCGGCCGTCCTGATTACCAATGCCCTCAGCCCGGCGCAGGTGGTGCGGGTTATCATCAATGAAGGTGAGAAAACCGCCACCGCGGTGATCCCGGATCGCCAGCAGAGCCTGGCTATCGGCAAAGAAGGGCAGAATGTCCGCCTGGCGGTGAAACTCACCGGCTGGCGAATTGACATAAAGAGTGTTTCTCAATACGAGGCCGAACACCCCGTGGTAGTCGCGCCGCCGGTGGTGGAACCGGAACCGGTCAAGGAAGAAAAGCCGGCGCCGAAGGCTAAGGAAAAAGCCGCCGTCAAGGCGGAGGAAAAGAGCGCCGAGAAACCGGCGGCCAAGCCGCAGGAGAAGCCCGCTGAACCGCTGCCGGAGCTGGCGCCTGAGATCATGGAACCGGTGCTGAGTGTTGAACCTGAAGCGCCGGCACCCGAACCTGAACCTGTCGGTCTGAAGCTATCTTTGGATATGGCCGAACGGGTATCGGTCGGCGAGAGCAAGTCCGGCGTTCGGTTCGCTGAGGATATCCTCGGTCGGGCTGCGGAAAATGCAGAAAAGAAAAAGCGGCGCGGCGGCCGGGATTCTGATGATAGAGATAAACGTAAGAAAAAGCGCAGCGGCGGCGCCGGTGAATTTGATTTCGGAGATGATTACTAACAAAAAGGTTCCACAGCGTACCTGTGTGGTCTGCCGGCAGGTAGGGGGCAAACGGGGTTTACAGCGTTTCGTACGCACCCCGGAAGGCGGCGTGTCGCCGGACAGCACCGGCAAGGCACCGGGCCGGGGCGCCTATCTGTGCCGCGAGCCGGCCTGTCTCAACGGTGCCTTGAAGGGCAATCAACTGGAATACGTCTTAAAGGTGAGACTCGGCAGTGAAGACCGGGAGACACTGAGGGCGGCTATCGCTGAAATGTTAAAGGAGCAATCCAGTGTCTGAACAAAAACAAAACCCAGCCGATTCCGCAGACCAGACTCCGGCTCGTCCGGTGGTGGAACTGCCCGCGGCTCTGACCGTGCGTCAATTATCGGCCACCATCCGGCAGCATCCCATTGAAGTCATCAAGCAGTTGATGCGCAACGGCGTGATGGCCAACGTCAATGAGGTGATTGATTTTGAAACCGCCGCCAAACTGACGGCGGATTTCGGCATTGAAGCCAAACCGCAGCCGGTGCGGTCGGCCGCCCAGAAGAAGAAGCGCCCGGATCAGGAATATCTGAAGCACCTGCCCCTGCGCCCGCCGGTGGTGACCATCATGGGTCACGTTGACCACGGTAAGACGCGCCTGCTGGATGCCATTCGCCAGACCCACGTCATGGAAAGTGAAGCCGGCGGCATCACCCAGCATATCGGGGCTTATCAGGTGGAGGTCAAAGGCCAGAAGATAACCTTCCTGGATACCCCGGGTCATGAGGCGTTTACCGCCATGCGGGCCCGCGGTGCCCGCGCGACCGATATTACTATTCTGGTGGTGGCGGCCGATGACGGCATCATGCCGCAGACCCTGGAAGCCATTGACCATGCCCGGGCAGCCGAGGTGCCGATTATCGTGGCTGTCAACAAGATTGACAAGCCCGGCGCCAATCCTGACCGGGTCAAACAGCAGCTGGCCGACCAGGGACTGGTAATTGAAGAGTGGGGCGGCGATACCATCGCCGTCGGCACCTCCGCCAAGGACGGTATCGGTATTGATGAGCTGCTGGAGAATATTCTCCTGGTGGCGGAAATTGAAGACCTCCACGCTGACCCCGGCGCTTCAGCCACCGGTGTGGTTATTGAAGCCGAGATGGATAAAAACCGCGGCGCCATGACCACCGTGCTGATACAGAACGGGACGCTCAAAGTCGGCGATATCGTGGTCGTCGGCAATGTCTTCGGCAAGATCAAGGCCATGTTCAATGACCAGAACAAACAAATCCGCAAGGCGGAGCCGTCCACTCCGGCGGCCATCCTGGGTTTGCCCGCCGTGCCCAACGTCGGCGATACCCTCACGGTGGCTACCAACGAACGCCAGGCCAGATTACAGATCAGCGAAAGGGCCGAAAAGAAGACGGCCACCGTCACCCTGTCCAGTCTGCATGAGCAGATTGCCTCCGGCAGCGTCAAGGAACTCAACATCATTCTGAAAACCGACGTTCAGGGCAGCATTGAACCTATCCGCACCTCGCTGGAGAAGCTGACCACCGAGAAACTGTCGGTGCATATTATTCATGCCGGCACCGGCAACGTCACCGAAAACGACGTCATGCTGGCTATTGCGTCCAGTGGTCTGGTTATCGGGTTCTCTACTGGTATTGAGACCGGCGCTCAGCGTCTGGCTGACGCGGAGAAGATAGACATCCGTCAATATGACATCATTTATAACCTGGTGGAAGAGGTTGATAAAGCCCTCAAGGGCCTGCTGGAACCGGAGATTAAGGAAATCATTGAAGGCCGGGCTGAGGTTCGCGCCGTATTCTCCGCCGGCAAGAAGGTCAATGTGGCCGGTATGTACGTTCTGGAAGGCAAGGCTACCCGTGGTGCCCGGGTCCGGGTCATGCGGGGCAGCGAGGTCATAACCGAAAATCCGATGATTTCACTGCGGCGCTTCAAGGATGATGTCCGTGAAATATTGGCCGGTTTTGAAGGCGGCGTCGGGCTGGATGGCTTCAACGAATTTGCGGTCGGGGATATTCTGGAATTTGTCCGCCGGGAGAAAAGCGCTTGAGCCATCGCATGGAGCGGGTGAACCAGTTAATCCGGGAAGAACTCAGCCGGATCATGCAGCGCGAGATTCGCGACCCGCGGCTGGAGTTTCTGTCCATCAACGCCGTGGAAACGGCGGCGGACCTGGGTTTTGCCAAAGTCTTCGTCAGTCATCTGGTCACCTCGGAAAACAAGAAGGAAATCCTTCAGACCCTGACCGGGGCGGCAGGGTATTTCCGGGGCGAACTGGGCAAGGTGCTGACGCTGCGTCATGTGCCGGAGCTGGCTTTTTACTGGGATGATTCCATTGAACGGGGCGCCCGCCTGAATCGTTTGATTGAAGAGGCCAACCGGGATTCCGTTAACCCCTCCGGTGAGTAAAACCATGAGCCTCAACGGCTGGCTCAACGTAGATAAACCGGCCGGCCTGACCTCTTACGGGGTTATCGCCCGCATCAAGAAGATTACCGGCCGTTGCCGTATCGGCCACGCCGGCACGCTGGATCCGCTGGCTACCGGGGTGCTGCCCATCGCTCTGGGCCAGGCGACCCGGACGGTGGAATATCTCCATCAGCTTTCAAAAACCTACCAGGCCGATATTGAACTGGGTACGGCGACCGATACCTACGATGCCGAAGGCCGGATAACCTTTACCGCCGATGCCTCCGCGGTGACGCTGAGTCAGGTGGCCGCCGCCCTTAAGGGTTTCTCCGGCAGTATTGAACAGATTCCCCCCATGTACAGCGCCCTTAAACTCAACGGCCGTCCGTTATATGAGCTGGCGCGGCGGGGAGAGACGGCTGAGCTTAAACCGCGCGCCGTCACCATCTTCCGGTTGGACTTGCTGGAATTTACCTCCCCGGTGGTGCGGATTGAAGTGGAATGCAGCGGTGGGACCTACATCCGTTCCCTGGCTTATGACCTGGGGCAGGCGCTGGGGGTGGGCGCGCATCTGAAAAAATTACGGCGGACGGCTTACGGCTGTTTTAACATCGGGCAAGCCGTCGCGCTGGATGAACTGACTGACGTCGGGGGCGTCGCCGCCGCTTTATTGCCGCTGGACCACGGACTGGATTTACTGCCGCGGCTAATGCTGGACGCCGCTATGTCGGCGAGCCTCAGTCACGGGGTGGTGACGCCGGAACTCCGGGCGCAACTGGCCGAAGGTCAGGCTTACCGGCTGTACGCTGCCGAAGGGGTTCTGACGGCCATCGCCGACCTGACCGGGCCGGAGCTGCGGCTGAAGGTCTTCGGGGCCGCTCAGCCGGGGGAATAAAACCGGGTCAGTCCTGGATTTCCGCCGATGGTTCCTCTTCCGCCACGGTGTCGGCCTCGGTTCCCGGCCGGCAGAATTTGTAACAGGCCACGGCTTCATGCAGTTTATCGGTGGCCTTTTCCAGTGTTATCCACCAGACGCTGCGGTTCCACGGTGAGGGCGTACATAAATATTCAACCCCGTAATTACAGCCGTCCAAAAACACCTTATAACCGTCAGCAAAGCGTTTTTTCACTTCTTTCAGGTCTTTGCCTGCCGGCTTGGGGGTGTCTTTCAGCTCGGCCAGCAGCGGCGTCATTACGGTCACGGCCTTATTCAGGGCTGCTCGGGTGGCCGCTTCATCTTCACTGTTCACCGCCAGGGTGACTTCATCTATTACGGCATCAGCCTGCTGAAAGATGCGGTCAAAATTTTCAAGCCAGCCGGAGTCTTTGGTGTTTTCATTCATTGCATTATTCCTCGCCCAGAGTATAGCAAGAAAACCCTTTTAAGGACACCCGGTAATTATTTGTTTTATTATAGCTTGAAATAGCTTGACAATGAGTCCATAATCAACGATGATATGGGGCTGGAATGACAAACCAAGGAGTCAGGAAGATGGAAGCTTATTGCGTCAAATGCCGGGCTAAAAGAGAGATCAAGGACGCCAAGAAAGTCACCCTCAAGAACGGCAAGCCGGCCACTCAGGGCGTCTGCCCGACATGTGGCACAAAAGTTTTCCGCATCGGATAGTCCGGGTTCCTCCTTATTTTTCCACCGGGACTGGTTGTCGTGTGTAAACACAGGCTGTAATCCTGCGTTGGTTCAGTCGTCTGAGTTTAGCTACCGTAATTATTAGAAAGGAGTCCAAATATCTTGGGCAAAATCAATGTCGCCATTATCGGCGTGGGCAATTGTGCGTCATCATTCGTACAAGGGGTTCACTACTACAAAAAAGCTAAGGAAAACGAATTCGTACCGGGTCTGATGCATGTCAACCTGGGCGGCTATCATGTCAGTGACATAGAGTTCGTCGCTGCTTTTGACGTGGATAAAAATAAAGTCGGCAAAGACCTGGCCGAGGCTATTTATACCACTCCGAACAATACCTTTAAATTCGCGGAAGTGCCGCTGACCGGTGTTAAGGTTGAGCGCGGCATGACCCATGACGGTCTGGGCAAATACCTGTCCCAGATTATTGAAAAAGCCCCCGGTCCGACTGCCGACATCGTCGGCATCCTCAAGGAACGGAAAGTTGACGTAGTCATCAATTACCTGCCGGTCGGCAGCGAAGAAGCCACCAAATGGTATGTTGAGCAGGTGCTGGAAGCCGGTTGCGCCTTCATTAACTGCATCCCGGTATTCATTGCCCGTGAAAAATACTGGCAGGATCGCTTTATTGCCAAAGGGCTGCCCATTATCGGCGACGATATCAAGAGCCAGGTCGGCGCCACCATCGTTCACCGCGTCCTGACCCACCTGTTCCGGGAGCGCGGCGTCAAGCTGGAGCGCACCTATCAGCTCAACTTCGGCGGCAACACCGACTTCATGAACATGCTGGAGCGCGAGCGTCTGGAAAGCAAAAAGATTTCCAAGACCAACGCTGTTTCTTCCCAGTTGGATTACAAGATGAATCCCTCTGACATCCACGTCGGTCCTTCTGATTATGTGCCGTGGCTGGAAGACCGCAAGTTCTGCCACATCCGCATGGAAGGCCGCACCTTCGGTGATGTCCCGTTGAATCTGGAGTGCAAGATTGAAGTCTGGGACAGCCCCAACTCCGCCGGCGTGGTTATTGATGCCGTCCGCTGTGCCAAACTGGCCCTGGAGCGCGGCATGAAAGGTGCGCTGTTCGGGCCGTCATCCTACTTCATGAAGTCACCGCCGGAACAGTATTCAGATGCCTGCGCTCATGACGCCACCGAAAGCTTCATCGCGGAAAGTGTCGCCGAGCTTAAAAAGGGCAAAAAAGCTGATACCAAAGAGAGCTAACAGCGCTCAACCCGTAATTGATGTAATCCTGCGGGGGAGGTGCCATTGAGAATAGCGCTGGTTGCGCCCTATGATTTTGCTTATCATGGCGGGGTCGCCAATCATGTGACCGCCCTGGAGCGGCATTTGACCGCTCTGGGGCATCATGTGGTTATCATTGCCCCGGCTTCCAAACCGGTAACCGCTTTCGGTAACCGCTTCGTGCATATCGGCACCCCGCGGCCGATGCCGGCGTCCGGTTCGGTCGCCCGTATCACCATATCCGTTCGTCTGGCCAACAAAATCAAAGCCGTTCTGGCCAAAGAGCAGTTTGACATCGTGCATTTGCATGAACCGTTTATGATCATGCTGTGTTCGGCGGTGCTGCGTTATTCTCAAGCCACCAATATCGGCACCTTTCATGCCGCTGAAGGCAAGCCGGGCTATAATTTCGGCTGGCCCGTCAGCCGCTGGATACTGAATCGCCGCGCCCGCAAGCTACAGGGGCACATTGCCGTGTCCGCCGCCGCGCGGGATTATCATTCCCGCTACGTCAAGGCGGATTACAGCGTTATTCCCAACGGTATTGACCTGACGCATTTCCACCCTGATGTTGAGCCCATCGCTGAATACTGCGACGACAAGCTCAACCTGCTTTTTGTCGGTCGGCTCGAGAAGCGCAAGGGGTTGAAATACCTGATTGATGCCTTCAAGAAGGTCCATCATCATAACCCGGAAACCCGTTTGATCATCATCGGTCCCGGCACCCGGATGCGGCCGAAATTTGAAAAACAGGTCCGCGACGCTCATCTGACCGATTCGGTGGTCTTTGTGGACTGCGTCAGTTATCAGGACCTGCCGCGCTATTATAAAACGGCTGATATTTTCTGCGCTCCGGCAACCGGGCAGGAGAGCTTCGGCATCATTTTGCTGGAGGCCATGGCGGCGGGCAAGCCGGTGGTGGCTTCCCGCATTTCCGGCTATGCCGGCGTATTGACGCACGAGCAGGAAGGTCTGCTGGTTAAACCCA
This sequence comes from Dehalogenimonas sp. W, assembly GCF_037094495.1. Taxonomy (NCBI): domain Bacteria; kingdom Bacillati; phylum Chloroflexota; class Dehalococcoidia; order Dehalococcoidales; family Dehalococcoidaceae; genus Dehalogenimonas; species Dehalogenimonas loeffleri. The sequence goes on from NZ_CP146612.1 coordinate 1,400,079, forward strand.
AAAATGCCGCTGACCTGGCCAAAGCCCTGAACCGGCTGATTGATGATCCCGCCCTCCGGGCCCAACTCGGCGCCCGGGGTCTGGAAACGGTCAAAAATTACGGCTGGGACAAGGTGGCGGTGCGTATCCTGGAATACTATCGCCTGACGCTGCTGCGTCATGGCAAAACCGTCTCCGCTGAAGATACCCAGCCCCAAACCCTGACAATAGTATAGATAAGGAATCCGGCTGTTGAGCTTAAATGATTTTCGCCGCTCCATCGGCGGTAAAATGACCCGCGGTTTGTCCGGTCTGTTGGCCCGCAGCGGTCTCAGTCCCAACGCCGTGACCGTCATCGGCTTTTTAATCACCGTAGCCGCCGCTTATATCATTGCTGAAGGTAATCTGTTGGCCGGCGGGCTGGTGGTGCTTTTTGCCGGCTTTTTTGACATGCTGGACGGGGCCCTGGCCCGGGCGACCAACCGGGTCACCAAATTCGGCGCCATTCTGGACGCCACCCTGGACCGGTTGTCTGAGGCGGCGCTTTTCCTGGGTATTCTGGTTTATTTCGCGCCGGACGGTAATACCGCGCCCATCCTGCTGACCGGGGCCACCATGGCCGGTGCGCTCACCGTCAGTTATTTGCGGGCGCGCACTGAAGCCACCGGCCTTGAGGGCAAGGCCGGCTGGTTCACCCGGCCGGAGCGCGTCATCGTGCTGACGGCGGGCCTGTTGACCGGCTGGCTGATTGCCGCGCTGGCCGTTATCTGTATTATGAGCTACATCACCGTCGGGCAGCGCCTGGCGGGGGCTTATCGCCAACTGGGCGGTAAATGACAGACCGCCCTGATTCTGATAAAATGCTTCTTTGGCTTTTTCAACGGCGAGTATTCGCCGTCAGCCAATAAAACCGGGGGAGATTTCAATGCCAGTAACGGTTATAGTCGGTGCCCAGTGGGGCGATGAAGGCAAGGGCAAGGTCATTGACATGCTGGCCGAACGGGCGGACGCCGTGGTGCGTTTTTCCGGCGGCGATAATGCCGGCCATACGGTCATGAATCCGGGCGGCACCTTCAAACTGCATCTGGTGCCCTCCGGCGTTTTTTATCCGGATTGCACCTGTGTTATCGGCAACGGCGTGGTGGTCAACCCGGAGATCTTTGTCAGTGAACGCCAGATGCTTAACAGCCGGAACGTCAGCACTGATAATGTCTTTATCAGCGACCGCGCACACCTGGTGATGCCTTACCATTTGCAGCTGGACGCCCTGGAAGAAGCCGCCCGCGGCAATAAGTCACTGGGCACCACCCTGCGCGGCATCGGCCCGGCTTTTGCCGACAAGGTCGCCCGGATGGGTATCCGCGCCGGCGATCTGCTGGATGCCGACGTACTGCGCACCCGGCTGGAATATGTCCTGGAATACAAAAACAAGATTCTGACCAAACTGTACGGCGAAGCGCCTATTGATATTGAAAAACTCTATGACCTGTCCTGCTCTTACGCGGAGCAGTTGAGGGCTAATATCCGGGAAACCTCCTCACTGCTTAACGACATGGTGGACGACGGCAAGGCGGTTATTCTGGAGGGCGCTCAGGGGGCGTTGCTGGATACTGATTTCGGCACCTATCCTTACGCCACTTCTTCTTCGCCCCTCTCAGCCGGCGGTTGTCTGGGGGCCGGTATTGGCCCCACCCGCATTGACCAGGTGTTGGGCGTCTTCAAGGCCTATTGCTCCCGCGTCGGCGCCGGACCGTTTCCCACCGAACTGGTGGACGCCGTCGGCGACCGCATCCGGGACCTCGGTCATGAGTACGGCACCACCACCGGACGGCCGCGGCGCATCGGCTGGTTTGACGGCGTGGCGGCGCGCTTCAGCGCCCGCATCAACGGCATGACCGATATGGCCGTGACCCGGCTGGATATTCTGGATTCCTTTGATGAAGTTAAGGTCTGCACCGCCTATCGGCTCAACGGCGACACCCTGACTGATTTCCCGGCGGAACCGGGTTTGCTGAATAAGTGTTCCCCGGTTTATGAGACGCTGCCCGGCTGGAAGCAGACCACCACCGGCATCACCCGGCTGGATAAGCTGCCGAAGGAAGCCCGGTCATTCATCAACCGGCTGGAAGAGCTGTCCGGCTGTCCGGCGGCTTACGTTTGTATCGGCCCGGTGCGGGATCAGACCATAGAACTGCGGGCGCTGCTTTAAGGTTTAGCCGGCTCCCGCAGCATCAGGTGCATCTTAACGTCGGTACCCGGTATGGCCTCGGTTTGTAATAATCGGAAGCCCCAGCGGCCGTACATGGCGGCATTTCGCTCATTCTGAGTTTCCACAAAGGCCGGCATTTTTCCCCGGTCCAGGCGCTCCAGCATCGGCCGCACCAGGCGTCCGGCATGCCCCGCCCCCTGATATTCCGGCGCCACCGCCAGCAGCGCCAGGTATATATGCCGTTTCGGCACCAGTTTCTGACGGACACGGGAAAAACGGGCATCCATCCGGGTTTCCCGGAATAGTGAGCGCCAGCCCAGGCGCAGCGGCAGAACAGGCCAGCCGGCCCGGAACTGGGTGAAGAGAGAATCGTTAGCGTCAGGCCCCACCCAGATCACCACCCCCTCACAAGCCGGCGAGGTGACATAAGCCTCATACCCGGATGACAGCAATGACAGCCGCAGGTAATACTCAAAAGAAAAGTTCAGATTCTCCCGCTTGTCCGCATCCGGCACCAGGTAGGCCGTGGTCGGGTCATCGGCGAAGGCTTGAGCGCAGGTCACCGATGCCGCTTTAACCAGTTCCCCACTGAGCGGCAGGAGGCCTTCCGCCGGCGACAGCGTCACGTTAATGCCCACCCGGCCGACTTATCAGCCCAGCGGCAGATCAATGTCATAGCGTTTGAGTGTTTCCCTTATGAGGGCGGCGGATTTCTCGTCCGGCTCGGTCAGCGGCAGCCGCGGTGCGCCCACCCGGAAGCCGATGTAATTCAGGGCATACTTGATAGGCATCGGGTTGGCCACCACAAACAGGTTGTTGAATATCGGCGTCAGGTGCCGGTGGATGGCCGCCGCCTCTTCCAGATTGCCGGCGCTGAAGCTGTCCATCATCTTCTTAATTTGCAGGCCCACCAGGTGAGAGGCCACGCTGATGACGCCGTGCGCCCCGATGGCCATCATCGGCAGGATGTCGGAATCGTTGCCGCTCCAGATGGTAAAATCCGTCCGGATTTTGCGGGTTTCATCAATAATCCGGGCAATCTCCCCCAGGTTGCCGCTGGCTTCCTTGGTGCCGGCGATATTGGGGATCGCCGCCAGGCGGATGGTGGTGTCGGCGGACAGCGAGGTGACGGTACGGCCTGGTACGTTGTACAGGATAATCGGCAGGCTGGTCGCCTCGGCGACGGCTTTGAAATGGCGGTACAGCCCTTCCTGAGTCGGCTTATTGTAATAGGGCACCACCAGCAGTGCGGCATCCACGCCCAGCTTCTCCGCCTTGATGGTGTTTTCCACCGCTTCGGCGGTGGAGTTGGAGCCGGTGCCGGCAATGACCCTTGCCCCGTCGCCCACGGCTTCTTTAACCGCCATGAACAGCTCGTGCTCTTCCTCCCAGGTAACCGTGGGTGATTCACCGGTGGTGCCGGCCACCACGATGCCGTCTGAGCCGGAGGCCACCAGCCCGCGGGCCAGTTTGCGGGTCTGGTCAAAATCAATGCTGCCGTCGTCCTTGAACGGCGTCACCATGGCGGTAATCAGGCGTCCCAGTTCTTTCATTATTTACCTCCCAGCCAGCCGCGCAGCCGCATTTCTTCGGCAATCTGCACCGCATTGAGCGCTGCGCCCTTGCGGACATTATCGGCCACCACCCACATGGTCAGCCCCTTGGGGTGAGAACAGTCCTGGCGGATCCGGCCGACCCAGGTTTCATCGGTGCCGGCGGCCATCCACGGGTGAGGATAAAGACTGACCGTCGGGTCGTCCAGTACCCGTACCCCCGGGGCTTTAGCTAAAATATTGCGGGCCTCATCAGCCGAAATCGGCCGGTCAAATTCTATATTCAGGGCCTCGCTGTGGCCGATAAATACCGGTACCCGGACGCAGGTGGCCGACAGCGGCAGGTTCGGCAGGTGCATAATCTTGCGGGTTTCCACCAGCATCTTCCACTCTTCCTTGGTGTAGCCGGAATCCATGAAGATATCAATCTCCGGCAGCAGATTAAAGGCAATCTGGTGCGGATAGACGTGCGGCGTTACCGGCTGGCCTTCCAGGACGGTGCGGGTCTGCTCGGACAGCGCGTCAATGGCCGGGGTGCCGGTGCCGGACACCGCCTGATAGGTGCTGACCACCACCCGTTTAATGGGATTGAACTGGTGCAGCGGGTTCAGCACCACCACCATCTGAATGGTGGAGCAGTTCGGGTTGGCGATGATGCCGTGGTGGTTGCGGGCATCTTCAATATTGACCTCCGGGACCACCAGCGGTACGCCGTTATCCATCCGGAAAGCGGCGCTGTTATCAATGACCACGGCACCTTTTTTGGCGGCAATGGGCGAAAAATGGCGGCTGATATCGGCCCCGGCGGAAAAGAGCGACAGGTCAATATCCTCAAAACTGTCGGGGGTGGTCTCCCGGACTTCAATCTGCCGGCCGTTATAGTTCAGTTTCCGGCCGGCGCTGCGGTCGGAAGCCAGCAGTTCCAGGTGGTCTACCGGGAAATGCCGCTGCTGCAGTATTTTAATGAACTCCTGGCCGACCAGTCCGGTGGCTCCCACGATGGCAACTCTGAGACCCTTCACATTATCCCCCTTTAGAAATCAAGCAGTTTTTCCAGCCCGAAGATGAATTCCCCCGGACGTCCGGCGATTTCCCGTATCGCCAGCAGGACGCCGGGCATAAAGCATTCGCGGCTGGTGGTATCGTGTTTGATGGACAGCGTCTGCCCGGGCGCGCCTAAAATTACTTCCTGATTGGCCACCAGTCCCGGCATTCTGACCGAATGCACGGTCACACCGTCAAACTTCTGGCCGCGGCTGGGATGGCCGGCGTCGCTGTCCAGCGAGCGGAAGGGTTTATCCCGGGATGCGGCCATGGTGCGGGCGGTGGCAATAGCGGTGCCGGAAGGGGCGTCGGCCTTGTACTCATGGTGCAGTTCAATGATTTCCGCCCAGTCAAAATAGCGGGCGGCGATGCGGGACAGTTCCATCATCACCACCGCGCCCAGCGCAAAATTGGGCGCAATCACCGCGCCGATGTGATATTCTCTGGTCAAATCATTCACCCGGGCCAGGGTCTGGGCACTGAGGCCGGTCGTGCCGATGACCAGCGATACACCGGCCCGGGCGGCAATTTCCACGGTCTGCGGCACCGCCGCGGCCAGACTGAAATCCACCAGGACATCCGGCCGGGTATCGGCCAGCAGCCGGGCCAGATTATCATTCAGCGGTACCGGCGGCGCGTTTTCGGCGGGGGAAAATTTAGCGGATTTTTCGGCCCTGGCATCACAGGCACCCGCCAGTTCCAGGTCCGGGGCAGCGGTCACCGCCCGCATCACCTCGCGTCCCATCTGCCCGAGAGCTCCCTGTACTGCAACTTTAATAGTCATCACGTTTATCCTGTTTTCAGTATTTAGGCCGCAACCCCGGAATGGGGCGGTTAAAAAACCCCTCAGGGCCGTTGGGCCCTGAGGGGTTTCATCAGTTCCTCTATTACCTTCGGAATTGCGGCCGGTCACCCCGTTCCATCGGCGCGCCGGGCGCTGAGCGCCGGAAACCACCCTGAGGCGGTGCCTGGTTGCGCATGGCTTCCTTTTCTTCTTCAGTCGGCGGCGGCAGCAGAGCGCGGATAGACAGATTGATTCGGCCCTGAGAATCAATCTCAATCACCTTGACGTTGACGATATCGCCGATCTTGAGGACGTCTTCCACTTTATCCACCCGGCGGTTGGCCAGTTCGGAGATATGAACCATGCCTTCCTTGCCCGGCAGAATCTCCATGAAAGCACCGAAGCTCATGATGCGGGTTACCTTGCCGCTGTAGGTGGTGCCGGGTTCAATATCCTTGGTCATGCCCTCAATGATGGCAATGGCCTTTTTAGCAGCTTCGCCGTCGGAGGCGCCGATAATAACGGTGCCGTCGTCTTCAATATCAATGGAGGTTTTGGTCTCTTCAATGATGGCGCGGATCACCCGGCCGCCGGGGCCGATAACGGCGCCGATCTTGCTGGGGTCAATCTTCAGTTTGTACATCCGCGGTGCGTAGGGCGACATCTCAGCGCGGCTATGGCTGATGGCTTTATCCATGACATCCAGAATGACCTCACGGGCGCGCCTGGCCTGCGCCAGCGTCGCTTCAATTACCGCAAAGCTGATGCCCTTGAGTTTGATGTCCAGCTGAATGGCGGTGATGCCGTCACGGGTGCCGGCGACCTTGAAGTCCATATCGCCGTAATTATCTTCCAGACCTTCAATATCGGTCAGGGTGACAAAACGGTCGGGGTTGGCATCGTCGGTAATCAAACCAACGGAGATGCCGGCCACCGCTTTCTTGATCGGCACCCCGGCGTCCATCAAGGACAGGGAGGATGCGCAGGTGCTGGCCATGGAGGTGGAGCCGTTGGAGCTGACCGCCTCGGATACCAGTCTCAGGGCATAGGGGAACTCCGCTTCTGACGGGATTACCGGCAGCAGCGCCCGCTCCGCCAGCGCCCCGTGGCCGATTTCGCGGCGTCCGGTGCCGATCCGCTTGGCTTCACCCACGGAGTAAGGCGGGAAATTATAATGGTGAATATAACGTTTGGAAGTCTCCGGGGCGATATTGTCCAGCTTTTGTTCCATCTGCAGTGAGCCCAGAGTCACGATGTTCAAAATCTGGGTCTGACCGCGGGAGAACAGCGATGAACCATGCACCCGGGGCAGTACGCCGACCTCGGCGGACAGCTCGCGGATTTCTTCAATGCCGCGGCCGCTGACCCGTTCCTTCTTATCCAGAATAGTGGAGCGTACCAGTTGGCGGATTTTCTTATCGTAGGCTTCCATAACGGCGCCGCGGTCAAATTCTTCGCCCAGCGACTCCATCAGTTCGCCCTTAATCTTCCCCAGGTTTTCCTGACGCTGGGATTTGTCGGCCTGGTAAAAGGCCTCGGCCAGTTTGCCGTCCACAATAGCGGAAACTTTGTCCAGCAATCCGGCGTCAATTACCGGCGGGCTGACTTCCCATTTGGCCTTGCCGACGGCAGCGACCATTTCTTCCTGCAGGGCAATGATTTCCTGGTTGGCCTCATGACCGATGCGGATAGCCTCGTACATCAGGTCTTCCGGAGCTTCATTGGCGCCGGCTTCCAGCATGGTGACTGCTTTTTTGGTGCTGGCCACGACCACGTCCAGTTTGCTGTCGGCTAACTGAGAATGGGTGGGGTTAATGACGAACTCGCCGTCAATGTAGCCGACATGCACCGCGGACAGCGGGCCTTCAAACGGCATCTCTGAGATACCCAGGGCGCAGGAAGCGCCGATAACGCCGAGAATATCAGGATCATTCTCCTGGTCGGCGGTCAAAACGGTGACGATGATTTGAATCTCGCGGCGCCAGTACTTGGGCAGCAGCGGGCGTAGCGGCCGGTCAGCCAGCCGGGCGGCCAGGGTGGCGTTTTCTGAAGGCCGGCCTTCGCGGCGGATAAAACCGCCGGGAATTCGTCCGGCAGCGTACATCCGTTCTTCCACGTCAATGGTCAGCGGCAGGAAGTCCACACCGGGGCGCGGTTCTTTGGCTACCACCACGGTCGCCAGTATCACGGTGTCACCATAGCGGACGGTTACGGCGCCATTGGCCTGTCCGGCCAGTTTACCGCTTTCAATAACCAGCTTACGCCCGCTTATGGTGCGTTCAAATGTTTTAATATCAGACAACAGTCTCTCCTTTTAAGTGTTTTGGCAATAGTCCTTTCCTTAAATTATAAAGGAAAAGATTACTTGCGCAGACCCAGCTTGACGATCACAGCCTGGTAGCGGGCGGCATCCTCTTTCCTCAGGTAGGCGAGCATGCGCCGGCGCTGGCCGACTAATCGCAGCAGGTTACACTTGGTGTGAGAGTCCCGTTTGTTGGCCGTCAGGTGGGAGGTGAGCTGCACGATGCGAGCCGAGAGAATGGCGATCTGCACTTCCGCAGAGCCGGTGTCGGTGTCATGGCGTTTGAAGGCATCAATGACGTTGATTTTGTCCAGTTTTTCCAATTTCTTTCCTCTTAATCTTTTATCAAAGATGGATTATAGCACAACGTGTGAGGGGAATTAAAGAGGGGTGAGGAAAAAATTAGATATTGACATAGCACAAACTAGGGTTATAATTGAGACAATCGGTTCTCGGTTGGTAATTACCAGCCGAAATTTAGAAAAGGAGAGACTCATGAAACACAGGTGGCGAACCAGGGCGGGTTTGGTGCTCGCAAGTATTTTAGCACTGGCGATGTTTTTACCAGCATGCAGTGGGGATACTGATCCTACCACGGCGCCTCCAACCACAACTGCTGCCGACCCGGACGCAAACATTAAAAACCCTGAATCATTTATCATGGCCACAATTGGTTATCCTGATTCACTCGACCCGGCTTACGGCTATGACACGGCAAGCGGGGAATCAGTTCAATTGGTTTACGACACACTTCTTACTTTCAAAGGAGCGAGTACAACAGAGTTTTTGCCTGCTTTAGCAACCGAATGGACAATATCTGCAGACGGAAAAACCTATAGATTTCATATCCGCACTGGAGTTAAATTTCACAATGGAAATGACTTGACTCCTTCAGATGTTGAATATAGCTTTGAACGCGGCATGGTACAAGACTACGGCGCTGGTCCACAGTGGATGTTCTTTGAACCGCTGCTAGGTGGTTACAGTTCAAGAGATATTGAGCCCAGAATTCCGTTACAACAGATCACAGATGCGGTTCAAGTTGATGGGGAATGGGTTCAGTTCAATCTGATTGCTCCCTATGCGCCTTTTCTGCAGATTCTGGCAGGCCCTTGGGGTGGCATAGTTGATAAAGAATGGTGTGTACAAAATGGGGATTGGGATGGTTCTGAGGCTTCATACGCAGCTTTAAACGATCCCGATGCTGGAGCATCTCCACTACAGGCAATAATGAATGGCACCGGACCGTTTAAACTTGAGCGTTGGGATCCTGGTGTTGAAATTTCTTTTGTTAGATATGATGCCTATTGGCAGGGACCGGCAAACTTCGAAAGAGTCATCATTAAGACGGTTGACGAATGGTCAACAAGAAAATTGATGCTTCAAAATGGCGATGTTGATTATGCCTACGTACCGGCAACAAATTTTGCTGAAATGGAAGGCGCTACAGGTCTCACCATTATCAAAAATCTTCCAACTGTAACCGTTGACTCATTTTTCTTCCAGATGAGTATCAGTCCCCAGAGCACAATGGTTGGCTCCGGCAAACTCGATGGGGCAGGTATTCCGCTGGATTTCTTTACTGACATAAATGTCAGGAAAGGCTTTTCTCACGCCTTTGATTTCGGGACGTATCTACAAGATGCTCTATCCGGACAAGGTGTACAAGCTGCTTCTCCTGTAATCAACGGTTTGTCATACTACAACCCCAATTTGACCACAAAATATAACTATGATTTGGTTAAGGCTAGGGAGTACCTCCAGGCCGCGTGGGGTGGTCAAGTCTGGGAGAAAGGTTTTACTCTTACCCTTGCCTACAATTCCGGTAATCTTCCGCGCAAACTGGCGTGTGAGATTTTACAAGCCGGGCTCTTTGCAATCAATCCCTTGTTCAAAGTCAATATTCAAGTCATGCAATGGCCGACTCTACTCCGTGGAATGTACACAGGTCTACTACCAGCTTTCCAAATTGGATGGTTACCTGATTTTACTGACGCACATAATTTTGTCGTTCCATTCATGCATAGTCAGGGAACCTTTTCCGGTTGGCAAAACTACAACAACCCTGAAGCCGATGCACTTATTGCTGAGGGTATTAGCTCCATAGATCCCCAGGTGCGGCAACAAATATATGATCAACTCGCTCAAATATATTACGATGACGCTCCGGGAATTTTACTGGCCCAACCCCTGGGTCAGAGATACTTCAAAGATTGGATTCAAGGCTTTGTCTATAATCCAGCTTTACCGAGCCAAATGTGTAACATTTACCTGTTAAGTAAAACATACAAATAGAAGTACCATTGACGAATTTAAGCAGGTGCCCCTTCCCTTGAGAGACGGGGCACCTGCGGTTTACTACGAGGTACACACTTGGAATTCAGATCTTATTTAGTCCGCCGTTTGGCGATGCTTGTACCAGTGCTTTTTGGTGTCACCGTTTTAATATTTTTACTCCTTCAATTATTTTCACCTATTGAAAGAGCAGCCTTATATGTAAAAAATCCTGCCCAATTCCAACACATTGATGAAATTATCGCGCAGTACGGGCTTGATGCCCCAATTTGGAATCAATATATTACGTGGATGAATGAGATATTTCATGGTAATTTCGGTTGGTCCAGGGTTGTTTCGTTGCCGGTTACCGAGGCGATCGGCAAATTTTTGCCGGCAACTGTTGAGTTGGCATTGTTTGCGACTCCTTTGATTATTATCGGTGGGATATTTTTTGGATCCAAAGCTGCTGCCAATAAAGACAAATTTTTTGATCATGCCACACGTTTTGGTGCTATTATCGGTTGGTCTTTGCCTACTTTTTGGCTTGGGCTCGTTCTTCTAATGGTTTTCTACGGATATTTCAATGGTTTGCTGCCTCCTGAAAGATTAAGTACAGAAATGAGCATCGTTGTAAATTCTTCGGAATTTGTTCGGTACACAGGCATAAACTTTTTAGATGGGATAATGAACGGTAATTGGCAGGTTTTCTGGGATAGTATCAGGCACATGATACTGCCTGTAATCACTCTGACAGTGGTAAATATTGCTTTTATAATGAGATTAATGCGATCCAGTATGTTGGAAGCTCTTGGCAAAGGTTATATCACTACCGCTCGGGCCAAGGGATTGACTGAAAACATTGTCGTCAACGTTCATGCAAGGCGTAACGCATTAATACCTGTGCTTACTATCTCGGGTTTTCTTTTTGCTTCAATTGTCAATGGCGTAGTTATTACAGAAACGATATTTAACTACAAAGGCCTAGGTTGGTGGGCCTGGCAATCTGCGGTCCAAATAGATATTCCTTCAATTTTGGCGTTCGCCCTTTTTAACGGGGTGCTTTTTGTTGTTACCAATACCGTTGTTGATCTCCTTTATGCGCGAATAGATCCAAGAATCAGGGTTGGTGGTAAGGCATCATGACTAGTCTAAAGTCGTTATTTGGGAGATTAAAAAAGAATCCTCTGTCTATTATCGGGATAGTCATAATTGTCTCTTTTATATTTGTTGCGGCACTCGCTCCTATAATTGCGCCTCCGCCGGAAGGTCATGTCAATTCATATATGATTCCAAGAGATGGTTTCTCAGCGGTACCTAAACCCCCGAGTGATGACCATATTTTTGGTACCACACAAGGCCAATATGACGTTTTTTATGGTGTGATATGGGGGACTAGAACCGCTTTTCAGATTGGCCTTATTGTAATCGGAGCAATTGTAGTAATTGGGCTATTTCTTGGAAGTGTTGCGGGTTATTTTGGTGGTATTATTGACGATATTATAATGCGTATTACAGACGTCTTTTTGGCTTTTCCTTCACTTATTTTAGCGATGGCAATTACCATCGCCTTAGGTCCGAGCATTCCGAGCGTGATGTTAGCTCTAATTTTAGTTTCTTGGCCGAGCTACGCTCGCATGATTAGAGGGGAGATATTGGCGATACGCGAAGAAGATTATGTGACGGCTGCCCGGGGGGCAGGCAGTTCTGATCTGCGAATTATTACTCGGCATATATTACCTAATTCTATTTATCCTGTCCTGGTGATGGCTTCCCTTGAAATAGGTGCAGTTGTTCTTTCCGCGGCAGCATTGAGTTTTCTTGGACTGGGACCTCAGGAAGGATATGCCGATTGGGGGCAGATGATTAGTTTCGCCAGGAATTGGATTACGGGAACTGCTAATAATCCATTTGCCTATTGGCATGCGATAACAATACCGGGTATTTTTATATTTTTGTTTGTACTAGGATGGAACCTTCTTGGTGACGCTTTCCGTGACATTTTAGATCCTAGATTGAGTAAGGGCAGATGAACGAGCTTTTAAAAATAGAAAACCTTATCGTCCGTTTTCATACTGATGAAGGCGTCGTCCAAGCCTTGAACGGAATTACGTTTGATATCGGTCGCCGAGAAACCGTCGGGCTGGTCGGTGAAACAGGCTGTGGGAAAACTATGACTGCCTTCTCCATCCTTCGGCTCATTCCGCCACCCGGAAAGATTGAAGGAGGTTCGATTATTTTCGACCGAGGGGATGGAAAGCCCGAGGATATCCTGAAGATCGGCGAAAAGGAGATGCGCAAACTTCGGGGCAATCGCATTTCAATGGTTTTTCAAGAGCCAAGCGCTGCATTGAATCCTGTATTCACTATCGGTGACCAAATAGCCGAAGTAGTGTTGGTCCATGGGCGTCAGGAAACAGGTTTGCAGGCACTTGAATCCGTGAAGGCAGCTCTCCTTAAAACGGGATTTTCGGCGAGCGTATTCAAGCCATTCAGAACGGTTCAGCGCTATTTATATGGCCAGATAAGCCGTAATCCCAAAGCACTTCTCCCCCGCTTCATCGGTCGTATCCCGCTGATTCGCGGAATTATGTGGCGACTTAAGGCGGAGGCATTAAAAAAGGCCGTAGCCATGTTGAAAGAGGTTGAAATTCCGGATGCCGCCCGGGTAGCTCAGGCACATCCTCACCAGCTTTCAGGCGGCATGAAACAACGTTCGGTCATCGCTATGGCATTGGCCCATTCTCCCCAACTTTTGCTTGCAGACGAGCCAACGACGGCGTTGGATGTGACCATCCAATCTCAGATTTTGGTCTTGCTCAACAAACTCAAGAACGACTTCAATGCCTCCATACTCTATATCACTCACGATCTGGGAGTAGCATCGGAAATATGTGACCGGATAGGTGTCATGTATGCCGGTACTCTTGTGGAAATAGCTACGACTGAAGAAATATTTCTGCACCCGGCGCACCCTTATACCAGAGCTTTGATGGTTGCGGTCCCTCGGCCGGGAGTTGAACCTAAATCAATCAGCGGCAGCGTCCCGGATCCTATCGAACCTCCTTCGGGCTGCCGATTCCACCCGCGTTGTGACCGTGCAACAGCCGAATGCCGGGAAATATCGCCTGTCATGCGTGAAGTGAGCCCTGGTCACCTGGTAGCTTGTTACAATATAGGAGACGATCTTGGAAACGTTGGTTGAAACCCGTCATCTGAAAACCCATTTTCCTATTTTGAAAGGGCTTCTCCGTCGTCCTGCCGGTGCGGTAAAAGCTGTTGACGGCATTGACCTTAAACTGATAAAAGGGCAATGGCTTGGTCTGGTTGGAGAATCTGGTTGCGGGAAAACTACACTTGGTAAAACACTGGTGCGCCTGTATACTCCTACCTCGGGCCATATATATTTTAACGTGCCGGAAGTTGAAAAAGATGAGATTGAATCCTTGGAAACATCCGGCAATAACGCCGGCAGACTGCAAACACTAAGAGAAAAAGACGATGCCTCGTTATTTTCTGGAAAAACCCTCAAAGCCATGCGGAGACATGTTCAATTGGTGCATCAGGATCCATATAATTCTCTAGATCCTCGGATGAAGGTCAAGGATATCATTGGTGAACCACTGGTAGTCCATAATTTGATGAATTCTGCCGCGCGAAAAGAACGGGTAGTCGAACTCATTGAACAGGTCGGAATGAGTACTAAACATTTACAAAGATACCCTCATCAGTTTAGCGGCGGGCAACGCCAGCGTATCGCCATAGCCAGGTCATTGGCTACAAAACCCGGATTTTTGGTTTTCGATGAGCCTACCTCAGCCTTGGACGTTTCCGTCCAGGCTCAGATTTTGAATCTTCTTAAAACATTGAAAGCTGAAGAAAACCTGACCTATCTTTACGTTACCCATGATCTCAGAGTGGCTGAAAGTGTCTGTGACTCTATCGCTGTAATGTATCTTGGAAAAATAGCTGAGATCGGCAACGCCGATGAATTGTTCCACGCTCCACGTCATCCATATTCACAAGCCTTGGTACAATCTACTCCAATACCTGATCCGACCCGAAAACGTGGGCGGATAATTTTACCAGGAGAAGTGCCAAGCCCTGCTAATCCACCATCTGGATGCGTCTTTCATCCGCGCTGTCCGAAGGCATTTGAACCGTGCCCTAACATTGTACCGGTCCTTGCAGACTGTGGTGACGGGCACGAAGTTGCCTGTTTGCTGTATAAGACCTCATGGCCCGAAATCGGCTAAAAGGGTGGAAGCGATTAATCATACCATGCTGAATGAAAGCGCTTGAATACTTTAAAATACCTTGAATAAATCAGCGGAAATTTGAACTTGAAACCTGGTCTGTATTTGTTAATTGGAGCGGTTTCCGTTTCCTTTGCCGCCATATTTATCAGACTCGCCGATGCTCCGCCTTTAATCATTGCTGCTTATAGGATCGGTATTGCCTCACTAATCATATTGCCTTTTACATGGAAAAAGGTAGTCTATGCAGTCAGAACTATTTCCAAAAATACTTTTGGCTTGTTAGTACTAGCTGGAGTATTTTTATCAGCGCACTTTTATTGGTGGATCACTTCTTTGGAGTACACCACTGTTGCCAGTTCCGTGGTATTGGTTACCGCTAACCCGATATTTATCGGCCTGGCTTCCTATTTGCTTTGGAAAGAAAAACTGGGTCGCCGGTCAATATTAGGTATCATGGTTGCAATCGCCGGGGTCGTGGTGATCAACTTTGATAAGGTCTCTTTTAGTTCCGAGGCTTTTTACGGCAATATGTTGGCTTTGGTTGCTGGACTTATGGCTGGTGGATACCTTTTGATTGCAAGGGTATTACGTGACAAAATCAATGCTATCGCGTATTTGAGCTTGGTTTATGCCATTTCAGCGGTCATTCTGGTGATTTCAGCAATCGTAAGTGGTTTGGAATTCACCGGCTATTCCACCCAAACATTCCTTATGTTTATTTTGCTTGCCATCATACCTCAAATATTAGGTCATTCCAGTTTCAATCTGGCTGCCAGGCTTATGTCGGTAACCTTGGTATCAATTGCAATTCTGGGTGAACCGGTGGGCGCGACTATTTTAGGTATATTGATTCTCGGTGAACAGCCTGCGATACAGGAAATTATCGGCGGGGTCGTGATTTTGCTGGGTATATATCTAGTATTAAACAGAAAAACAGAACCGCAGGCGCTGGTGGATAACTGATAATTCAAATTATAATTGGTTAGTATAAGTCGATTTTTTTCTCGGTCCTTTGCCTCACCACCGTTATTCTAGCTCTTCGTACTGTTTTGGCTGCAGGCTTCCCCCGTTTGTCCGAAACCGCCAAAACCGTTAGAATCAGTCATTATTGCATTTAAACTTGAAAAAGAACCTGAACTTAAACCCCCTGACCTGGTGGTCGGCTGGCCGGGTATCGGCAACGTAGGGGTGAGGGTAAAATAAGGTGACCGGGATTGCTTTGGTTCCTCGCAAGGACGGATGGATGAAGGCCGGGAATGTATAATACCGGCCGAGAGAAAGGCTGATGAATTACAGAGGCTATATTCTTTGGGGACTGTCAATTGGTCTGCTGGTTACCGGCGTCATCCATATTTCCCGGATTATTAACAGCGAAACACATCCTTCTCTGGTTGATTTCAGCCAAGGCTCCCCGACTGGAAGTCTCCTTTTCGGGCTGGCTGTTTTACTCCTGTTTTTGCATTCTCTTTGGACTATCGGGTTCCACAGGGGATTAGCTTTGATAGTCGTAGGATTTGTGTTAGGTTTGCTTTTGGAGATCTTAGGAGTAAACTACGGCGCAATTTTTGGTCATTATGCTTACCATCCGGCTATAAATCCACGCGTAATGGATGTGCCCTTGCTGGTGCCGGTCATCTGGGCGGGTTTCATTTATGGCTCATTCAGTATCATGTCTTCATTTTATATCTGGCTAAACCGGAAGGCACCTGGAGATATGTATCCTGGCATCAGGTCCAAATTGATCTTTGCCGGACTGGGCGCTTTGTTGGTACTGGCGATCGATGTTGTTATGGAACCACTACAGGTCAAAGCCCGGAATTGGACATGGCTGGGCAGTGGTCAGTATTTTGATATTCCCGCGCAAAATTTCCTGGGCTGGTTTTTGTTAGTCTTTTTCGTACTTATGATATTTTTGTTTTTACAGGAGCATCTGCCGCGTATAAAAAGGCGTAACCATGAGATGCACCTGTTGCTGATTCCCGTGCTGGCATACGGTCTTTTGGGCCTGACACTGGCACTTTGGGCGCTTTTATCCAATATTCCGGTGCTGGCGGTTATTGCGGTATTAACAATGTTACCGATAGTAATTGTTAATTTGAAACTGTTTGCCAGATGGAGGGCGTTATCACCAGCCGCGACTGGCACCGCCGCCACCGCTGCTGCCGCCGCTGAAACCGCCGAAGCCGGAACTATGTGACGAACTGCTGCGGAAACCGCCGCCGGAAGACGACCAACTGGTGGGAAGACCGTTGGAGGAACGGGTCTGATAGTTGCGGGACAAGAGGGCATCAAGGAATAAACCGGATACCGCCAGACCGATGGTCAGGCCGACCAAAGCCCAGATATTACCGGTAGCCAGCCCGATGACCACCCCGGCGATGGCGCCCCAGATACCGCCTAACCAAATGCTCCTGGTGCGGGCCATGAAGGCTAAAAGATACATGGTGATAAAACCGATGCCGAAGATCACCGATTCAATCTCCCCAAAAATGTCCCGGATGGGGTTTTCCTCAATGAGGGACGGTGGTGTACCGGCACGGATAAGTTCTTCCAGTGCGGCAACACCATCGGCGATGCCGGCAGCGTAATCATCAACACGGAAAGACGGCAAGACGTAATCATCAAGGATACGCCCGGCGCGGCCGTCGGTGATGATTGGCTCCAGGCCGTAACCGACCTCAATACGTACCTTGTGATCTGCTACGGCGGTGATGAAGAGAACGCCGTTATCAGCATCCGCCTGGCCGATACCCCAGGCCTCAAAAAGTCTGACGGCGTAATTTTCTATGGTGTCGCCCTCTAAAGAGGCAATGGTCACCACGGCAATCTCAGCCCCGGTCTCCTGGGACAGGATGGTGAGACGGTTCTCTAGGGCGGAACGGGTGTCGGCATCAATAACACCGGCAAAATCCGAGACAAAGCCCTGCGGTGGCGGGAAAGGCTGCGCCCAAACAGCAACGGTGCCACCAAGCAGCAGTGCCGCGACGGTCAGGGAAGTTAAAACGAGACGGCGCATAGTTAGCTGAAATCCACCACGGGCGGCTGGTCAGTGCCGGGGAAACTCTCAAAATAATCCCGTGGATCAAAACCGAACATGCCGGCGATCAGAACGGTGGGGAAGCGTTTTATCGCAGTATTATAGTCACGGACTTCGGTGTTGTAGCGGCCGCGCTCCACAGCGATACGGTTTTCTGTGCCCGCCAGTTCATCCATCAGCGTAGTAACTGTTTCAATGCTGCGGAGTTCCGGGTAATTCTCCATGACGACCAGTAAGCGTGCCAGGGCGCTTTCAACGTCATTGGCGGCGGCGGCCTGATCTGTGGCGGTGTCGGCGCCGGCGTAACGGGTGCGGGCGTCGGCGATGGCGATAAAGACCGCCTGCTCCTGAGCCATAATACCCTTAACCGATTCAACCAGATTGGGGATGAGGTCAAAACGGCGCTGGTACTGCGTCTCCACCTGCGCCCACTGAGCATCAACCGACTGGCTGCGGGTGACCAGGGAGTTATAGGTGTTGATAAGAGGCAGAGCGATAACCAGCAGCAGAGCAACGGCGATGCCGATTCCGATAAGGAGTTTCTTCATATAATTACCTCAAAGATCAGGCTCATTAATTAGTATTATAAGGCAGGTCGTGGTTTGCTGCCACAATAATCATACGGTTCTTGATATGTTGTCCGAAACCGCCTAAACCGTTAGAATTAGTCATTATGGCATTTAAACTTGAAAAAGAACCTGAACTTAACGCCCCTGACCTGGTGGTCGGGTGGCCGGGTATCGGCAACGTGGGGCTGCTGGCGGTAGAGACGCTGTGGCGGCAGCTGGAGGCGGAATACCTGGGGGAGATAGAGCCGGAGCCGTATTTTTACCCCAGCGGTTTAACGGTAAAAAACGGGGTGCTGGAGAAGCTGTCTTTCCCGGCCAGCAAGTTCTATTACAAGCGGCTGGAGAACCGGGATGTTATCTTTTTTACCGGCGAGGAACAGCCGGCCGAGAGCGGCTCCACTTATGCCTCCGGGGTGAAGGCCTACCGCATGGCCAATGAGGTGCTGGACGTGGCTCAGCAGTTCGGCTGCCGGCGGGTGTTTACCTCCGGTGCGGCGGTCAGCCCCATTCACCACAAAGCAACGCCGGGGGTGTGGGCGGTGTCTTCCGACAGCGCCTTGCTGGCGGAGATCAACGCGGCCCGGAGCGGCAAGCTGGTCAGCGACTTGCAGGGGCGGCAGACCCAGGCCAATGTTTCCGGCCTGAACGGTTTACTGGTGGGGGTGGCCTCACGCCGGGGTTTGCCGGCGGCCTGCCTGATGGGTGAAGTGCCGGATTATCTGGCCCGGGCGCCGGTGGCCTATCCGGCGGCGGCCAAGTCCGTCCTGCAGGTACTGAGCGGGCTGCTGGGCTTCCGGCTGAATTACACTGAGCTTGATGAGATGCGGGTACAGATGAATGAAATGGTGGAGCAGTTTTTTGAGCAGTTCCCGGCCGAGATAAAAGAAAAACTGGCGCAGCGACGGCAGGAAGTGGCCGAATCTGAAAGCGGGGAACCCATTACCGAAGATGACAAGAAGTGGCTGGAGGATCATATAGAAGACTTGTTTAAGCCCGGAGGGGATGGCGATGACCGGGCAGCTTAAATATTCGGCGGCCCCGCGGCTGGAACGGCCGCTGATGGTGGTGGCATGGAGCGGGGAGACCGGTAATCTGGGACAACGGATTATCGGTTATCTGAACGATACCCTCCAGATGGCGAAACTGGCGGACATTGAACCGGGAGGCTTTTTCGGCATGAACAGTGTGGAGGTGTCGTCAGACCTGGTCAGCTTTCCGGAAAGCGTGCTGCGGTATTCCGAAAAGGCGTCCTTGATTACCATGTATTCCGATGTGCCGGCCTATGAAGTGCCGGAGTTTTTGAAACTGGTCCTGGATGTGGCCGCCCGCTACGGCGTGAGCCAGCTGGTGCTGGTCAACGGCTTGCCGGTCATGGCTTCACATAATACGCCGAGCGAACTGATTGCGAACCTGAACACACCGTTGCTGAAGGAATGGCTGTCCGGCGACGGGGTCAATACCGAAATCAATTATGAATCACCGCCCGGACAGCGGCCGCCCATAAGCAGTTACCTGATCTGGGAAGCGCGGCAACGGGGTATTGAAGCGGTGTCGCTGTGGGTGCCGGTGCCGTACTATCTGGCGCCGTATACCGACGAGGTCGGGGCCCGGCGTACCCTGGCTTTCCTGCGCGAAAAGCTGGCCTTGGCGCTGGACCTGGACGGGGCGGTGGATGCTGAGCAGCGTTTGCGGGAGCAGTTGGGCGCCTTGCGCACCGGCTCCGCCGATGTTGACCGGGCGCTGACCATGCTGGAGAGCAACATGAGCCTGACCGAGTACGAAGCCGGGCAACTGGCGGCGGCGGTGCGGGAGAAGATCGGGCAGGAAGGCTGACGCCGGCCCGGCGGCTGGGAATTCCAGATCCTAAGTTTTTAATTAGAACACTATCCGCCGCCCGATGTTCCACCGCCTGACGGTACCGGGCAAAATATATCCCCAAAATGGGACATTTGGTACTTGCGTAATTGCGTCGGATATGTTATCATATGTTCTGTATTTCTCAGGAAAAAGCCGGTGGCAAGCGATATGATTTGTTTCTCCGGCCGACGAATCCCCGGAGAACTACATTTGAACGTAAAAGAGGATTCGTTGCCTTCGTTTTCCGGTCAGAATACCAAAAGCCGGCGATGACGCCGGCTGGTTGGTTGCCTGAAATGGGCGCAGTGACAGCTTTTTCTTAAGGGACTCCGGTTGGTTAAGCGGTCTTTTTCTTGCGCGCCGGGGCCTTGCGCGGCTTCTTGGGGGCTTCGGGCTGGCCGGCCGGTTCTTCAGCTTTGGCGGCATGTTCTTCCGGCTGGGCCTGTGGCTGCGGCCTTTCCTGGGCATTGCGCAGGTAGCGGTGAATCTCATCCAGAGACGGCGGTGACACGCTGAAGACTTCAATGGTCGCCGGGAACTGAATCTGGTGGCCTTCGCGCATGAAGAGAATGCCGGCCTCGTTATCCTTGAGGGTTTCGGTAATCCGGCTGCCGATGTGCTCATAGCGCTTTTTAGCCACGGCCATCAGATTTTCCGTGGCCAGCCGGGCTACCTTGGATGAGGCAAAGCCCATCATGACAAAGCGTTCCCAGTCAATGCTCTCGTTCATCAGTTCCCGGTCTTCAATCGGCGTCAGGGCGGCGTTCTTGCTGAGACGGGCCTGGGTGATGTCGTACGAGGGGTTTTCAAACTGCTTCAGCGTGGCGACGGCCGCGTCGCCGGAGCTGTCAATGCCTTCATGATAAATCTGCGCCACCGCGCCGATGCGGTCCTCCAGGTGGTTGAGCTGGTCAGTGACCTCAGACCAGTAACGGTGAAACAGGGCCTGGTATTCCGCCGGGGCATCCGGCCATTGATAGAGCAGCGGCACGACATAAAGTTTGCGCTTGCCGCTGAAAGAGGCCGCGGTCGGCCGTTCAATCTTACTCAGTTCTTCGGACATGGTTTGACTCCTTCTGATTGTTACATTATTTATATAAAGAAAGAAAAGACGGCGTCAGTCTTCAACATAGACGACAGTTTCATACAGCCGCTCCAGCGCCGCCTGATGCTCCCGTTCCTGCTCCGACAGGGCGACGGCCAGTTCCCGGGCCAGACTGTCGGAAAAGACATCAGCCAGGTCCTGATAAAAGGCCGCGGCAGACGCCTCCTGGCGGATGGCAAAGAGCAGGGTGCCCGGCAGGTCGGCACCGGGCAGTTCATCCGGGGCTATCAGGTACTCTGATAAAGTGATGCGGGATATATCGGGATGGGGCACGGGCTGGATCGGCATTTCGCCTTCGGGTAACTTCTTAAGCGCCGCCAGATGGTTTTCCTCGGCCGCGGCCAGTTCCCGCAACAGCGCGGCGGCAGCCGGGTCGCTGGTCAGTCCGGCAGCGCGGTGGTACAGAGCCGCGGAGGCGACTTCCTTCATCATGGCGGTTTCCATTATTTCGGCGATCTGGTCGTTCATAAAGATCCTCCCGGCGGTTTAAAGCCGCAATCTATTCTAGTAAGCCGGAGACGGCAGTGTCAATGCCGGAGGGACAGCGCTCAGCCTGCTGAGTATTTGGTGTCGGAAATACGGGGTTTTTCGGGTCTTGGGACATCAACCGCCGAGTCTTAGTTACCCGGGACTAGGACTTGACCCGTATGGCCCGTTCTGCTATGCTTTGTCGGGTTTTTTGAGGCAGTGATGAACCGTTGGCTAATCGCTCTGAAGTTCATCGGCGTTGGCTGGTTTATCAGTTTCGCCATTTTGGGCGGGGTATTGCTGGGCCGATGGGTTGACCAGCGTCTGAACAGTGAACCTCTGGTCCTGATTATAGGCTTGTTTCTTGGTTTGATTGTAGCGTTTTACGGCGCATATCAGTTGATATCCGGGTCTTCTAAGAATAAAAACTGAAATAGCAAGGAAAACAGAAGTGCCAGAAGCCAAAAAAGTAATGGGGATGTCCAAACCGGTTTTCATTGCCGTCCTGTTGGTTATTCTGGCCGTTACCATCGTCAGTTTCCTCGCCGGCGGCATCGGCCAGGCTTTATTCGGGATAGATTTCCCCGAATGGCTGACCGTCAAACAGCCTGCACCCCACCTGCCGCCTTCACCGGTCTTTCATATCGGCGGCTTTGCCGTCACCAACACCATTCTGACCGCCTGGATTTCCATTTTGCTGCTGGGCGGAGTGTTCTGGGCGGCGACCCGGCGGATGAAGCTGATTCCCGGCCGGTTTCAGGCGATAGCTGAAAGCGTTATCGCCTATCTTTATGACTTCTGCACCGACATCGCCGGCGACAAGAACGGCCGTAAATTCTTCCCGCTGGTGGCTACCATCTTCCTGTTTGTTATTACCAACGCCCTGATGAACCTGATTCCGGGCTATAATTCCCTGCTTATTGACGACGGTCAACACATGGTGCATTTATTGCGCGGCGCTAACACTGATGTAAACTTTCCCCTGGCGCTGGCGGTGATTTCCTTCATTATGGTGGAGTACTGGGGCTTGAAAACCATCGGTATCTTCCATTACCTCGGCAAGTTCTTTAATTTCGGTCCGCTCATCAAGAGCATCAAGCATTTCCGCAAGGAAGGCCCGATGGGCGTTTTCAACGGCCTGATTGCTGTCTTTATCGGGTTGATTGAACTTATGGCTGAGTTTATCCGGATTATCTCTTTTACCTTCCGTCTTTTCGGCAATATGACGGGTGGTGAAATCTTACTGGTGTCAATGCTGTTCCTGATGCCGTTCATGCTGGCGCTGCCTTTCTACGGGCTGGAGCTGCTGGTCGGTTTCATCCAGGCGTTGATTTTCGCCGGCCTGACTCTGGTGTTCGCTCACATTGCCGTGACACCGCACTCCGAGGAAGCCTCGGAGCATTAATCCGTCACCAAATTAGCTCATATAGAGAAAAGGAGAAAAGACATGGAATTGGATGCAGCAAGACTTTTAGCGGCCGGTCTGGCCATGGGCCTGGGTGCTATCGGCCCCGGTATCGGTATTGGTATTCTGGGTAGCGGCGCGGTAAACGCGGTCAGCCGTAATCCGGAAGCTCGCGGCCCGATCTTCACCAATCTGCTGTTCGCTGTCGCGTTGGCTGAAGCTGTGGCCATTTACGCCCTGGTCGTTTCAATTCTTTTGATATTCGTAGCCTAGTTGTCCTAAAGGGGGGTTCTGACAGTGGAAAAACTGGGGATAGATCTTGCCAGTTTTATAGCCCAATTGGTCAACTTCGGCATTTTGCTGGTCGTGTTGTACCTGGTGGCCTATAAGCCGATTCTGAAAATGATGGACGCGCGCTCTGCTCGCATCAAAGAAAGCCTGGAACAGGCTGAAGAGATGAAAAAGCAGGCCGAGGCCGCTGAGGTGGAGTTTAAAAAGCAGATTGCTGAAGCCTCCAAGCAGGGACAGGCGGTTATTGAACGGGCATCTAAAACAGCCGATGAAATTCGGCTAAGAGCAATGGATGAAGCCAGGGGTGAGGCTGAAGCCCTGGTCAGCCGGGCGAAAGCGGATATTCACCGCGAACGGGATGAAGTCATTGACGAACTGCGCAAGGAGTTCGCTGATCTGACTATTCTGGCCGCCGGCAAGGTTATCGGCAAAACGCTGGACAAAAGCGCGCACCGCGACCTGATCAATCAGGTACTTGAAGAAAGCAATCAGTTAAGAAAGAATTAGGGGAGACAATTGGCAAAAAGAGCCTTTGCATTAGCCCTGCGTTATGGTCAGGCCGTCTATGAGATTGCCGAAGCTAAAGACGCTTTTGACAGCTGGCTGAGTGACCTGCAATTACTTGATACGGTCGTAGCTGATAAAGACATCCTCTTTTTTCTGGAGAGTCCGAAGATTGCCCTCGGCGTTAAGAAAGAAGTTTTGGGAAAAAAGCTGACCGGTGTTAATCCGGCGGCCGTCAACCTGGTGCTGTCACTGGCCAACCGGGGACGGCTGGGCATCATGCCCGATATTGTGGTTGACTTCCAACGCCGGGTGGACGAACGGCGGGGCATCGCCCACGCCGAGGTCACCTCGGCTGTTGCCCTTAGCGATCAGGATGTCGCTGATATCCGCAAAAAGCTCAGTGAGATGTTTGATAAAAAGGTGGAGGTTTCCGCCTCTGTTGACGCTTCATTACTGGGCGGGGTGGTCGCCCGGGTGGGCGACAAGGTAATTGACGGCAGTTTAGCCCGTCGTCTGCAAATTATGAAACAGGAAATCAATCAGGCCAGGCTGTAAACTAGTTTTGCTCCTGGAAGGAGGCTTGTAAAAGTGTCACAACGAGGACTTGATATTGTATCTGTCATCAAAGAACAGATAGAAAACTTCGGTTCTGACGTCGCCGTGGCTGATGTCGGAACGGTAATTGAAGTAGGCGACGGCATTGCCCGGATCCACGGTTTAGCCTCCGCTGAATTTAACGAACTTCTGGAGTTCCCCGGCGGCGTCATGGGTATCGCCATGAACCTGGAGGAAGACTCCGTGGCGGCGGTACTGCTGGGCGAAGATACCCTTATTAAAGAGGGCGATCAGGTCCGCCGGACCAATCGCATCATTGAAGTTCCGGTCGGCGAAGAGATGATCGGCCGCGTGGTTAATCCGCTGGGTCAGCCCATTGACGGCAAAGGCCCGCTGAAAACCACCAAACGCCGCGCTATTGAACGGGTGGCCCCCAACGTGGTTACCCGCCAGGGTGTGGATACGCCGGTGCAAACCGGCATCAAGGCTGTTGACGCCATGATTCCCGTCGGCCGCGGTCAGCGTGAGTTGATCATCGGCGACCGCTCTACCGGTAAGACGGCCGTGGCTATTGACACCATCATCAATCAAAAAGGCGGCAACCTGCTTTGCATCTACGTCGCCATCGGTCAGAAAACCTCTAAGATTGCTCAATTAGTGGGCACGCTGGAGAAATACGGTGCCATGGAACACACCATTGTGGTCGCGGCTTCGGCCTCTGACCCCGCCGCTTTCCAGTACATCGCGCCGTTCGCCGGTTGCGCCATGGGTGAGGAATTCATGGACAGCGGTAAAGAGGCCCTGATTGTGTACGATGATTTAACCAAACACGCCTGGGCTTACCGCCAGTTGTCATTGCTGCTGCGACGGCCGCCCGGACGCGAAGCCTATCCCGGCGATGTTTTCTACCTGCACAGCCGGTTGCTGGAGCGCGCCGCCAAACTGAACAAGGAAAACGGCGGCGGTTCACTGACGGCGTTGCCGATCATTGAGACCCAGGCGCAGGATGTGTCGGCCTATATTCCGACTAACGTTATTTCCATCACCGACGGTCAGATTTACCTGGAGCCGGATCTGTTTAACGCCGGCGTGCGTCCGGCGCTCAACGTGGGTATCTCGGTCTCCCGCGTCGGCTCAGCCGCTCAGACCAAGGCTATCAAGAAGGTGGCCGGTAAACTGAAGCTGGAAATGAGTCAGTATCAGGCGCTGGCGGCTTTCGCCCAGTTCGGTACTTCCGAGCTGGATAAGACCACCCGCGCTCAGCTGGAACGCGGTCAGCGCATCACTGAGGTGCTCAAGCAGCTGCAGTACAAACCGGTGGCCATGGAGAATCAGGTGGTTATCTTCCACGCGCTGCTTAACGGGTTCCTGGACGATGTGGAAGTTGCCAGTGTATCCAGGTTTGAAACCGATATGTACCAGTTCTTACAGGCTAATTACGCCGATATCACCAAAACTATCGCCACCGAAAAAGCGTTCACCGAACAGACCGAGAAGGCCTTGAATGACGCTTTGAAAGAGTTTAAAAAGAGCTTTGTGGCCTAAGGAAGGGAAGAAGCTGAATGGCTAACCTAAGAGCCATACGGTTGCGCATTCGCGGCGTTAAGAACATCGCCAAGATTACGCGCGCCATGGAAATGATTGCCGCTTCCAAAATGCGCCGGGCGCAGGACCGCGGCCTGGCCGGTCGGCCGTACCGGGAAAAGATTACCGAGGTGATTGCTGCGTTGTCCGCGGTTTCCGGCGGTGAGGCCGGGCATCCGTTGCTGGTCAATCGGCCGGTAAAAAAGATAATGGTAGTTCATATCACCCCGGATCGCGGTTTATCCGGCGGACTGGTCGGTAATATTAACCGGGCGACCCTGGCGTTTATTCAGGAGAAAAAAGGCACACCGGTTAACTTCATCGTTGTCGGTAAAAAAGGTTTGGATGTCATGCGCCGGACGCAGCGGGAAATTGCCGCTGAGTTTGTGGGCATGGGCGACAAGCCGACGTTGCAGGAAACCCTGCCGATTTCGCGGATTGTCATTGATGATTTTAAGTCCGGCGCGGTGGATGAAGTCTGGGTGGCTTACAGTCAGTTTGTGTCCACCATGGTGCAGAAACCGGTACTGGAGAAACTATTGCCCGTTGAGCCGGCGGAGATTGAACCGCAGCATAACGTGGAGTACATCTATGAGCCCGATGCGGCTTCCGTACTTGGTTCATTGCTGCCCGCCTATGTGGAAATGAAAATATTCCAGTTGTTACTGGAATCAATTGCCAGCGAGCAGTCGGCGCGCATGGTGGCCATGAGAAACGCTACCCAGAACGCCAACGAGCTTACTGAAGAACTTACTCTGGAATACAACAAGGCCCGGCAGGAATCCATCACCGGTGATTTACTTGATATCGTCGGTGGTGTGGCGGCGCTGGCTTAACTCAACAGGAGGAATTGATGTCCAAAGGCAAAGTAGTACAGGTTATCGGCTCGGTGGTGGATGTGGAATTTCCGCCGTCGGAACTGCCCGCACTTTTTAACGCGTTGGAAATTGACAACAAGGGTGAAAAGCTTGTCCTTGAAGTTCAAGCCCACGTCGGCAATAACTGGGTGCGTGCGTTGTCATTTATGCCCACCGACGGCTTGGCGCGGGGCGCGGTAGCCGTGGACACCGGGGCACCCATCAGCGTGCCGGTCGGCCAGGCCGCCCTGGGCCGTATCTTCAACGTGCTGGGTGAACCGCTGGATAATGAAGGCGAAGTCAAGGCCACTGAAAGATGGCCGATCCACCGCAACGCCCCTCCCTTTGAGGAGCAGGAAACCAGCGCTCAAATGCTGGAAACCGGCATCAAGGTTATTGACCTGATTACCCCATTCGCCAGAGGCGGCAAGGCTGGTCTTCTGGGCGGCGCCGGTGTCGGCAAGACGGTTATCATTCAAGAACTTATCCGCAATATCGCGACTGAGCACGGCGGCTATTCGGTCTTTGCCGGAGTCGGCGAACGCTCCCGCGAAGGTAATGACCTGTGGCATGAAATGAAGGACTCCGGCGTTATTGACAAGACGGCGCTGGTATTCGGTCAGATGAACGAACTGCCCGCAGTGCGTCTGCGCATCGCGCTGACCGGTCTGACCATGGCCGAGTACTTCCGCGACAAGGAACAGCGCGACGTGCTGCTCTTTATTGACAATATTTATCGTTATACCCTGGCCGGCGTGGAAGTGTCGGCGCTACTGGGGCGCATGCCCTCGGCGGTAGGTTACCAGCCGACTCTGGCTACTGAAATGGGCCAGCTGCAGGAACGGATTACCTCCACCAAGAACGGCTCCATCACTTCCTTTCAGGCCATTTATGTGCCGGCGGATGACTACACCGATCCCGGTGTGGTGGCGACCTTCGGTCACCTGGACGCCATTATCGCCCTGGAGCGTTCGCTGGCGGCTCAGGCGCTGTTCCCGGCGGTGGACCCGCTGGCTTCCAATTCCCGGATTCTGGACCCGGCGGTGGTCGGCGAAGAACATTACAAGGTTGCCCGCGATGTTCAGCGCGTACTGCAACGCTACAAGGACCTTCAGGACGTCATCGCCATCCTGGGTATGGAAGAGCTCTCAGAAGAGGACAAGGCCACCGTGGCCCGCGCCCGCAAGATTCAGCGCTTCCTGACTCAGCCGTTCTTTGTCGGTGAAATTTTCACCGGCCGGGCGGGTAAGTATGTCAGCGTGGCCGACACGGTGCGCGGCTTCAAGGAGATTCTTGAAGGCAAGCACGATTCTTTGCCGGAGCAGGCATTTTACATGGTTGGTTCCATTGAAGAGGCTGTTGAAGCTGCCGAGAAGATGGCCGCCTAGTTTTAATGATGTTACTTAACGGAGTGCGGTTGTGGCAACAATTAGATTAGAAATAGTGACCCCGGAGCGCCAGGTGTTTTCCGATGACGTGGATCTGGTAGTCGCACCCGGCAGTGAGGGAGAACTGGGTATTTTGCCGCATCACACCCCGCTGATGACGGCCCTCAAGACCGGTGAACTGCGGGCCAAAAAAGGTAGTGAAGAATATCTGCTGCTGGTTTCGGGCGGTTTTCTGGAAGTCAGACCTGACCGGGTGATCGTGCTGGCTGACGTTGCGGAACGGGCTGAAGATATTGACCTGGCCAGAGCTGAAGAAGCCCGCAAGCGGGCCGAGCAGCGTATGGCTGAGAAGTATGAACCCGGTGTTGATGCCGCGGAAACCGAGGCGGCCCTGCACCGCGCCATGGCCCGGTTGGCCATCGCCGAAAAATCCCGGCGCCGCGGTAAGCGGTCTCACGGCGGCCCGCCTCAGGTAGGGTAGAATTATTTAAAAACACTTAAGCCCTCCGGTTAACCGGAGGGCTTTTTTATTGGGGCGGACCATCCGGTCAGGGCGCTCTAACGGCAATGACCGAAAGGGCATAGTAACATACTATGCCCTTGATTGGTGCTGTAGGAAACAGAGGGTGGAATTACAGGATTTCAAGACGGGCTTTGATGCCGGCCTTGGCTGCCTTCACCCGGATCAGGGTGCGCATGGCCTGGGCGATTCGGCCCTGCTTGCCGATGATGCGGCCCTTGTCGCCGTCATCAACCTGCAGGCTGATCTTCAGCCCTTCTTCTTCCTGTTCTTCCGTTACGACCACCGCTTCAGGCTTGTCTGCCAGAGACTTGGCGATGTACTCAACTAGCTCCCTCATGGAGGCTCCTTTTCGGCGGGAGTCAGGTTACTCCAGAACCCCGGCCTTTTTTAGAAGTCTGGTGACAGTATCCGTCGGCTGGGCACCCTTGGTCATCCAGTCCTTGGCTTTGTCAGCTTCAATGCTGACGGTTTCCGGGTTGGTCATCGGGTCATAATGACCGATAATCTCCAGGAACGCGCCGTTGCGCGCTGACCGGGAGTCAGAAATGACGATCCGGTAACTTGGTTTCTTTGGGGCACCCATTCTTCGTAATTTGATTTTCAGCATTGTGTTGAGGATAACTCGCTTGTCTTTTTAGGGTATTATCCGATATGCCAGCTTTGGTGTCAACTATGTAATATTTGGCGGACTACGCGGCAGGTTTGGCAGGAAAGCAGGCAGCCGGTATAATCAGGGGGATTTATCCGGCGAGGCAGGAATCGGCGTCTCAGGCTGCTGATTATCTGGTGAAGGGGCTATCCCGGAGCCGGAATTAACGTTTAATGGAGTGATGCTGTTGGAAATACCGGAGAAATTCAGAGGGCTGTTAGAGCGGATTAACCACGATATGGTGTGTCTTTGACGTTGTCGAAAAAGAAAAAGAAGTAACCAGCCTGGAACACCTGATTACCGGAGACGGTTTTTGGGAGGATAGTGATAATTCCCAACGGGTAATGCGCCGGTTGAGCGGCTTGAAAAAGACGGTGGACCAGTGGCGCGGCCTGGAAAAACGGGTTGTGGAATTGGCGGAACTGGCGGGACTGGCTGGAGCCGATTCTGAAATGACTGAGGTGGTGGAGTCCGAAACCTCTGAACTTGAAACCGAGCTGGATAAGCTGGAATTTGAGCTGGCTTACAGCGGCGAATATGATGAACGCAATGCCATTTTGGCTATTCACGCCGGTGCCGGGGGTGTAGAGAGCCAGGACTGGGCGGAGATGCTGCTTAATATGTACCTGAAATGGGCGGAACGGCGGGATTATGAGGCGGAAATACTGGAAACTTCCGCCGGGGATGAAGCCGGCATCAAGAGTGTGACGGTGATGGTTCGCGGCCGTTACGCTTACGGCAGCCTGCGGAGTGAACACGGGGTGCACCGGTTGATCCGGTTGTCGCCTTTTGACTCCGATCACGCCCGGCATACCTCCTTCGCACTGGTGGAGATTATGCCCGAAGCTGAAGAGGATACCGATATTGAGATCAATCCGGATGACATAAAATTAGAAGCATTCCGCGCCAGCGGCGCCGGCGGCCAGAATGTTCAAAAAGTTTCCTCGGCGGTGCGGATTACCCATGTACCCAGCGGACTTGTGGTTACTGCCCAGACTGAACGCTCGCAGCATCAGAACCGGGAAATGGCCATGGGGTTACTCAAGGCGCGGTTGTTGAAACGCAAGATTGCCGAACAGGAAGCGGAGCGGGCGCGCATCAAGGGCGACCGGATTTCCAATGAATGGGGCAGCCAGATCCGCAGTTATGTGCTACATCCGTATAAGATGATTAAGGATCACCGCACCGGTGTTGAAACCGGAAATCCCCAGGTGGTGCTGGAAGAGGGGCAACTGGATATGTTTATTGAAGCCTATCTGAAAGGTCAGATTACCAGTGAGTAAGCGGTTTTTGGGCCTGATAGCGACCGGTATATTGCTGTTGGCGGCGATAGCGCCGGTACCCGCGGCGGCTGAAGAGCTGAATATCAGCAGTATGAATTACGCCGCTTCATTTCCGAATTCCCTCAGTTTCACCCTGAAGGCTACAGCACCGGTTGAAATTGTGGATGCCCGGTTGCATTATCAGGTGCAGCGGCAGGGCTTCGCCGAGGTGTTCAATGAAGTCATCGTGAAGGTGGCTCCGGCGACGGACGTCAGCCTGAGTTATTCACTTAATTTGCGCCGGGTAGGGGGCTTGCCGCCCGGAGTCGTCATAGATTATTGGTGGACGCTTTATGACGCCGGCGGGCGGGAATATGTCACTGAAGTGAATAAGCTGACTTTTAACGATGAGCGCTACCAATGGCGGGCGCTGTCTGAAGGGTTGGTAACATTATACTGGTATAACGGTTCAGATTCATTCGCCGGCCAACTGATGGCTACGGCCCAGCAAGCTCTGGATAAACTGGAGAACGATACCGGTGCCCGATTGAGCGAACCGGTTAATATTTACATTTACGATAGTGCCCAGTCACTTCAGGGTTCCATGGTGTTTCCTCAGGAATGGACCGGCGGGGTCGCCTTTACTAATTTCAATACCATAGCCATCGGTATAGAAACCTCCAGTTTGACCTGGGGAAAGCGGGCCATCGTCCACGAGTTGGCGCATGTGGTAACCAACCAGGTGACGGCTAACCCATACAACAGCATTCCGACGTGGTTGAACGAAGGCTTGTCTATGTATGCCGAAGGGCCGCTGGATGCCCTGTATGTCGTTTTTTATAACAGCGCCCGGGATCAGCAAAGCCTGATTTCAGTGCGCAGTCTGACCAGTCCGTTTTCGGCTGACCCCGCATTGGCGTATCTGTCCTATGCAGAAAGTTATCATGTGGTGAAATACCTGATTGATACCTACGGTCAGGACAAGATGAGCCGCTTTCTCGATCAGTTTGCTGAAGGCGCCAGCGCCGACGGTGCCTTGGAGGCAGTGTACGGTTTTGACTTGGAGGGGTTGGACGCCGAATGGCAGGAATACGCCTATAATGCCGTGCCGGACCGGTTTCAGTCCGCTGTGATATGGACACCATGGCTGGTGCTGCTTATAGTCCTCGTATCTGGAGCTTCGGTAATTATTGCCGTGTGGCTGTTTTATCCCCGGATGGTCAGGGTGGAAAGGGTGGATCAATGATCAGACGGTTGCTGACTCCCGTGCTGAGCGCGGTACTGGTTTTCTCAATAATTCTCACCGGTTGTACCCCTGGAGGCGGCGACACGCTACCCCCCCCCGGCAGTGGCGGCCGATTGAATCTGGCGGCAACTGAGCCTTATAACCTGGACCCGGCGCTGGTGGGGGATGCCGGCGGCCTGACGTTTGTCAGCCAGATTTTCACCGGGCTGGTGAAAGTGACCGCGACCGGTGTTGAGCCGGATATCGCCGCCGGCTGGGTGATTAGCAATGACGGTACCGTTTATACTTTTACCCTGCGGCAGGACGTCCTTTTTCAGGACGGCACCCCGGTGACGGCCGCTGACTTTAAGTATTCCTGGGAACGGGCGCTGACGCCGGCCACCGGCAGCACCACCGCCCGGACCTATCTGGGCGATATTCTCGGTGCTGAGGCAATGCTGGCCGGGGAATCGTCGTCATTGGCTGGAGTCAGGGTGATTGACGACTATACCTTGGAAATCACCATAGATACCGCCCGGTCCTATTTTCTGTCCAAACTGACGTATGCCACCGCTTTTGTGGTGGACGCGGCTAACGTTGCCGAAGGCGGGGAATGGTGGCGCAGCCCCAACGGCACCGGGCCGTTCAAGATGGACCAGTGGGCGACTGACGCCTACATCATGCTAAAAAAGAATGAAAGCTACTACGGCGGCGTGCCGTCGCTGGATTCGGTAGTATTTAAATTCTTGGCCGGGCGGGCCATGGACCTTTATGAACTGGGTGAAGTTGACGTGGCCGGGGTTGACCTGGCCTATATTGACCGGGCGCTGGATCCCGCAGGTGTATTTGCCGCGGATGCGCAGGTGATATCTCAGCTAAGTCTGTATTTTCTGGGTTTCAACAGCGCCGAAGCCCCTTTTGATGACCCGCTGATCCGTCAGGCTTTCTCCCTGGCGTTGAACCGGAATCAACTGATGGCACTGGTTTTCAACAACATGAACCAGGCGGCGGAAGGTATTGTACCGCCGGGTATTCCCGGGTATGACCCGGATAAAACGGGCATCGGCTTTGATCCGGAATTGGCTCGGGAGCTGATTGCCCGGTCATCATACGGCAGTGTAGCCAATTTACCCGAGATAACGCTGACTACTCTGGGTTATGGGGGTCTTATTGGCTCTGATCTGGAAGCGGTTATTCATCAGTGGCAGGTGAATCTGGGAGTAGAAGTTAAAGTCCGGCAACTGGAGCCGGAGGTCTTTCTGTATAACCTGAAACAGGAAAAAGATCAGATATTTTACCAGGGCTGGATCGCGGACTACCCGCATCCGCAGAATTTTCTGGAAATTCTGTTTCAGACCGGAGCCGACAACAACTGGGGTGGATACAGCAATCCCTTGGTTGACCAGTTGCTGGCGCAAGCCGCGATGTTGACCGATGAGGCGGCCAGCGAAGCGCTGTACCGGCAGGTGGAGGAGATACTGGTGGCGGATGCGGCAGTCTGGCCGTATTATTTTGGCCGCAGCTACCTGCTGGTCAAACCGTATGTGAAAGGCTATGAACTCAGTCCGCTGGGTGTGCCTGTGCTGCAAAACGTCAGCGTTGACCGGGCGGTGGAGGCTCCGACCGGGCTTACGGTGAGTTAATTCCGGGAAGCCTATCGGGAACGGTGGGGAAAATGGCGGAGGGTGTGGGATTCGAACCCACGGTTCCCTTGCAGGAACAACGGTTTTCAAGACCGTCACCTTAAACCGCTCGGACAACCCTCCATGGCAGGCCCGGAAACCAGCGGGCGTGAGCGTTATTTTATCACGAGCGGCTGTTTATTGCACGGCTGCGACGGTGGGATCCAGCGGTAACTCAATGATAAAAGCGGTATCCTGACCCTCGGCGCTTTTAACCCGGACCGTGCCGCCATGGCTGGTGACAATGCCATACACAATGGACAGCCCCAGTCCGGTACCCTGACCCTCCGGTTTGGTGGTGAAAAAGGGATCAAAAAGGTGTTTCTGTTGCTCCGGACTGATAGCCGGCCCTGTATTGGCCAGCGTCACCCGGATTTTGCTGCCGGCAACTTCTGTGGCCACCGTCAGACGGCCTCCGTTGCGGGATTCCCGCATGACATATTCGGCATTGATGATGATATTCAGAAAAACCTGTTGCATTTGCGCCGGGTCGGCCTTGATCTCCGGCAACTCCGGTGATAGATGTAAAACAACCTCAATATTATTAACTTTGTGCTCGTAAGCTCGAAGCAAAAAGGTCTCAGTGAGGACGTCGTTGAGCTGAGTCGGGCGTTTGAATGCCTCGTGGCGGCGGGCAAAGGTCAGCATATTGCGAACAACCTTAACGGTGCGCTGGGCTTCGGAGTAGATGGTGTTTACGTCCTCCCTGATGTCAGCCGGCAAGGTTTTCTCCTTGAGCAGTTCGGCAAAACCCAGGACACCGGTCAGGGGGTTGTTGATTTCGTGGGCGATTCCCGCGGCGAGTTCGCCGACTGAGGCCAGCCGGTCGGTGATGATCAATTTTTCCTGCATGGCTTTACGGTCGGTTATATCCCGGGCCAATCCCATCATAAAGGTTTGACCGTTGATATCAACTTTTTGCGCATGTATCTCCACCGGAACGTTGTGTCCGTCTTTGTGGTGGTGAACGGTCTCAAAGACCGCGCTGTTTTGCTCCAGCACCCGGGAAATGTTTTGTGGTAAGGCTGAAAGGTTTTCGGGCGCCACGATTTTATCCAGTGTCAGGTCCATGAATTCAGACTGAGTATAGCCCAGCGATTTGTGAGCCTGTTCGTTAAAATACTTGAATTTGCGAGAACCGGCCTCTACCACGAAGATACTGTCCAACGAAGCGTCCAGTAACCGGGCCCGGAGCGCCAGGTCCTGTTGCGCCCGATTACGATCAGTTACGTCCCAGACGGTGGAGATCATCAGGTTTTGCTCCGGCAGCGGGATATTGATGGCGCTGATGACATGTTCCGACCCATCCTGGTGGACAATCGGAATATTTTCCCAGACCATACGTTCCGGGTCTCCGGAGTTGATGTCGGACATGATTCTTTGCTGAATCTTGTGACGATACTCCGGATCAGGGTAGACGTGTTTGAAGAATTCAGTCACATCGGAAATTATTGCCGCCGGCCAGCCGTAGATAGCCTCAAATTGTCGGTTAATATATTCAAAAGGTTGATCCGGTGCGTTGACCGCCAGGCCGATCGGCAGATTGTCGGTAACTGTTTCAATAAACTGATTGCGGCGCGCCAGTTCCGCCAGATGGCGCGCCGCTTCAGCGCGTTTGCGGATTTTTTCAATACCGAGCGATAAATCCTGGGATACTTCCTCAATCAGATCGAATTCTTCCTGGTCAGCAAAGGCCTGGGCATTGGCAGAGCAAATACTGAAAGCGCCGATTACCTGATTATGCACGATTAGGGGCATAGATATGGCCGTGGCAAGCAAGCTGTCAGCATAACTGGCGCGAACGACCGGGTGGATGTCCTCTACTCGCTCGCTGCCAAATTCCTGCAGACAGCGTTCATAATCGGCCAGTTCACCGGCATGGACTGCCGGTTGCAGCAGCCCGTCGGTGTCAGCCAGCGCAATCCAGGCGACGTTATAATCCGGATGCTGGACGGTTCTCCGGCAGGCCTTGGCCAGCAAGGCGGTTTCTTCTTCCTCCTGGACGATGAGTTGATTGATATCCCTGATCAAGCTCAAAACCCTATTCAGGTAGACGATTTTTTCCGTGTGCTTGCGGCGTTCAGAAACATCCTCCAGCAGGGTAACAATGCCCCATGGTGAGCCTTCAGTACCTTTGAGCAGGGCCGAGCTATAGCGGGCCGGGAAAGAAGTGCCGTCAGGACGAATGATATCGTGTTCAATGACGCCGCTTTCACCTTCTCTGATGGTATGTCGTACCCCGGCGGTGAGCTCCGAATGTGATTCTGGCGTGAAAAAATCGTAAATACTCATACCGAAAAGTTCAGCCGGTTTATCCAGGCAGGACATACGGAATGCTGCGGGGTTGAATTCTACGATTTTGCCGTTAAGGTCTGTGACTACCACCCCCTGGGTGAGGGCATCAAACATCACCCTCAATTTTTCTTCAGCCTGTTTCAGGAGCTGATTGGAACGCCTTAACCGGCTCATGGAAGATCGTATTAAGAAAAACAGGAGGGCGGCAGTGATGACGACGAACCCTAGTCCTTTAAACGTTTGTAGGGATGCGATAGAACCAGGATCGCTGACTATCATAGCCACGAAACGGTCAGAAAATACGATCCAGATTACCGACACGACAAGATAAATGAGGGTGATGGTCAGCGGGGATAAACTCCTGAGCCTGGTTGATCCGGAATCAGTTTGCAACATTTTCGGTCTCCAACCTCTGAACAGCTATACTCATTATTAGCACACAAATCTCATTAGGACAACAGTTACAATGAATAACGGAAGATATTTTAGCGGGTGTTACAAAAACAGGCGGATTTTCTGTAACATACCTGAAACATTTATCGGGTAGAATGTTACCGAAAGAAATAACATGGAGGGAACTATGGCTAATACCCGTTCTGAGGCAATAGAATACGTTCTTAAACGAGCCCACGACGAAAAAGTGAGGTTCATCCGGTTATGGTTTACCGATATTCTGGGGCACCTGAAGAGTTTTTCCATTTCCATTTCGGAACTTGAAGGTGCTCTGCAGGAAGGTATGGGTTTTGATGGTTCATCAATTGAAGGCTATTGCCGGATTGATGAAAGCGACATGATGGCCTTGCCGGATCCTGATACCTTCATCACTCTGCCCTGGCGCAAAAAAGGTGAAGAGAATGTCGGTCGGATGTTTTGCGATATCAAGAAACCGGGTGGGGAACAGTTTGAAGGTGACCCCCGTTACGTTCTGAAGCGGATGCTTAAAAAGGCAGCCGAAAAGAACTATACATACTACGTCGGTCCGGAACTGGAGTACTTCTACTTTAAAGATGACAAGACGACCGAGTTTCAGGATCAGGGCGGCTATTTTGACCTGACACCCCGCGATGTGGCCAGTGACTGGCGTCGGGAAACGGTGCTGACGCTGGAAGACGTGGGTATCCCCGTAGAGTATTCTCACCACGAAGTGGCGCCTTCCCAGCACGAAATTGATATTCGCTATGCCGATGCACTGACCATGGCTGATAACGTCATGACCTATCGCCTGGTGGTCAAGGAAATTGCTTTGAAATACGGTATCTACGCTACATTCATGCCAAAACCGGTTTTTGGGGTGAACGGTTCCGGGATGCATTGCCACCAATCTTTGTTCAAGGGTGAACGGAATGCATTCTTTGACGCCAATGACCCTTACAACCTGTCCGATACCGCCCGCCAGTACATTGCCGGTATTCTTAAGCACGCCCCGGAGTTCACCGCGGTGACCAATCAGTGGGTCAACTCCTATAAGCGCCTGGTACCTGGTTATGAGGCGCCTATCTATCTTTCCTGGGCTCGTCGTAATCGTTCTGATTTGGTACGTGTGCCGGAATACCGCGTCGGTCGGGAGAATGCCACCCGGATTGAACTGCGTTCGCCGGATCCAGCCTGCAATCCTTACCTGGCTTTCGCAGTCATGCTGGCTGCCGGTTTAAAGGGTATTGAGGAAAAATATGAGGTGCCCGCGCCGGTGGAAGAGAACGTCTATGAGATGTCGGAAAAAGAACGCTCGCGCCGCGGAATTGCCACCTTGCCCAGTAGCCTGGAAGAAGCCGTGCATCTGATGGAGAAGAGTGAGTTGATACGCGAAACACTTGGGGAGCACGTCTTCAACGCCTATATTGAAAACAAGAAGATTGAATGGGCTAAGTTCCGCGCTTACGTCACTGATTGGGAAAGGAATCAGTACCTGTCAGTTTTGTAGGCCGTTACGGCCGATAAGGCAAGTTAAATCGGAGGCCCGCTAACAGGCTCCCGATTTAACTTGGGAAAGTTATCTTCACACCGGTCTTAAGCGCCTTTAGATGTGGCGGCGGACTTTCTGCGCGGAAATCCACAAATGGCCAAACACATTACAAAATAACTCTTCCCATCACAGGGGAAGTAATGGTAAGATAGTACTATGCTTGAAGGTAAATGTCCCAAATGCGGGTATCAATGCGCCGGATGGGGGTTAAGTTTCCCCCGGCATCAGGCTTGCGCGCATTGCGGGTCGGCTCTGGTGATTTCCGAAGACGGAAAAGTGATTGGAACCGGGTACTCACCGTTCACCGCCGAAAAGACACGGTGCGATAATACTGCCGCCGATACTAAAGAACGACGGGAATCCCGTTCCAGCTGACGCCTATTTTATCAAAGTGCTGACCGCTTTAAACTGCTCCGACCGGGCAGTTTTTAACATTTCAAAGAGAGCCATTTCCACACCAGTCAGTCGTATCCCCTCATTTTGCAGTCTGGTCAGCGCCAGCTTACGGTTGGCGGGTGATCGGGAGGCGACTCCGTCAGTGACAATCTGCACCTCGTATCCGGCTTTTTGAAGTTCCAAGGCGGTCTGATAAACGCAGATGTGGCTTTCAATGCCGCAGATGATGATTTGCCGGCGGCCGGTATTCCGCAGCGTTTCTAAAAATCCGTTTTCGGCACAGCAACTGAAGGTGAATTTCTCAATTGTTGCTGTCTCCGGCGTTAATGAGGCGATTTCCGGGATGGTGGGGCCCAGGCCGGCGGTATTCTGTTCGGTGATTATGGCCGGTACGCCCAGTAGCGCACAACCCTGAATCAGGTTCCCGATTTTTTTCAGCAGTTCCTCTTTATCCGGCATGACCCGGAACAGTTTCACTTGAACATCAATAATCAGCAATAGCGCATTGTCGGCTGTCAGCATTTTACCCTCTTTCAGGCAGGATTATTTTGCATTGCGGCGGCCAGCGAAATGCCCAACCGGCGACAGGCTTCCAGATCCGATGGATCAGGTTGCCATTTTGCTTTGACACCGGGGACGACGACCGGGATACCGCTGTCATTAAGGTGTTGTTCCAGTATGGACAGGCTCTCTCCACTCCAGCCGTAACTGCCGAAGGCGGCCCCGATCTTATTCTTGAATTTGAGACCTTTGAGGTCTGTCAGTATCGGCGACAGGGTGGGGAGGATGCCCTGGTTGAAGGTTGGAGAGCCCAGGACTACCCCTTTGGAACGGAAAACATCGGTAATAACGTCGTTCCGGTCAGAGGCGGCAGCATTAAACAGTTTGTAAGAAATACCAGCGGTGACCAGTCCTTCACCGACGGCTTCAGCCATTAACCGGGTGGCCTGCCACATGGTATCGTAGATAATTACGGCATCGTTATTTGGTTGTTGGGCGGCCCATTGCTGGTATTGAGCGACAATCTGGCTCGGGTTTTGCCGCCAGATCAATCCATGGCTGGGGGCTATCATATTAAGCGATAGGTTCAGTGCCAAAAACTCCTCAATTTTGCGGGAAACCATCGGGCTGAAGGGCGTTAAGATATTAGCATAATATTTTTCAGCCTCAGCAAAAAGCGCCGCGGTGTCCACTTCATCATTGAATCGTCCGGAAGATGCGAAATGTTGCCCGAAGGCGTCGCTGGAAAATAGAACATTATCTGGTGCGCTGTAAGTCAGCAGATTATCCGGCCAATGGAGCATGGGAGCCTCTATGAAGGTTAGAGTTTTTTCTCCCAGGTTCAATTGTTCTCCGGTCTTAACGGACCTGAAATGCCAGGGCTGACGATAGTAGCGGGGAATGCTTTCCAAGCCTCGGGGAGAAACGATAATTTCCGCTTCGGGACAATGTCGCATCACGGCAGGGAGTGAGCCTGAATGATCAACTTCAGCATGGGCGGCGATAACATAATCAATTTTACCAGGATCAATGATTTCGCTGATGTTGGACAATAGTTGATCTGCGAACGGAGTCCACACGGTATCAATCAGGGTGACTTTCTCGTCAATAATCAGATAGGCATTATAGGTTGAACCCTGGTGGGTTGATAACTCGTGTCCGTGAAATTGGCGTAAATCCCAGTCTGTCACGCCGACCCAAAAAATATTGTTGGAAATTTCAGTTTTCACAGATATTCCCCATATTCAAAAATCCTTGTTTATTCTATCGCGAACGGCGATTTGTAGCAAAAGGAGGTTTGAGAAAAGTATAATAAAGTAAAATAATATAACAATGTCCCAAACAAGGTGTAGTATACAAAAATATTTAAAAGAGCAATTTGCAATATGGTACTAGTTCCTGTATGATACCTGCATCAAATCTTCGGAGGAGGCGAAGTTACCCCTTGGGACCTAATATCGGGCAGGGTCTGATTGAGTAATTCCGCTCCAGTCTTGTCACAAGGAAATTGTCCGGAATGGGCAAAACTCAGAGAAAGGGAGGGAGGCATGTACAAAAAGATTTTGGTGCCCCTGGACGGGTCCAAAACTGCAGAGGTTGTTTTGGCACACGCCAAAGCACTGGCATATTCGGAAGGCGCGGAAATAGCTTTACTGAATGTGGCAGCCAATCCGGCTCAGGAGTTTGCTTTTGAGGACCCGGCTATCGCAGGTTATTCTGTTGCCGAACAGGAGCAAAAGGCGGCCACATACATGAGTAAGGTTTGTGATGAAATTAAAGCGGCAGGTTTTAAAGTCTCGTGTCATCTCCGTGAAGGTTCACCGGCTAACACCATTCTTAAAGTGTCCGAAGAACTGGGAGTGGATGCCATTGCTATGGCTACTCACGGCCGAAACTGGCCGGCTACCTGGCTTATCGGCAGCGTAGCCGAAAGGGTTGTACGTCATTCCAAGGTGCCGGTTTTGATGATACGCGCCAACGAAAGTTAAATCACGTACTGATTATTCTGTTTTGAAGGAAAATTAAAAGAGGGAGGGATCATGGCGAATATAGTTCAATCCGCCAAAAACGGAGCGCAAAGCCTGAAAAAGGTTATTTTTGCGTCATCCGCCGGT
Source organism: Dehalogenimonas sp. W (assembly GCF_037094495.1). Classification (NCBI taxonomy): domain Bacteria; kingdom Bacillati; phylum Chloroflexota; class Dehalococcoidia; order Dehalococcoidales; family Dehalococcoidaceae; genus Dehalogenimonas; species Dehalogenimonas loeffleri. The sequence continues at coordinate 1,440,716 of NZ_CP146612.1, forward strand.
ACCATGATTGAATGGTACGATTTTTATATCTTCGGCTCCCTGGGCACCATTGTTGCGCCCAAGTTCTACGCGTCCGATACTGAACTCGGCAGTATTATTGCCTGGCTGGCGACATTTGCGGTCGGCTTCATTGTGCGTCCGTTCGGTGCAATATTCTTCGGACGTATCGGTGACGTTGTTGGCCGAAAATTCACCTTTATGCTCACCATGGCAATCATGGGGCTGGCCACTTTTACCGTTGGTATCCTGCCTACCAAAGAAGTGCTGGGTGACTTTGCCGGCATTATCCTGATTACCCTGCGTATCCTGCAAGGTCTGGCGCTCGGTGGTGAATACGGGGGTGCCGCGACTTATATCGCGGAGCATACCCCTCACGGCCGCCGCGGCTTCTTTACCAGTTTTATTCAGACCACCGCAACGCTCGGTATGCTGATGTCCCTGGGTGTTATTTTGGCCACCCGTTTAATTGTTGGCGACGACGCCATGAATGAATACGGCTGGCGTATACCGTTTATCATCTCCATATTCCTGGTGGGTATTTCTCTGTGGATACGTTTATCCTTGCGTGAATCACCCATGTTCCAGAAACTTAAAGATACCAAAACTGTATCCAAGAATCCCCTGAAGGAAAGTTTTGCCAATCCATATAACCTGAAATGGGTGGCGCTGGCGTTGTTTGGCGCGACCATGGGTCAGGGTGTGGTTTGGTATACCGGTCAGTTCTATGCGTTATACTACCTGCAGAACATCTTTAAAGTGACCCTTCTTGACTCCAACATGATTATGGCCGGGGCTATCATTGTGGCTACCCCGCTTTTCGTCTTTTGGGGCTGGCTGTCAGACCGGATAGGGCGCAAAAAGATAATGATGGCCGGTATGCTGCTGGCGGTACTGACCTACTATCCGATCTATGGTGCCATGGCGGCTTTTGCTCCGGTGGATACCGGTCAACCATTCCTGTTTGACTATGTCAGTTATCAACCGGTAATTCTGAGCTTCTTGATTTTTCTCCAGATCTTGTATGTCACCATGGTGTACGGTCCCATTGCCGCCTTCCTGGTGGAGCTGTTCCCGACCAAGATCCGCTATACATCAATGTCTTTACCGTATCATATCGGTAACGGCGTCTTCGGCGGATTGGTACCCATCATCGGTTTGCAGATGATCCAGGCGACCGGCAATAATTACGCCGGTTTGTGGTGGCCGATGCTTATCGCAGGTGTCTGCTTTGTGGTTGGTTCAACGCTGTTAAAGGAAACCAACCGCGTTGATATTGACGACGATACAGCCTCCTTCGGTGCCCAGGACAAAGCTAAAGCCGAAGCCTAGTTCTGTAAATTCAACAAAAAAGCTATCGCCGGGTTTTTCCCGGCGATAGCTTTTTATTATTTTAAGGGGTTAGTTTTTGATTAGGCCGGTGTAAGACACTCAGTGTTGGTTGTATTCCTTGATAGGGTGAAGTGTTCCAACCGGCTTCAGTGCCCTTGGGTGTTACTGTTACGACGGTTAATTATAATTCCTCCCGGTTAATGCGGTGCAGGGCCATATAGATAAAAAATGCCGACAGCGCCAGAGTAATGAATACAGTCAACGGCCAATATTCTCCGCCCTCGGAGGTGACGAATCCGGTACCGATTGACAGTAGGCTGCCGGGCAGGACATAAGGCAACCATTCGGCAATATTCTCCAGCGCACTCAGCAGGAATATCTGAATCAGGATCAGGGCCAGGGGAATGCCCATTACCGGCACCCGGCTGTTAAACATGGTGCCGAGCATAAGCGACAGGGAGATATAAAAAATCACCGCCAATACGATGGTGAAAAAGGCTCCGAGAAAGGCGCTGACGGGGATAAACATTTGCTGGGCTAGTGATAATTGTGCATAGGCAATGACACCTTGAAGTACCACCGCCGTCACCAAAATGCTGGAGCTTAGGGCGATGAATTTGGCAATAACAAAACCGGAACGCGATACTGGTTTGGACAGAATCCAGGCCGCGGTGCCGGTAATCTTTTCTCCAATGAGGGCGCCAGCGGTAATTACCGCAGCACCCATCGGCACCAGGACCCCGGAAAGCAGGACATATGTGATGAAGCTGGTGGTCACCAAGCCGCTGTTGGATTCAAGCTCAATGACCAGTGCCAGAATCATATTGATTAGCACCATCCAGACCAGACTGTGGATCAGGAAGGTCTTGATGTTCCAAACCCGTTCCATTTCACGTTTGAAGACATTGGCGAACCCCATTCGCCAACCTTTGGCAGTGACCGGCTCCAGTTCGGCGGCATTATGAAAAACGGTAACTTCAGCCACTCTTTTCTCCTTCAACCAAGTTCATGAAAACTTCCTCCAGATGGTGTTTGCGGCGACCGAAATCAACAACAAAAACACCATTCGCGGTCAGGGCTAACTTGAGCAGGTGGCCTTCGGCGATTTCAATGTCTTTAACAGAAATATCCCAGTGGTACTGACCGTTCTCAACATTGTGCAGCACCCGGCCGATCCAGGCCTGGGCACTGAAAATATCATGGAGAACGTCAGAGTCACCACGAGTTACCAGAGAATAAGAAGAATCCTTATCGGCCAGCAAACGGTCAATGTTAGACTGCGTTACCAGCTTGCCCTTGTTAATGATTATGACTTCGTCGCTGACCCGCTGGACATCACTTAAAATATGAGTGGAGTAAAGGATGGTGGTTTTCTTCCGGAGCTGCATAAGTAGTTCCAACACGTCACGTCGTCCCATGGGATCCAGGGAAGCCGCCGGTTCATCAAGGATAAGCAGGTCCGGAGCGTGGATATAAGCTTGGGCGATACCCAGCCGCTGGCGTTCACCGACTGAAAAACCTTTGATGGGTCGGTCAGCAACCTCCGTTAAACTGACAATATCCAAGGTTTCGTTGATCCGTTCTTCAATCATGTCTCTGGGGCCTTCATAAAAAAAACGGCAGACATAACGCAGTGTCTGCCGGGCGGACATGTAATCATAAAACCGGGGGTCTTGAGCCAGATAGCCGACCCGCTTGCGGATATCCAGACTATCTGGGCCGATATCCATACCGAAAACTGAGGCCGAACCGCTGGTGGGGTGCTGGAGACCCAGCAACAATTTGATCGTGGTAGTTTTACCAGCGCCGTTAGGCCCCAGAAAGCCGATGATGGCATTCTCCCGGACTGTGATGTTCAGGGAGTCAACCGCGGTAACGGTTTCGTCAAACACCTTGGTAAGGTCAGTTGTGCGGACCACGACGGCATCAGACATATTGTGGGTACTCCCTGCTATGTTGTTAAATTATTATTATCAGGAAAACCGGCATAACTCTAGGATGAAACCCGTTATTTGTCAAGCATGAGTTAATTCCTGATCAGGAGTAATATATGAAATATTTCAATTTAAGTGCCGAATCATATAATATATAGGCGTTCTTCAGGTGTTGGATAATTACTCCCATTACAGGGATCATAACAGGAGGCACTAATGGGTGGTGAAGTCTTGGTTCTCGGTATTATCGCGATGGGTACATGGCTGATTCCGTTCTTCGGATTGCCGGTTCCTATCATCGGTCTGGTCTGGGGTATTATGATTCTGCGCCGACGACCAGCCAAAAAAGGTATGACCATCAGCGGAGTGATTCTCAGCTCCATCGGCCTGTTTCTAGCTGTCAGCTATACCATCATTACCGTTATCGGCGGGCAACCTGATATTATCAATCTCAATCCCGGCGGTGACTCAAATCTACCACCTCCAGGCCCGGTAGATTGGGAAGCTGACGGCGATATTTCCGCGGGTGAATATGAAAACTACCTGAGTCTGGGATCAGGATTGCAGATATACTGGAAAAATGACGGCCAATTCATTTATGCCGGAGTCCAGGCCACCACCGAAGGCTGGGTCAGTGTCGGCTTTATTGACGCTCTGCGGAGCGGGCCCAAAGATCTAATTATCGGATATACCGACGATACCGGTGTCGGACATATTTATGATCGCTGGGCGGCGACACAACCCGGCGGTAGTTTTCAGGATGATGAACAGCTTGGCGGCCAGAAGAGTCTTTTAGAATGGGCGGTAGCTTACGTTCCGCCGGTGGAAGAAGAAGAAGAAGTGGCTTTCACGGTTATGGAATTCCGACGCCGGTTGAATACCGGTGATGCATATGATCTGCAATTACTCACCGGTCCTAATTTGTTTACCTGGGCTTACGGTTATTCTGATGACATAAACACAGGTGCGGCGGAAAGCGGTTACGGGGTTCTGGAGATAAAATAACCCCGCCCGGACAGGCGAAGTTTAAACGGGCGTCTTTTCAAGGGCGCCCGTTTCTGTTTGCTGTTTAGCGCACGCTTCTGGCGGTGATGATAACACCGGTTAGCGCTAACAGGCCGCCCAAGGCGGCTATCGCCGAAGGAATTTCCCCCAGCCAGACGAAGGCTATCAGGGTGGCCACAATCGGGTTAAGGTACATGAAACTGGTGGCCACCGAAGCGGTGGTGCGGGTAAAGACATAATTCCAGGTCAGGTACGCCAGCGCCGCGGGGAAAATACCGAGATAAATGACTGCAGTGGTTGGCCCGGCAGCAGCGGACGGCAGATCCCGCACCAGGTCCGGGAGAAAAACCAACATTAAGGCAGTCCCAGCCCAGAATGAATAACAGGTTACTTCAAGCGGCTTGTAATATTTCAACAGGCGTTTCTGAATTACAAAAAATATTGAAGTACTCAAGGCTGCAAGCAGGATAAGCAGAGCCCCGGTTTCAAATTCAAGGTGGCCACCTTCACCAAAGGCAATCAACACGATACCACTAAAGCTGACGGCAATACCTATCCATTGCCTGACGGTTAGTTTTTCATGCAGCGTTATTGCCGCCAGTAGGCCGGTGAAAATAGGTACCGCACCGATGATAAAGCTGGCCGAGCCGGCGGTTACGGTTAATTGGCCGTTTGCCAGTAGGGTATGGTAAGCAGTGATGCCGATAGCTCCACCGAAAATTATCCATCCCAGGTCAGACTTCCGCGGCCATCGGATTCCACGGGTAAACCAAGCATAGGTGCCCAGGACGGCGGAAGCCGTTAGAAAGCGCAACAGGATCATGGCTCCCGGACTGTAACTTTCCAGACCGGCACGGTTGCCGGCAAACGACGATGCCCAGAAAATCAAGGTGACGCTGATAGCGAGTAAGGCTTTTTTGTCCACGCCAGGGAATAAGTTCAAATTGAGGAGCCCTTCTGCTCGGCGATGAATTGGGCAGCCCGTTCAAGAAGTTCCAACGCCCCCGCTTGTGAAGACGCCGAAACCGAATCACCTGAGAGCATCAGAGCCAATTCCCGTATGCGGGTTACAGTATTCAGTTCATCCAGTCGGCTGGAAGTGTGGCCGTTGGAAACGGTCTTATTGACGCAATAATGGTGTGCAGCGTATGCGGCTATCTGCGGCAGATGGGTAACGCAGATTACCTGATGCGTCAGAGCCAGCGTGGCCAGCTTGCGCCCGATAATGTCGCCTGATCTGCCGCCGACGCCGATATCAATTTCATCAAAGATGAGGACCGGAATCCGGTCTGCCTTTGCCAGGGCAGTTTTTACTGCCAGGGTGAATCTGGATAGTTCACCGGTGGATGCAATACGTTCCAGTGCTTTTGCAGGCTCTCCCGGGTTTGTGGCCGCCAGGAATTCCACCTTGTCCGCTCCGTTATTGGAGTATGCCACCTGACGGCCATCCGGCAAGGGTAATCCGTCCGGTGCCTCAACATATCCGAGGTTGATTTCAAATTTGACCATTTCCATTGCCAGATCAACCAATTCCTGGTTTATGGCTTTGGTTAGCTCGGCAGCACCCAGCTTGCGTTGGGTGGATAGCTGCAGTGCTTTTTCGGCTAGTAGTTGTTGCACCTGGTCGGCATTCCGACGTAACGACTCTATCCTTTCTCCGGAACTGTCCAGGTCACTAAGTTCATTGCTGGTTTTTCGGGCAAATTCCAGAATATCCGATATGCTGCCGCCGTATTTTCGCTTGAGTTCACGAATGAGATGCAAACGGCTTTCCACTATTTCAAGGCGTGCGGGGTCAAAATCCAATCCAGAGGCATAGGAGTTCAAGTCTCTGGCAGTTTCAGTAACGGTATATAGAGCTTCACGCAGGGATTGAGCTTGAGCCGATATGGAATGATCAATCCCACTGAGTTTTTCCAAGCCGGACAGCGCCTGGGACAGGCGGGAAACGGCAGAAGTTTCCCCCTGCGAGTCTTCGTCATCCAGCGCCTGTAATGTCTCAAAAACCAGCGCCTTTAATTTTTCGGCTGATGTGAGAACGATGGCTTCCTGTTCCAATTCTTTGTCTTCACCAGGGCAAAGCGTTGCCCTGTCAATTTCCTGAACTTGAAATTTCAAATAATCCGTCTGGCGGGAGCGTTCGGCCGCAGTGTGGGCAAAATCTGCAATAGATTTTTGTATTTGATTCATCTTCAGACTGAGCTGGCTGAATTCCTGCCTTGCGCCGGTAGTTCCGGCATAGGCATCCAGAAAATCCAAGTGGCTGGTGCGATCCAGCAAAGACAGGTGCTGGCTTTGACCGTGAATATCTATCAGTTGTCGGCCCAGTTCAACTATCAGAGTGCGGGGGACACTATCGCCGTTAAGCCGGATGACGGCACGGCCGCTTCGCTTCAAATTGAGGGTGATGATCAGGGGGTCGTTCCGGCAATCAATGCCTTTATGAATCAGATATTCAATGAGATCGGTGCGGGCAGACAGGTCAAAGATGCCTTCCAGACGAATTTCATCGGCACCATGACGTACCGAGGTTTCATCCAGCCGACCGGATAACAAAGCACTGACCGCGTCAATGACCAGCGATTTACCGGCGCCTGTTTCTCCCGTCAGTACATTAAAGCCGGCTCCGGGCAGCCAGTCAAAATCTTCAATTATGCCAAAATTCTGGACGCGCAGGTGTAAAAGCAAAGTGTGTGTCTACCGCAAATTTTGGTTTCAATTGTGGCATAAAAGCCGGAGCGGTACAAATAAAAAAAGGTTGCACCGGATGGTTCGGCGGGGTGGTCAGGGGGATGGATCATTGACTGTGGCGATTACGCCGTGGTGGTCAGAAGCTGTCCCGGTGGTCAGACTGACTTCAGACCAGGTGAGATCGGGTGACACCCAAATATAATCAATGCGTTGGAACGGGTCATCGGAACGGAAGGTATATGCCGGCGGAGGTTCAATGGACAGCAGTACATCCCGTAATCCGGCGGCCCGCATCAATTTGATTTCCGGATCATTGGGTTCGGCGTTAAAATCACCCATGATTACAGTGCGGGCGGTATTGCCGTAGAAACTCAACAGTGCCGATACTTGTTCAACCCGGATGTCTGAATCATCAGCTACATGATGCAGATGTACGGCAATTACCTGGAAATTGCGGCCGTTTATTTCCAGAATAGCAGCGATAAACGAACGTTCAAGCGGCAAACCTTCAGATGGTAGGGGGATATTAACCGCTGAGGCAATGGGGTAACGTGAAAGTATGGCATTGCCCCAGAATGGGCCGGAAGACGGACCGAAATAGTAAGGCATATTTAACCTTTGGGACAGCCATTCCAGCATATCAACCCGGCCACTGACCAGCCAGCCGCGTGAAATCTCCTGTAAGGCGACGACATCGGCGCCGCTTTCTTCTATATCAAGTGCCAGCGCCTCAAGGTTTAGAGTACCTTCGGCACTAAAACCGTTGTGCAGGTTGTAAGTCGCAATTCGCAGGGGGAAGCCGGTGTCAGTGCCGGCAGAAACCGCCGGTGTGGTAAATAAAAGGGCCACAGGTAGAATGACAGCGGCGATTACGGCGATTAAGCTTTGGGACCACTGGCGATGGCCGATGCGCAATCGGGGGCCCATATGGCGGAGGGAGGTCATAGCGCCGCCAGCGACCAGAACCGCCGCTAGAGCCAGCAGAATGGAATTATTATAAGGCAGAGCTATCTGATAAGAGGCGTAATAGCCCAGGATAAAAACCATCAACAGCGTCATACCGATGCCGTTGGAGATCGGCAGGCTGAGCGCGCCGCTACGCCGGGAGCCTGATGCCATTCCAGTAACAATGGCAAAAAACAGTTGACTGGCGGCTATCTGGCCCAGGAATAATAAAATTGCTCCCGGCCACCCTGAGAGGTAAGGGAACAGAGAAAACGTTAACAGGATTCCGGCAGAAAACAAAGTGATGAAATAGATGGTATCTTCCTGAAGGCTGTGAAAGTAGTAGGCGGCCATGATGCCGAAGGCTTGCGAAACGATTATCCAGAGAAAAGCCCCGTTGGTACCCCATCCGGTAAGTGTGGTCAGGGCAGGGATATTCTGCAGGATAATGAGTTGCAGGAAGATGAAGGGTCCGATGGCCAGCCAGGCACCGGCTTTGCCCTTGAAATTGAATGATGCCGAATCATTGTGATTTTCTAAATATTTAAAAACGAGCCCAACCAGTAACCCGGCGTTGATGACCGTGACGATTATCGGTAATGGTGTTTGTTGCCAGACCAGGTCATAGGTGCCGGCTCCGCCATAGAGCAGCGTATCCAGGACAATACCCCCCAAGAACCCGCCGGCGAATAACGGCATGGCGGCGTTGCCCTCACGCCGGACCTCATCCAGATAAATCGGGAGGAAGATAACTAAGGCGATAACTGCAAGTCCTGCCCAAACCACCGTCAGCAGCGGTAGTCCGTGCCAGAACTGGAGAAACAAACGGAATAAAATCAGAGATCCGAGGCTGAATAAGATAAGGTGGCGGTATGACAGACGGCGGCGCAGTGGTCCGGCGAGAAAGGAGGCACCGAAAATCAGCAAAGCTACAGCGCCTAATATGGGGGCGCCCAGGGAGTAGGTGTCGCCCAATGTCCAGGTTAGGCCTGCAACCAATGACCGGATGCTTTGTAGCCCGAACACCAGCGCGAGTGCCGGCAGTCCGACTGCAGGAAATATTTCCGGCAAGCCGATATCCAGTTTGGACAACAAATCGCCACGGAGCATAGGCTTCATCATACCATGTCCGTGTCCGGTATGGTACCAATAATCAGCCGATGCCGGATAATTTTCAGGTTCTGAGTGTCTTCCTTATTATATTCGAGCAGGGTGGTCAGCGCGGTTTGGTCCAAATCGTTAATAAAGCGCCACCACAGGCGAACAGCTTCATATCCGTTGACTTCGGGCAGGATACGTTTGATACCGAGTAATGGCTCCACTTTTTTCAGGCCGCCGTAAAGCCCATGGCGGTGGCAATGGTTCATCAGGTCGCAGTGGTTAAAACCTTCTGCCAGCAGGTCAACACCGAGTCGGCGTTTGATGTAGGGCAGGTCAAAACGGGCACCGTTATAGGTGTATATGGTTCCCACTCCGGCCAGTGCATTCAGCAGGGATTCAGAGGTAATATCGTCGCCGACCAATTGGATAAACTCCTCAGCCTGTTCGGGGCGGCAGATGTGAATACCGATAACGGTAATGGGGCAGGATTCCGGACTCAATCCGGTTGTTTCAATATCAAGGTAAGCATCGCCAAATGATTCACTCATCACATAATTATAACAAAACTCAGCCTTTGCCCTGACAAGAGTAGTAACTAGACATAATCACTGGAAAATAAGTATAAAATAATTATTATGCGAACCATTAAATAGGCACAAGTGGTGTGCGTTAAATTAGGTGAACACCAGAAGTCAGGGAAAAAGAAACTCAGGGGTGGAGATTATTTGCGGTTGTCGGCCATGATACGCTGAAGTTTATCAAAGGTTTCAAACCAGCGGAGTTTGACTTCATCTGTCCAGTTGGGGTCAAAGGTTGGAAATTTTGCCAGTAATAGTTGATTGGCATCAGGCGTCGAACCGTCCTGAGCAGAGACAGGGGATAAGGATTGTGGCTGTGAATTAGTGTCGGCGTCCTGGGGGGGGTGGTGTGTAGTTTTACGGACCTTTTTTGCGGTAGTCGCTCGGGAAGTACGGGATTTTCGGGTGATGAATGACGACAGGGTAATGCCGGCTTCATCTGCCATGCCGATAAAGAATTTGATGCACTTGCGGTTAACGTCGGCGGTAATCGGGAAATTCTCCCGTAGTTTTTCCTCCAGCTGGGAATAGGTAGCAGTGGCTGGATCAAGCGCCTGCAGAAAGAACGGATAGGCTTCATGAGCCAGTTGCTGCAGCAAATCGGAGCGCTGTTGCCCTTTGGCGAACACTATCTGCCGTAAGCGGAGAGTTGGTATGCCGGCGGCGTCAATCATTTTGAGATATTTCAGCGCCGAGATTAACTGCCCGCCGGTGCTGCCGGAGAATTTATCCCCCCAGAAACTGCGGTCTATACGCGCAGGTATGGCAGCCTTCAGCCCGTCCAAAAAATTCCAGAACGTGCGGTAGGACACATAAGGCGGTAGTGATTTGGTAACTGGTAAATTCATAGCTAAACAACCTCATTCTATGCCAGCCGGACAAAAATGACAAGGATTTTTGGTGGATGAAAGGACAAAAAATATTATGGCTTGGTAACAGTTAGGACGATTTTGGACAGTTGTTGACGGGTGCTTTTTCCAGCGCTTAAGATAGCTGCAATTCTTTCAGAAAGGCGGAAAAAATCATGGGGACAGCAATTGATTATCAAAAATTAATGACGGAGATTGTGTTCATCAATCTGCCAGGCCCGCAAGAACCCCAGCCGGGGATGAGCGGCGGTGAACTTCTTCACGGCTTCCTGGCAGAACTCAAGCGAGCGCCTGATGCCAACACCCGGGCTTTCATTGATAGTGTGGCTGCTAAATGGAGCGTCCGCTACCGCGAAGCCGGGAAATAGAACGGCTGCAAAATTCGACTACATTAACAGTAGGAATAATAAGGAGACAAAATGAAAAAAACGAGACTTGCAGCCATTGACGTCGGCACTACCAAAGTGTGTACGATCATGGCTGACGCTGATGAGGCCGGTATCCGGGTGCTCGGCGTCGGCGTGACGCCGTCTCGTGGCCTCCAAAAGGGTATGGTCGTCAATCTCAATGAAGCACGGGACGCCATCAAGCGTTCGGTTGGTATGGCTGAACAGTCAGCCGGTTATAAGCTTGATACTGCCACAGTCAGTATTACCGGACGGCACATTCATTCCACCAACAACCGCGGAGTGGTGGCTATATCAAGGAGAGAAGAGACGGTCAGACCACCGGATGTTGCCAGGGTGTTGGAAGTGGCGCGTAACGTCACCATACCCGGTGATAGGCGGATGCTGCATTTGCTGCCCCTGGCATATACGGTTGATGGGCAGGAAGGGGTCAAGAATCCGGTGGGAATGCACGGGTTCAAGCTGGAAGTGGAAACCCACATGGTCACGGCCTCGGCTACCTCACTGGAGAACCTGGTTAAGTGTTTTAAGGGCGCAGGTGTCAGTGTGGATGAAATGATTTTCAGCCCATTATCCAGTGCTGAGGCTACACTGTCCACTGATGAGATGCAAAATGGCGTGGTTCTGGCTGATATCGGCGGCGGCACCACCGATATTGCCGTATATAAAGACGGCAATATTATCCATACCTCAGTGTTACCGGTTGCCGGCTACCAGATTACTCACGATATTTCGGTCGGTTTGGGTGTCAGTTGGGAACTGGCCGAGCAAATTAAAATGAAGTACGGTTCGGTCTTTCCGATTGCCGGCGATTCTGAAGAAATGCTTTCTGAAGGTGGTAATTCATTTCCCCATTCACAACTAACGGAGATTATCCGTTCCCGGCTGGAGGAAATGGTGCGGCTGGTTCTTATGGAAGTGCCCACTGAAGATTATCAGAATCTACTGCGGGGCGGAATGGTATTTACCGGCGGGAGCGCCAATCTACCAGGACTGGCTGAGCTTGGAGCCGAGGTAACCAGACTCCCGGTACGAGTGGGAATGCCTCCGGCAATGTACGGTGTATCTGAAAAACTTAATGACCCGGCTTTTGCCACGGCAATCGGTCTAATCATGTGGAAAGCCAATGACCGCACTGGTATTCCGGTAAAGGCCACCGCGGGTCCGTCAGAAGGCGGCGGCAAATTCCTTGGTCTATTCAGAAAAAAATAACAGGTCAAAATAAGAAGGAGTAAAAATGGCTAAGACTATCTATGTCCCCAGTGGTGCCAGGATCAAGGTTATCGGTTGCGGCGGTGCCGGTTGTAATGCGGTGACCCGTATGGTGCGGGAGCAGATTCGCGGCGTTGAATTTGTCGCGATGAATACCGATGCTCAGGCGTTAGCAGTGACCGAAGCCCCGTTGCGGATCCAGTTGGGTGAACGCTGTACCCGTGGTTTGGGCGCCGGTGGTGATAATAAAATGGGGCGCAAAGCGGCTGAAGAAAGCAAAGAAGAGATTAAACAGGTCGTCGGGGAATCCGACATGGTTTTTGTTACTGCCGGTATGGGCGGCGGTACTGGTACCGGTTCGGCGGCGGTAGTTGCTGCGGCTGCCAAAGCCAGCGGGGCGCTGACTATAGCCGTAGTGACTAAGCCTTTCAGCTTTGAAGGCACCCACCGCACCAAAGTTGCGGAAGAAGGTATCAACGAACTCATGGAGAATGTGGATACTCTTATCCTGATTCCCAATGATAGATTGTTTGAAATCTGCGATCAGAAAACCGGCGTGGATGGGGCTTTCCGCATGGCGGATGAAGTCCTGCATCACGGCGTACAGGCTATCGCCGAGGTTATTACAGTCCCTGGTATTATCAATCTGGATTTTGCTGATGTACGCGCCGTCATGAAAGATGCAGGTCCGGCCTGGATGAGCATCGGCCACGGCAAAGGGCAGAAACGTGCCATTGAAGCGGCGCGGCAAGCTCTGACCAGCCCATTGCTGGATGTCTCGGTTGAGGGTTCCAAAGGTTGCATCTTTAACGTGGTCGGGGACAGTTCATTGTCGCTTTTTGAAGTCAACGAAGCTGCCGATGTCATCCGTCAGGCGGTTGACCCGGAAGCGAACGTTATCTTCGGCGTTACGGTTGACGATTCTATGAAAGACGAAGTTCGTCTGACCTTGATTGCCACTGGTTTTGCCGACCATACCACGGCGCTGGATAGCCGGGACAAGGAAATAACCCGGTTGCTCCGCAATATCAAAACTGAAAAAGAATTGGAAATCCCGGCATTTCTGCGGCAACGCGGCTTGATGGGTTCTACCCGCCGGCCGGAGCCGGTTCGTCCGGCTGCGCCCGCTTCACATAGCTTCCAAAAACGCTGGTAACCCTGGTTTGTTCCCTTAGACTAGGGGTGGCGGTTGGTTACCGCCACCCCGCCTGGACCTAGGTTTGTGGTTCAACCTAACAATTTGCTATTGGGGCGATCCGTTAATTATTTGATTTATTCCGCCTCATCTATAAAAAGAAGAAGACCGTCGGGACTCCTCCTCCCCCGACGGTCTTCTTCTTTTTAGGCACGGGTGTTTTAGTTGATGGCACCGAGGGCAACGGCGAACAGCACCGCAGCCAGTACGATACTGAGGTTGATTACCACCAGTAACGTTATCCAGGTGCCGCTGGTGAGTCTTTTGATAACGGCCCTGACCATGGCCTCCTCAGCCTTGGAGAGGGCCTCATTGGCCGCCTCACGGGCAGAGGCAGCAACATCTGATGCCCGGGCGGATGACTCACGGGATGATTTTGCCGAATCTTCAGCAGCCCGTACTGCGGTATCGGCGGCAATCCTAGCTGATGACTCAGCGTGTTCAGCCCGAGCGCCGGCTGCGTCTGCGGCTTTCTTGGCGGCAGCGGCGGTCATCTCCGCATCTTTGGCGGCCTGTTCCGACCGACCGGCGGCTTCGGCCGCCAATCTGGCGGCTTTTTCAATGGCCTCTTTGGCACCAGCTTCGGCCCGGGCGGCGGCATCAGCAGCTGATTTTGAAGCGACTTCAGCCCTAGCAGCGGCTTCGGCCGCCGAACGTATGGCTTCCTCAGCTGCGGTTTTGGCAGCTCTGGAAGACTCTTCTGCCGCCTGTCGGGCGACGGTTTCTGCATGTTCGGCGGCCTTTCTGGCTGCTTGTTCTGCGCGAGTAGCCGCTTCGTCAGCTAATTTGCCTGCTGTTTCAATAGCTTCTTTAGCTCCGGCTTCCGCGCGGGCAGCGGCCTCGGAGGCTGAAGTGGAGGCCACTCCGGCTCGGGCTGAAGCTTCGGCGGCTGAGCGGATGGCTTCATCCGCGGCCTTTTTAGCCACCTGGGCGGCCTGTTCGGAAGCCTCAAGAGAGGCAGCCACGGCTGCTTCACTAGCCTGGCGTGCGGCGACTCCGGCCTCCTCGGCGTGTTTGATGGCATCAGCGGCGGCACTTTCTGCCCTGGCGGTGGCCGTTTCAGTGGTTTGTTTGAAACTCTCCATCGCTTGTTGTGCCCGCTGGTCAACGGCTTCGGCTTTTTCTGATGCGGCTTCAGCAGCTTGACGGGCCAGGCGGGAAATCTCTGATGCCCTGGCAGCCGCATCTTCGGCAGATTTTTTTACCGCTTCGGCATGAGTGTTGGCGGATTCTACGGTGGCAGAGGTTAATTTGTCGGCGGCCTCCCCTGAGGTATCTATCAAGTTGTCAGCGGCGTTGTCAGCCAGTTCGGCGATACTCTTGACATCCGCCGCAACTTTGAAACCGTGCCGGGCTGCTTCTTTGGCGCCGTTGCCGGCCTCGTTAACGCCCGATGCGGCATCCCCGGTAATTTGGGTGGCGGCTTCAAGCGCGACGTCACCGGCGATATTAGCCAGTTCGCTGCGACGGGCGGTATCTTCTGCGGCACGGAAGGCCGCCGCTGCGGCTGATTTGGCAGCACGCCCAGCCTTAAGGGCATGAGTAACGGTCTCTCTATTAGGATTATTAGTCAAGGCCTTTGCAGCGCCGGAGGCATTTTCAACGGCGCTTTCAGCGTTCCGACCGGCGATCAGGGCCTCTTCTATGGATTTCTCCAGAGCTTCCCGAGTGGCCAAAGCGGTTAGTTCAGCCCGGGAGGCAGCCTCCTCGGCTGCGCGAGCAGCGGCTTGAGCGGATTCACGGGCCGCCATTTCAACGTCCTGAGCCTTGGCGGTAGCTTCTTCAGCAGCATATTTAGCGGCGCGGGCGGTTTTTTCCGCCTGAGATGCGGCTTCTTCCGCGCGGTGGGCGGCATCAGAAGCAATCTGAGTTGCCTGTTCAGCGGCGTCTTTAGCGGTATTGGAGGCCGATTCTGAACGGGCGGCGGCTTCTTCCGCCAAACGTTTTGCGGCCTCGGCGGATGCCAAAGCCCGGTCAGCGGCTTCCTTAGCCTTTATCATGGCTTCGGCGGCGGCTCTCTGGGCAGCCGAGGACGCGTTTTCCGCCTTGGTTGCCGCGGCTTCAGCCGCAGTTCGGGCACTTTCTGATGCTGCCTTGGCTTCTGCTGCCATTTTCTGGGCGGCCAAACCGGCGGCTTCAGCTCGTTTAGCGGCCTCGTCCGACACTTTAGCGGCGGCTTCTGCGGCTGTTTTAGCCGAGGCACCGGCTATTTCAGCCTTCTCGGCGGCTTCAGCAGCGGTTTTCTGGAAAACCTGAGCGGCCGCCGCGGCACCCTTTTTAGCTTCTTCTGCCTTGCTGACGGCATCGTCAGCGGCTTTTTTAGCCTCACCAGCGGCTTTTGCAGCTGACTCGGTTGCCTGTTGGGCAGCCTTTTCCCCGGCTTGGCGGGCTTCCACCGCCCTTTTTTCAGCTTCCTGAGCGGCTTGAGTAGCATTTCCGGCAGCTCCGGATGCCTGGGCAGCCGCGGCTTCAGCTTGACGGGCAGCCTGGATAGCCGCCCGGATATTGGCATCCATTTCATCAAGTATTTGAGGCAACGGCTTGGTTAGAATCTGGGGTTCTTCGCCATGAGATTCGGAATCAATGTTGTCAGACACCGCATTTCCTCCAGCCTATTATTTAAAGCAACAGTGTAAGCTCCTAATTGAAGGAGCAAAAATCGCTTGTGAATAAATCTAATGCTTAGGGTGACGGGTGTCAACTTAAAATATTAGCTGTCGGATAGCAGAATCAACGTAGCAGGTCCGTTGGCGGCAGTTTAGCGGTTATGCTACTATTGACATAAAAAAATAATGTTTAATGACTGATATTTCGCTCTATATTCATATTCCTTTCTGTGCTCGTCGCTGCGCCTACTGTTCGTTTACCTCCTTTACGGGTCGGAACCGGCAGATTCCCGAATATATTGAAGCTTTGGCCAGGGAAATAAGCCTGACCCGGCGACCACAGCGAAGTGTTGCGACTATATACTTCGGCGGCGGCACACCCAGTCTGATTCAGCCGGAAGATATTCAACGGCTGATTGCAGAAGTGAACCGGCATTATTGTATAACCGAGGGCGCTGAGATTACATTGGAAGCCAATCCCGGTACCGTGAACCCGGGGTATTTAAGGAATATCCGGTTGGCCGGGGTTAACCGCTTGAGTCTGGGGGCACAAAGTCTGGACGACCGTGATTTGGGATCGCTTGGCCGAACACATTCACAATCGGACATTTATATGGCCATTGCAGATGCCCGTGGGGCGGGATTTGATAACATCAGTCTTGATTTCATATACGGTTTGTCTCGAAGCCGCCCTGATGGCTGGGAATTGATGCTGGGCCGAATTGCTGAGCTTTCCGTGGAGCATTTGTCTTTGTACGGCTTAACGGTGGAGGAAGGCACGCCGCTGGCGGCTGCGGTCAGGAGTGGTGAAGCTGCGGTCCCTGATCCTGATGCCGCGGCGGCGGAATATGAGCAGGCAACGGAAATGCTTAAAGTGGCCGGTTACCAGCAGTATGAGATTTCCAATTGGGCGCGGCCTGGACGTGAAAGCCGCCACAATCTGGTGTACTGGCGGCGCGGAGAATATCTGGGGCTGGGAGTGGGCGCCCATTCATTATTGGATAACCAGCGTTTGTCCAATACGGCTGACCTTGATGATTATCTGGCGGCTTTAAGCCACGGTTGGATGCCGTGCGTTACCGAAGATACGATTAATACGGAAACTGCGTTGGCTGAAGCGGTCATCCTGGGGTTACGGTTGAACCGCGGGGTCAGTGCGGATGACATTGCCAGCTGGTATAATATAGACTTATTCCATCGGTTTGAGACCGAAATCAACGAACTGATTGGCCTTGGGTTAATGGATATCAGCGACGGGCGGCTGCGTCTGACCAGTCGTGGGCGATTGCTGGGCAATGAGGTTTTTCTGCGCTTTTTACCCTGATTTTAAATATAAAGGAAACGTATGCGACAAAGTCATATCCGGAATTTCTGCATTATCGCTCATATTGATCACGGGAAGTCAACTCTGGCTGACCGGTTGATTGAGAGTACTGGTGCGATGCGCCGAGAGGAAATGAGTGAGCAGGTCATGGACCGCATGGAACTGGAGCGAGAACGCGGGATAACCATTAAGGCCAAGGCTATCAGGTTGAATTATACAGCCGCGGATGGGAACAGTTACCTTTTGAACCTGATTGACACTCCCGGTCATGTTGATTTTTCGTATGAGGTTTCGCGCACTCTGGCTGCCTGCGAGGGAGCGGTACTGCTGGTTGACGTTACTCAGGGCATTCAGGCTCAGACCCTGGCTAATGTGTATCTGGCCATGGAACACAATCTGGAAATCATTCCCACCTTGAATAAGGTGGACCTGCCCAGCGGAGAACCGGAACGGGTGATGGATGAAGTGGAAAGTGTTCTCGGTTTTAGCGAAGCAGAAACCCTCAGGATTTCCGGCAAGACCGGTGTAGGCGTCCCGGAACTGCTGGAAACCATAGTTAAACGGGTGCCGCCGCCCGGAGGCGACCCGAAAGCGCCCTTGAGGGCGTTGATTTTTGACTCCCATTACGACCAATATAAGGGCGTGATTGCCTATCTTAGAGTGGTGGACGGCCGGATTAAAACTGGTGACCGGTTAAAATTAATGGGGCAGGGTACTACCCTTGAGGTGCTTGAGGTCGGGTATTTTAACCCCCGGGAGTGCCCGGTGTCCAGTCTTGAGGCCGGCGAGGTCGGATATATCGCGACCGGATTGAAAACGGTTGGTGATTGTTCGGTGGGTGATACCGTAACCTCTCTGGTCGAACCGGCACATGCAGCACTGGCGGCCTATCGGCCAGCCAAACCGATGGTCTTTGCCGGGATTTATCCCACTCAGGCATCCGACTATCACGAACTGCGTGAAGCAATGGAAAGATTGAAGTTGAACGATGCGTCGCTTTCCTACGAAATGGAAAACAGCCCCTTATTAGGGCATGGTTTTCGTTGCGGCTTTTTGGGTTTGCTGCACATGGATATTGTTTATGAGCGCCTGGAAAGAGAATTCGGTCTGTCGCTGGTGGTTACGGCACCGGCGGTCAGTTACTACATCACCCGAACCGACGGTGAAGTTATTACGGTGGTCAATCCATCCGAATTGCCGGCCCCGGCGGATATCGCCAGGATGGAAGAGCCATGGGTGAAGATTCGAATTCTGGTGCCTTCCAACTATATCGGCACGGTGATGGAAATGGAGAGAGAATTCGGTGGCATCCATCGCCATACTGAATTTTTGGGTCATGCCACCGGAACAGAAGGTACCCAGCGGGTACAGTTGGATTATGATATGCCGCTGCGATCTATGCTAACGTCATTCTACGATCAGTTGAAGAGCCGAACCAATGGATATGCTTCGCTGGACTATGAGTTTGACGGATATCGGGACGCCCGTCTGGTGAAGATTGACGTGTTGGTTAACAATCTGCTGGTGGACGCCTTTAGCCGCATCGTTCCGCCGGAGCAAGCCCAGGACGTTGGTAAATCCCTGGTACACAAGTTGAAGGAAGTCATACCGCGGCAATTGTTCAATATTCCTATTCAGGCGGCAGTTGGCGGCCGGATTGTTGCCCGGGCTGATATCGCAGCGAAACGTAAAGATGTACTGGCGAAGTGTTACGGCGGCGATATTACGCGTAAGCGGAAGCTGCTGGAAAAACAGAAGGAAGGTAAAAAGAAAATGAAATCCATCGGGCAGGTGGAAGTGCCCAAGGAAGCCTTCTTTAGTGTGCTTAAGACTGACATCAAATAATGTAATACACGCTTATTTCTGGAATGGTTTAAAATATGTTAATATTTTGTATCCAAGAAAAAAAGGAGTCTGTTGAGTTAATGAATCAGGCCAATAAACCTGTTTGCTACATCGTGGGAATCGGTCCAGGGGGGTCTTCCAAGTGGCTCACCCATGCCGCTGAAGAGGCGATTAAGGAATCCGATATCATTTTGGCCTGGGATTGGTCATTGAAGCCGGTTAAGGAACTGGCTAACGGGAAAGTGATTTTTTTCCAGGGAACCAAAGATTATCTGCAAAAGGAAAAAGAGGCCGCGGAGCGGGCGCTGCAGACCGGGGAGACCGTCGCAGTGTTGAGGGTCGGCGACCCTTGCGTGTCTTCCAGTTTGGCTCAGGTGCTGAGTGTTTTTAAAGATTTTGAAGTCCGAATTATTCCGTCGGCCGGTGCCGCACAGTTTGCCGCCGCTAAGGCACAGATCTGTTTGGATGAATCGGTACTGGTGTCCTTCCATGATGGTCGGGAAGAAGTTAAACAGCTTAAGCTGAAATTCCTGGTGGACAGTTTTAATATGGGGCGAAATCCCCTGATGCTGACCAACGAAACTCAGGTACCGCGGCAGACCGCTGAATATCTGGTTGAGCACGGTATACCGGCCACAACAACCACTCTTATTTGCGAATACCTGACTATGGAAGACGAGCAGGTTTACGAGGTGACGCTGGGCGATGTGGTCAACAACGATTACCGGTTGACCTCGGTCATGGTGGTCAAAAACCCGGCACCGCATGAATGTTGCGTTTAACTGTCGACGAATTAAATCTTCATGGTTGAAAAAATTGAGACACCTATCGTTCGTGAACCACTAAAGCAGGGATTGGTTCAGGTTTTTACCGGCGGCGGCAAGGGTAAAACCTCCGCCGGCCTGGGGACCGTACTGCGGGCATCGGGACGCGGCCTCAGGGTCTATGTCATATACTTCATGAATACCAGCTATGATTCCGGGGAGCATGAAGTTCTTCATCAGTTGCCAGGCGTCAAGTGGGCTGCCTTTGGACCGGGACTGGTACGCCATCCGGAAAAACCGTCGTCTGAGATCAGGGAACGCGCCGGTCAGGCACTGAGGGAAGCCCGAAGGGCAATGCTGTCGGGTGATTTTGACGTCATCGTCCTGGACGAGATTAATATTGTCACCGGCTGGGGCTGGTTGGATATCAAAGATGTGTTGCAACTGGTTAAAGATAAGCCTGAGCAGGTGGAACTGGTGATGACGGGGCGCCTTGCGCCCCCGGAACTGATTGAAGTTGCCGATCTGGTGACCGAGATGGTGAAAATCAAGCACCCTTACGACCGCGGTATTCCGGCGCGCAAAGGGATTGAGTATTAGGCGGTTTTTGACTCTGGCGGTTACCCTCTTTTCCTGATTGACCAAATTCCGAACTGTCTGTTACTTATCGTAATCATTCCCTTTTTCTGCTACAATATATTCAATTTATTAAGGAGTTATGATGTCACCGGAAAACAAGGAATCCACGAACGATTTGAATGAAATAAGAATTACCACTGGGTGCAGTGAGGAAGAGGCGTGCCCCAAGGTGAAACGCAAGCGCATTGCCAAACATGAAGATATGATTCTGACTATCCTCATTGAGATACCCAAAGGCAGCCGCAATAAGTATGAATATGATAAGGAACGCAAGGTCATCAAGTTTGACCGGATGCTGTTCTCGGCTGTCCATTATCCTTCGGATTATGGCTTTATCGTTGAAACCCTGGCGGGAGATTCCGATCCGCTGGACGCATTGGTTTTGGTATCGGAGCCGACCTTTCCGGGTTGTCTGATTGAAGCTAAGCCGGTTGGGCTTTTCCGCATGCGCGATGAAAAGGGTCCGGATGAAAAAATTCTGTGTGTGCCTATGGGGGATCCGCACTGGAATTTTATCAAGGAATTATCGGACGTGCCCGCGCATCTGCTGAAAGAAATAGAGCACTTTTTCAATATCTATAAGGAGCTGGAAAAGAAGAAGACCGGTGTTGATGGCTGGGAAGACAGAGAGTCCGCCATTAAAGCAGTGCTGGAATCTCAAAAGCGTTATCAGGATGATCTTAAGGAATTAGGCAACAGCCGAATTTAAAAATTTTCAGGTTGACCGTCGCCGCTCAGCAGTCTGGTATAGATTCCCACCAGTTGTTCGGCGGCGGTTTTTGTTGTTTTGGCATTATCAGCGTTCAAAATCATAAGGCGGTCCTTTGAGATTGCCATCCGGTCCAATTCCGCCAGTATTTCATCGTCTTCGGCTGTGACAACTGCCTCAAACATTTTCAAGGCATGTTCCGCTGACCAGCGGGTCATACCTTGCCGTGCGTCCTTGAGGATGTCAGGGCCGCTAACGGTCAGCACCATAGGCTTGAAACGAAGAAAGCGCCGATGGACGGCGGCCATAATGCCATAACTGCTCAGTCCGCAGGCATGAACAATGTCCGGTTTCAATGAGAGAATCAAGGGCGCGGCAAACAGGAAAGCCGCATAGGTGAGCGGATAATCTGCGCTGACGGGCAGATGGCGATATTTAATTCCCGGGTGTAATGCCGTTCCGGGCATCGGGCGATGAGCACTGATAAAATTCACCATCCATCCCAGATTAACCAATTCACCCAGTTGGGCGGCCGTTGCTTGAGATGCGGCATCACCGAGGTATACCAAAATTTTCCGTGTCCTGTCAGTCATGAGGTAACTATAGCCTAATTGACGACCCGCCGTAAATCCAAGAGGAACCTGAGTTTACGGCCATTGACAGCGTATTAGGTTGTGTTAGAATGACTTTGGTATTAACTTATGCTTGAGAGGCAATAAACTGCTGTGACTTCATTAGCGGTAATTTTGGCGGCTGGCGAAGGGGCCCGCATGCGGCCCTTAACGGCAACCAGACCCAAAGCGATGTTGCCGGTGGCCGGCCGGCCGATCCTAGAGCACCTGCTGGTTGAATGCCGCGCGGCGGGGATATCTGATTTTATTTTTGTGGTTGGTTTTCGGGAAGAGATTATCAGAAATTATTTTAATGACGGTAGCAGTTGGGGAGTCAGGATCAGGTACGTTTCCCAGCGACACCCGCTAGGTACTGCTGATGCTCTGCGGCAAGCCGGTCCGTGGCTGCATGCCCCTTTTGTCCTGATTAACGGGGACGTTGTGGTTAAAGCGGAAGATATCCGATTACTGAAGGAAATGGCGCCGCCGGCTATCAGCCTGGTTGAATGTGATGATGTTACCGGAATGGGGGTCGCTGAGGTTTCTGGTTGCCGAGTTGTGAAGCTTCATGAAAAACCTGCTGTGCCGCCGACCCGGCTGGTTAATGCCGGTATATATCACCTGTCATCAAACGTGTTGGCGACCGCCGCCAACACGGGTACTTCATCCCGGGGTGAATATGAAATTACAGCCACCCTTCAGTTGCTGATTGATTCAGGGGTTGAGGTTGGGTATCGGATGATAAATACCTGGCGGGATATCGGCAATCCCTGGGAACTCCTGTCGGCTAACGAAGACTATCTCAGCACCATTGAAAGCTATTCTGAAGGCAAGCTGGAACCGGGCTCAATGATTACCGGTCCGGTCTCTATCGGTCGGGATAGTCTGATACGGTCCGGTTGTTATATCACCGGGCCCGTGATCATCGGCGCAAATTGTGATATTGGCCCTAATTGTTACATTCGGCCGGCAACCACCATCGGGGACCATTGTCGGCTGGGTGCCGCGGTGGAAATAAAGAATTCGGTAATCATGTCTGGTACACACATTCCTCATCTCAGCTATGTTGGCGACAGCGTGATCGGCGAACGATGCAATTTGGGTGCCGGTACCAATGTGGCCAACGTCCGACTGGACGGTCAAATGGTAATAACCGGACGCGGCGGTCGCCGCAAAGCCGGCGTTATTATGGGAGACAAGGTGCAAACAGGGATTAATTCGAGCATTAATCCGGGTACCATCATTGGCTGCGAAGCTGTTATCGGTCCGGGGGCGGTAGTTGCCGGTAATATCGGTGCCGGAGCCAGGGTTTTTTAGGGACAATTGAGTGGGGCGCTATATAATCAAATGGTGAGACAGGCGATCATACTAGCCGCTGGCGAAGGACAACGACTGAGGCCGTTTACGGCGGCCAAACCTAAGGTCATGTTACGGGTCGGCGGCAAAGCTATCATTGAACATGTTATTGAGGCACTGGCTGGATGTCGTATCTGCGATATTATTATTGTTGCCGGCTATCACCGTGAACAGATTTATGATGCTGTCGGGGACGGTCGAAAGTTCGGTGTTAGTGTCCGATATGTCGTCCAGGAACAGCAGATTGGGACAGCTCACGCTTTAATGCAGGCAGCTGATTTAGCGTCTGATACTTTTTTGGTATTGCCAGGCGATCAATATATCACCGCTGACACCGTCAGATGGCTTTCCGATACAGCACCCTGGGCATTATTGAGCACAACGGTGGCCGATAACCAGACAGTACGGTATGGTGTTGTTAATTCAGAAAACGGGGCATTGCGGTCAATTATTGAGAAACCAAGACAGCCCTGCCATGCAAGGGTCAGTACTGGGATATTTGCCCTGAGCCGGGCAATATTTGATCATATTAAAACTGATGGTGATATGCCGGCAGTGGTAAATCGGATGATCGGCAGCGGCATAGCATTTCAGGAAGTTGAAACTCAAGCCCCCTGGCTGGATGTAATCTATCCGTGGGATTTAATTGCCTTGAACGACCGGATACTGAGGCAACAGGCACCGTTAAATGAAGGGACGATGGAGGCCGGTGTTTACGTTCAAGGTGGTGTTACCATCGGAGTCGGCAGCCGGCTCTGCTCAGGAGGTTACCTGAAGAGCCCTGTTAAAATTGGACAGGGATGCCGGATAGGGCCGAATGTGGTTATTGGTGCCGGGGTCAGTATCGGGGATAATGTTAACATCGGGCCTTTCAGCGTCATTGAAGACAGCATCATAGGCAATGATATTACAATCGGCCCTGGGTCATATTTATACAAGTCAGTGGTGGACTCCGGATGTCAAATCGGCAGTGGTTTTAAGGCGGTAGCCGGCCCGGCTGAGATACACTTGAACGGAGAGTTCCTCCAGATTGACACCGGTTCCATGGTCGGCGGCAATTGCCGGATTGCCGAGGGAGTCGTCGCTTCCCCCGGCAGTATTATCGGTAACGGCTGCTCCGTGGCGGCGTTAAAAGTGATTAAAGGCAATATTGCCGACGGCAGTCAGGTGGTCTGACATGTGCGGTATTGCAGGGTACGTTGGGCACCGCGCGGCTCAGCCCATTTTGCACACCGCCCTGGCCAGGCTGGAATACCGCGGCTATGATTCCTGCGGTATTGCCGTAGTCGGGGAACAAATGGTTGTGTATAAAAACTCGGGACGGGTTGAGGAAATGACGGCTACCGCTCCAGTGCTTTCAGGAAATGCCGGTATCGGTCATACCCGCTGGGCGAGTTGCGGCTTGCCGACCGCGGAAAACGCTCATCCTCACCTGGACTGTAGCAGGCACATTGCGGTGGTGCATAACGGTAATATCACCAATTATTTGAGTCTTAAAATCGATCTGGAAACCCGGGGGCATGTTTTCCTGTCCGGTACGGACAGTGAAGTTATCGTCCATCTCATTGAAGAGCATTACCATGGGAATGTG
This sequence comes from Dehalogenimonas sp. W, assembly GCF_037094495.1. NCBI lineage: Bacteria > Bacillati > Chloroflexota > Dehalococcoidia > Dehalococcoidales > Dehalococcoidaceae > Dehalogenimonas > Dehalogenimonas loeffleri. The sequence goes on from NZ_CP146612.1 coordinate 1,465,427, forward strand.
GCCGACGCTCTGTCATTGGCGGTCAGACAATTAGAGGGTTCGTATGCGATTGTAGCCCTGCATCAGGAAGAAGCACGATTGGCGGCGGTGAAACGTGGCAGTGCTCTGGTTGTCGGATTAGGCGATGGTGAAAATTGGGTTGCTTCTGACGTTAACGCTTTAGCGGAGCATACCGGTCGGGTTATGTATCTGGAAGAAGGGGACCTGGCGGTTATTGAGCGCGGAGCGGTTGTTATTCTCAATGAAGGCCGACCCGTTGAAAGATTCGTTCATCCCATAGAATGGCAACCAGATGATGGCGGTAAAGGCGGTTATGCACATTTTATGCTCAAGGAAATCCATGAGCAACCGAGAGTTTTACGGGAAAATATAGGTAATTGGTTGACCACCGAAATGTCTCCAAAACTCCGTTTATTATGGAACAGATTGTATCAGCCGCCGATGATTTTGGGTTGTGGTAGTTCCTATTACGCCGGTTTGACAGCCCGCTATTTTATGGAAGAAATGACCAGCCGTCCGGTGAGAGTGGAATTGGCGTCTGAGTTGAATCACCGGCCGGAGACTCCGGAGGCTGGGCGCCTGGTAATTGGATTAACCCAGTCTGGAGAGACGGCTGATACTTTGAATGCCCTGAATCGTCTCCGACAGTCCGGGGCTGGAATACTAGCCTTCGCCAATGTGGTCCGTTCCAGCGTTACCAGAATTGCCGATCAGACGATGTTACTTCGGGCCGGGCCGGAGATCAGTGTTGCGGCGACAAAAACCTTTACCGCTCAATTGGTAAGTTTATATGCGGCGACATTGGCAGCAGTAGGCAGGGATTACAATAGTAATAATGGCCTGGAGGCCCGGCTCAAGGAGCTGCCGGCGCTGGTCCAGATGTCTCTGGATGATACTGAAGAAGTAATTGATGCTGCCCAATGGCTGACGGGCTTTAGCAACGTTATCTGCATCGGACGGGGTGCTCATTATCCAATCGCCATGGAAGCTGCCCTGAAATTGAAGGAAGTTGCTTATATTCATGCCGAGGCTTGTTCAGCCGGGGAACTGAAACATGGGCCGTTGGCATTGCTGAACAGCCGCACTCCGGTAATTGCTGTTTTCGGGTCCCGTGACGATACATGGGAAACAATGTTGACTGCGGTCAGGGAAGTGAAGGTGCGCGGGGCACCGGTTCTTGCGCTGGTCCCGGGTGATAACGCCAGCGTCAGGCAACTGGCGGACCGGGTCATTTCGGTGCCGCAGGCGGACCGGCGGTTTCAGCCGGCCATCACGGCAGTAACAGTGCAACTCCTGGCGTACTACACAGCTCTGGCCCTGGGTTGTCCCATTGATCGGCCTCGGCACCTGGCAAAAAGTGTCACTGTGGAATAAAGAAATAAAGGGAGACCGTAGAAAATGTTCAATAAAATTTTGGTACCTCTGGACGGCTCAGTGTTATCCGAGTCCGTTTTGCCGCAGGCGGTTGCGATAGCAGAACCATCCGATTCTCTGATTACACTTTTCCGGGTGATGGAACCATTGGATAAAGGCGTTCGGGATACGATGGGCAGTGATCTGGCTTCCAAATTAGATGAAGTAAATCAGGATGAAGCAACAGACTATCTGGCTAAAATTGCTGCCGAACTTAAACGTCAGGGGTTAAAAGTGGAAACGGCCATCGTCACCGGCAAGCCGGCCGAGGCGATTATTGAATATATTGGGATGCACGCAGTGGATATGGTGGTAATGGCCACCCACGGACGGAGCGGGCTGTCCCGGTGGGCCTTCGGCAGTGTCACTGACAAGGTTTTGCATCAGTCTCCGGTACCTGTTTTAGTCGGTCCGGTACCGGGGGCCGCCCGCGGTTAGCGGGAGTACAGGCCGGTAACACAGGCTTCAGCCAAAACGTGCCCTGTTATTGACTGGTCAAATTGTTCCCGCCCGGAGCCGGCAGGGAGGTATGGCATATAATCAAGAGCCAGCAGTTTATAGACGTAACGATGAGCTGGCCCGGGCGGCGGACATGATGGATAAAATCCGAAGGTTCCGCCGGAATTAACACCCTGGCGGATACCCGTCGGTAATTCAGCCTTACGGGCCAGATTGGCCTGGAGGCGGCGCGTGTCGGCTGGGATACGCCATACCGTCCAATGGGTGAAAGTGCCCCGGGGGGCGTCGGGATCTTCCATGACCAGCGCCAGGCTTACGGCGTCGACGGGGATCTGTTCCCATGAAATTTCGGGCGAGAACCCGGGCCCGTTGCAGGTATAGCGGTCAGGGATTGTTGCTCCGTCGCCAATACCATCAATAATGAGTTTCATCCCGCCTCCTTGGTAATTTATTACAGGTAAGCAGTCACCTGGGGGAGGCTACTGATTTGCAGACAGTCCCTGGGGGCTTCACTAAATCCGCCGCGGTCAATCAGAACAGCCTTCATTCCAACGGCAGAAGCGCCCTGGACATCTATCTGAAATTGGTCGCCTACAAATATTGAATTGTCAGCCGCGGAGTTGGAACGCCTTAATGCCTCTTGAAATATTTCCGGATGAGGTTTGGTGAAACCTGTTTCCCGAGAAGTGACGACAGTGGTTAGGAAAGGGCTCAGTCCTAAATCATCCAGCATAGGGGTGATATCTTTATCTACGTTTGAAACCAATCCTAGTGCAATATCACGGCGCCGGAGTTCGTTCAGTGCGGGCAATACGTCATCAAAGAGAACATGATTGAATTTGGTATTCTGCCAGCGGAGCAGGATGGATCTCACTAAATCCGGGGCAGGTTCAACCCCTCCTTCTTTGAGGACGATGGATTGATGTTTGGCGTAAACTCGGTTGATTTCATCAGGAGCACGCTTGCTTAAGGGTAAGCGCGCGTTCTCATTATAGAAATATTCGTCTGCCGCGTTAAAAGCCCGCCGGAATGCTTTCGCCGGCATTTTAATGCCAAGTTCATTCAGTACTTCTGATTCCCAATCTTCCCTTGAAGGCTTATAGGTAATCAGGGTTTGGTAGAGATCAAAAAAGACCGTGTTAATCAACAAGAGGATTCTCCTTGAATTGTGGTTTGTTGTAAGTCCATTCTATCTCAGTCCACGCTCATGGCGCAATGGTAAAGGCTTTGGCCTGACTGATTTATTGGGGTATAATCTGAAATGATAACCAACTCTAGACACGGAGGCCGCATGACATATAGCAGGATACTCATACCTCTTGATGGCTCTGAATCTGCTGAGCAGGCGTTGCTTTTTGCTCGCGAAGTGGCGGGTCCCGGGACCGAATTGGTTTTGTTCAGCGTGTGCCCCGAAGATGATTTACGGCTTTGCCGTCTCAACAATGTTTATTTAGAGGTTCAAGCAAGGTCGTTAAATGCGGACGGCGTTAATACCAGGGTACATACCGAGCCAGGGGAAATGGGCGAGAGTCTTAAACGATACGCAGCAAAAGAAAAAATTGACCTGGTGGTGGCGTGTCGCCAGCCTCACACTGACTTGAATCGGGAAGACAAGGTTCTGAACAATCTAGTTTCCAAAAAATGTTCGTTGCTTTTAATAAAACCCGGTGAAGTTAATACCAAAATCAAACGCATTATCCTGCCTCTGGACGGTTCAATTACGTCCGAGGACGTATTGCCGTATGTGATGGAGTTAGCCGGAGCAACCGGCGCTGAAATCATTCTGCTTTCGGTCAACTCATTCCCGGATATTCCCTCGGACCGGCCGGCATCGGCCAAACCGAGCTGGGAAGAATACGCACTGATCTTGATGAAAGAAGTCCGTGAACAGGCTTCCAGTTATCTGGAACGCATCAGTGAAGAGTTTGATCAACATGGTATTAAGAAACAGACCCAGGTGGTTTTCGGCGGGGTAGCTGAAAGTATTCTTAAGGCTGCCGAGGATGAAAAGGCCGACCTTATCGCCATGGGTACCCATGCTCGGACCGGTTTTGACCGCTGGGTTTTTGGTTCAGTGGCGGCGACGGTGAGCGCCATGACCAGATTGCCAATGCTTCTGGTTCGCTCGACTGAGAATTGATAGCATAAAGATCTCTTGGACATTCGTGGCAACGAATGAAATTAACTTAATTAAGGATGAAGTTTTGGGAAAAATCAGGATCGTCCCGGCAATTTTGACCGATGACTCGGTTGCTCTTAAAACCATGGCGTATATGATTAAAGATGTGGCTGACTGGGTGCAAGTGGATATAATGGATGGTGAATTTGTGCCTTCCCACAGTATCAACTGGCAGGAGGTCAAGGCAACTCAAATGCCTTTTGAGTGGGAGGCTCATCTGATGGTGATGGAGCCCGGAGATTTTATCAGCGGTTTTAAATCTGCTGGCGCCCAAAGAATTATTTTTCATTTTGAAGCTACTCATGATCCTACCGGAGTGATTACAGCCGCTCGAGAGCAAGGCGTAGGTATTGGCATGGCAATCAATCCGGAAACTACGGTAACTCAGGTGGCTGGATTACTGCCGTTGCTGGACAGCGTACTGTTGTTGTCGGTTCACCCCGGTTTTTATGGGGCGGAATATATCCCTGAAGTGCTGGATAAGGTCGGGCAGTTACGAACACTGGTTCCCGATATCAGCATAAGTATTGACGGCGGCATCAAGGAAGACAATATTCTGGAAGTGGCTGCCAGTGGCGTCAATGATATCTGTGTCGGCAGCGGTATTTTTCGTGCCGATGATCCGGCGGCAGCTTATCTTAAATTTCAAGGAATATTAGACGCGGCCAGTCTCTAGCGGTTAGTGGTCAAGTAACGCCCGTCTTTCAATCTCAATCATCTTATCCAGACGGCGACGGTAACGTGGTTCGTCGCGAAAAGTCGCCTTTAGAAAGGCAACGGCGAGTTCCTGAGCCAGTGACAATCCGATAACTCGCGCACCCAGACAAAGAACGTTCATATCATCGTGCTCAACAGCCTGGTGGGCGGAGTAGGAGTCATGGCAGACAGATGCTCGGATGCCGGGAATCTTATTGGCGGCCATGCAGGCCCCAGCCCCCGAACCGCAAATCAATATACCTTTTTTCACCCGGCCGGAATTTACCTCTCTGGCCAATTTCTCGGCGTAATCAGGATAGTCGTCGTCTTGCAGGAATTCATGGGCTCCCAGATCCTGAATTTTGTAACCTTCACGTTGCAACAGCGGCATCAAAGCCTGTTTTAAGGCAAATCCGCCGTGATCGGAAGCGACCGCCAGCTGGTGTCCGTTATTCACTGTAGCTATCCATCAGGTTAATTGCTGCTTTGACAATATCAGCTGTCGAGAAACCGAATTTTTCAAAGAGAATATCGGCGGGTGCTGAGGCTCCGAAGTGGTCCAGGCCGATGCATACGCCTTTTTCACCAGCGTAACGTTCCCAGCCGATAGTGCGGCCGGCTTCAACGGTAATACGCCGGTGGATTTCCGGCGGTATAACTTCGCGACGGTATGACTCTGGCTGGGATTCAAAGAGTTCCCATGACGGCAAAGAAACAACCCGGGCACCGATACCTTTGGTCTCTAACTCCTGACCTGCTTCCAGCGCCGGAGTGACTTCGGAACCGGTAGCGATGATAATCAATTCCGGTGCATTAGCGGACTGCCACAAGGTATAGCCGCCGCGGCGGACGGCGGACAACGGTGCCAGCAAGCCTCTATCAAGTATCGGTAATTTCTGTCTGGTGAGCACCAGAGCGGTTGGTCCGTCACGGCGCTCCAGTGCCATCTGCCAGGCGACGGCGGTTTCAGTGGCGTCCGCCGGCCTAAAAGTTACCAGATTTGGAACCGAACGTAGGCCTAAAGTTTGCTCAACTGGCTGATGGGTGGGGCCGTCTTCGCCCAGACCAATGGAGTCATGGGTAAAGACAAAAATAACCTGAAGTCCCATTAAGGCAGCCAGACGCACTGGCGGCCGCATATAGTCGTAAAATACCAGGAAAGTTGCGCCATAAGGAATTATGCCGCCATGGAGGGCTAGTCCGTTGGCGATAGCGCCCATGGCGTGCTCTCGGACACCAAATTGCAGATTCCGACCGGACGGATTTTGGGTGCTGAAGATAGTACTGAAATCCATAACAGTCTTGGTGGATGGAGCCAGATCTCCGGAACCGCCCAGCAGATTTTCAATTTTCCGACCGAGGAAATTAATTACCTTGCCGGAAGCCTCGCGGGTGGCCAGCGGTTTGTCAGCTGATTTAAAAAGACTATCAAGTCCATCAGTCCAGCCATCCGGCAACTGCCCGGAGATAAAACTTCGGAGTTGGGCCGCTTCATCGGGGAAGGCGGCGGTATAGGCATCCAGTCGTTTTTGCCAGTCGGCTTGCCGGACGTGTCCGGCCTCAGTTGCCGACATATGCTGTTTAACTTTATCCGGGACATAGAATGACTCAGAGAACGGCCAACCAAGGTGTTCCTTCGCGGCAGCCAATTCTTCCACCCCCAATGGCTCGCCGTGAGCACTCCCGGTGCCGGCCTTGTGGGGGGCACCATAACCGATTACTGTACGGCAGATTATCAGCTTGGGTTTGTCTGTATTCAGCCGGGCTTCAGCGATGGCGTTTCTAACGGCGTCCGTATCAAGACCGTCTACTGGGCCGATGACGTGCCAGCCATAAGCACGAAAACGTCCGGCAACGTCCTCATTAAAATAGTTGGCCGTGTCACCTTCAATAGAAATATTATTGTCATCATACAAATAGATAAGTTTACTCAGTTTCAATGTGCCAGCCAGTGATGCTGTCTCAGAAGTGACGCCTTCCATCAGGTCGCCGTCAGATACCAATGCATAAATATAATGGTCAATGATGTCAAATCCGGGGCGATTGAAGCGGTCGGCCAGCCATGTTTCGGCCATTGCCATGCCGACGCCGCTGCTAAATCCCTGACCCAAGGGGCCGGTAGTCATTTCCACTCCGGGAGTCAGCCCGTGCTCCGGGTGCCCGGGTGTTTTTGAATCCCATTGTCGGAATTGTTTTATCTCGTCAATAGGCAAGTCGTAGCCGGTCAGATGCAGCATTGAATAGAGCAGGGCGGAGGCATGGCCGGCGGAAAGAATAAAACGATCACGGTCAAACCATGTTGGGTCTGCCGGGTTATGTTTTAAAAAGTGATGCCATAATGCGTAAGTCAGGGCTGCGGCGCCCATCGGTGCTCCTGGATGTCCCGAATTGGCTTTCTGGACCATATCAGCAGCGAGAAAACGAATGGTGTTTACAGCCAGGTTGTCTAGAGTATCGCTCATCCGAAACCTTTCAAGTGAAATCTATCTTGTTTAGCTTTTACATTATAACGATTTCGCCCGGTTGCTCCAAGCAAAATTTTCCAAAAAAGTGCCCGGAACAGTGATTCAAGGCAGCATCAAACAATCGTTATAGGATGGTTTGATGCGATGGTCGGGTATTCCGTTTGGTGGAAAATGGGTCTCTATGATATCAGGTGCCGGTGCTCATGGCTTGAGTTATAACGTGGCGGGCCTGAAAAAAGGCTTCGGCAACCGCCAGATCAAATTGTGTTCCCGAACAGCGGCGAATTTCATCCATGGCAAAATCAACACTCTTGGCAGCACGGTAAGGCCTTTCCGAGGTCATGGCATCAAAGGTGTCCGCCAGAGCCATGATACGGGCTCCCAGCGGAATGCTTTCGCCGGCCAGTTTATCCGGATAGCCTGCACCGTCCCAGCGTTCATGATGATTGCGCACCATAGCCAGAATTTCCACATCATCCACGACTGGCTTCAAAATTCGTTCGCCAATACCAGGGTGTTTTTCCATCTCGTCACGTTCTTCCTGAGTTAAAATCCCCGGTTTGTGCAAAACGTTGCCGTCAATGCCGATTTTACCAATGTCATGAACCAACCCGGCCAGCCGGATTTGCTCAATCAGGGTTGATGGCAAGCCCATTTCAATCGCGATACCGACAGCCATTTCCGAAACCCGCTGTGAATGTCCGGCGGTATAACCGTCTTTGGCATCCAAAGCGTAGGCGAGTGAGGTGATGGAGTTGAAGAAAGAGGAGCGTATTTTTTCCGCCTGGACCTCAACTTTATCTTCTAGGTTGCGGCGATATTCGCGGTTTTCAAGTTGCAATCGTCGTTTTTCCAACGCCCGCCAGACCGAAAAGACTACTTCATCAAGTTTGAATGGTTTTGTCAGGTAGTCATAAGCGCCCTGTTTCATGCATTCAATGGCTGTAGCGGTTTCGGTGACTGCGGTTGCCATAATTACGCCTATATCCGCATAATGCGTCTTGATTTCCGCCAGAAGTTCTATACCGGTTTTTCCGGGCATCTTCATATCCGAGATGACCAGTGCGATATCCGGATTATCTCTGATTAGGCTGAGCGCTTCGTCCGCAGACGAAGCTTCCAAACACTCGTAACCCTCATTGGCCAATTTTTGGTGCAACAGACGGCGGACGATCATCTCGTCGTCAACTATCAGAATAATGTCATTGCCGTGATTGTTATTTATCATAGTGAAGATACTACTTTTTCAATAATTGTTGTTAATTCTTTAGGGGAAAACGGTTTGGGGAGATACGGCTGGTTCACCGAGGTGAGGAAGTTCTCTGTGTTATGGGAAATGACGTCTCCAGTGGTGAAGATAATACCCGGCAATAGAGACGGCTGATGTTTGGTAATCCAATTATACAGTTCTTCGCCGTTCATCAGCGGTGTCCGGATATCAATTAAAGCCAGATCAAAAGCCTGGGCGTTGATGAGTTCCATCGCCGTCTGGCCATTGGGGGTCAAGGTGATTTCGTAAGCTTTTTCCAAGGTACGGCGGCATACTTCGCTGATGACCTTTTCATCTTCAACGATCAATACCTTGAGGCGTTTATGGCCGGCTTCTTTCATATTCCTGCGGTTTCTCTCAGTAGAATTATTGATTCAACTTAAGCGTAAGATAACATAATCCCGATTTTAAAAGCAATTAAAAAGCGGGGGTACTTTGGTACTACACTGCAGGTCTTAATTCAATCGTCAATGAACGAAATAATTCAATCGGGCCGCCAGACGATGGAAAGCAGCCACCCATGAGGCTGACGCAGGGTCGTCCTTTAGCCGGGGGTAGGTTTCTAACCGCAGTTGATGGAGGCTATTCTGTAATTGCTGGACATCAGGTAAAACCCCCTGGTTTTCAAACATATCCAGTAGGGCGACGAAGTTGTCCAGCGTGGGCTCATCCGGTGTGGCAACCAGTAATCTTTCTAAATACCTGGTCAGGCTTTCCGTCAGGGGAACCAGGTCCAGATTGAGCTTCCATGATGAGATTTCATTAAGAACCGACTCTAGTGCGGGTATGTTTATGTTATGGCCTTTTAACTCCGCTACAAGCCTCGAGTTGAGGGCTCTTTCCGCGGCGGCGGTAAAAAGAGCCGGGGCTTTCAGGCCGAGGTCAGTGCCGGATTTCATCACGGAACGGGTACGATTGAAGATTTGCAGATATGACTCTTCGGCGTCGGTCAAAGCATCGGCCAGAAGTTTACCGATGATTTGGCGTTGCATATCCGGTGACAAATCGGCCGGACGGTAAGTATTTCCTGGAAACTCTGTTGTCAGAAAATTCTGAATCTGATTGATTCCAAAATTGTTTTTGACTAAATCGGCAGCATATTGTGCCAAAGCATCATAATCATTTTCGGTGGTAAAGGTTTTTATTCCAGCCTGAAGAAGATTTCCGGTTAAGAATGCGGTGAACACAAACCGTTGGCGCTCACCCGTCGTTAGTGAGGTGATAACGACGTCACCCACGGAACCGCGGCCTGATCCAGCACCATAAAACCTGATGCCGGTATTATCTACTCTAAAGTTAAAGATATTCGTAGTTGGCCCGGGATTTTCAAAAATACTGGTCAAGGCAAAATGGGCGGCGATTTTTTCTAACCCGACAAATAACGGAGGGACGTTTCTCAGATAGATATCTCGTCCGGTGCCCCATTCCGGCCGATTGGAAACGGCAGTTTCAAGGATTGTCAGAAAAGAAGTTTCCGGGGATGTGCCGAATAGGTTTTTTGACAACTCCAAGGCCCGGCCGGCCTGTCTGAGTACCAGTATGGATTCCAGACCGCCGATATCGTCAAAGAACCAGCCGCAACTGGTAAAGCATGCCATTAACGTTCGCTGGAGTTCCAACAGTTTCAACGCTTGTGATGTTTCAACCGCGGAAAGAGGACGGATGGCCCATTGATTGAAGAAATTCACGATATTTTCGGAGCTGCGGTTCACGATGACCCGGCAGTAGTCGTCACGGGCTGCCCACGGGTCGGACAATAATTTTACGGCTTCAGATTCAAATAGGGGGTTTAGACGATCTCGGAGCAGTTCCATAGCTTGACGTAACGGGGCACGCCAACGCTGGTTCCAAAGAGGGTGTTTTCCAGTAGAACAACAACAACCGGAACGCCAGCGCTCAATGCCGTGGTCACAACTCCAGGAGGTGTTTTCCAGTATTTCCACCTCATGATCCGGAGGGTTTAAAGCCAGATACTCCGCGATACTGGTGACCCGGATGCCGGTTTGTTTCAGTTTGTCCACCGCGTAAGCCAGAGCCATTTCTCCGAAACGGTGATGATGACCGAAGGTTTCACCGTCTGTGGCAATGGTGATAAGTTCGGGGGTATCTGTGGTTGACTGGAAAGACTCCAGTATCCGGTTAGTGAAGTTGTCACCATTCCGCAATAAATTTCCGAAAGCGACATCCCGTGAAAGCTGAGGGTGGAAAAAGGCAATATTGATGTGACCTCCGGAAGGGAGAGCGCAACGATATAACCGTGAGGTATTGATACCGTCAGGTAATTCTTGCCACTCACCGCCGGGTGGTTTGAAACGGCCGGCCTGGTGCGAAGCGAGAATGGTGTATTTAATACCTTGCGAGGCCATGATTTCCAATGTCTTTAAGTCAACTGCTGTTTCCGGCAACCACATTCCTTCTGGGTGATGACCAAACCGGTGACGAAAGTCAGCAATCCCCCATATCACCTGTGTGCGCTTATCACGGTGGTCAGCCAGCGGCATAATCTGGTGGTTATAAGGCTGAGCGATCGGATTTCCCGGGTGGTTGTTGGATAGACTTGGCTTGGTCAAACCGGAATATAGCCTGGGATGGTTTGTTTGCATCCATGACAGCAGGGTAGGCCCGAAATTGAAACTCAAGTCGGTGTAATTATTGACGATGCGGATAATACGCCCCTGATTGTCTAGTATTCGGGCATTTAGATTTGCGGCGTAACATTCATCGGTAATGCGTTCATTCCAATTGTGATACGGGGCGGCGGACTCCTCAGTTTCTATCGTTTCCAGCCATGGATTTTCCCGTGGCGGCTGATAAAAATGGCCGTGGATGCATAAGTATCTTTCGTTCATATCAATCCGATGTTACCGGGGCCAGTATAAGGCCTCCCAAGGGCGGTAAATCAAGGGAAAGAATCTGGGTTTCATGTTCAGGGAAGGTATTAAATATTTCTGGAACCGGCATTCCTGAACCTCCGTAGCAGACAGCGTCGCTGGAAAAGATGACTTGCCAGCGACCCGCCTCCGGCAACGTTGCCCGATAACCCTGGCGGGTTACCGGAGTCATGTTTAGAGCGACGATTAATGGATTCTCTGAGGCTTGGCCCAGGCGCATGAAGATGATGACACTGGAAACGGAGTCGTCAGGAACCAGCCACTTAAAGCCTTCGGGTGCCGTATCCAGCTGATAAAGGGCTGGGTACTCGGAATACAGGCGGTTTAATTCGGCAACCAGTTTGAGCAGCTGATGATGCCGGGCAAAATCCAGGAGACCCCAATTCAGCTCTTCATCGTGTTGCCACTCGTGCCATTGCCCGAATTCGCCGCCCATGAATAACAATTTCTTGCCTGGGGCGGCGAACATGTAAGTAAATAACAATCGCAGATTGGCAAATTTTTGCCAATCATCTCCCGGCATTTTTGCCAGCAGGGATGCTTTTCCGTGGACAACTTCATCGTGTGAGAGGGGCAGGACGTAGTTTTCGCTGAAGGCATACAGCCCACGGAAGGTCAACTTACCATGATGATACCCGCGGTTAATCGGGTCCTGGTTAAAATAACTGAGCGTATCGTGCATCCAACCCATGTCCCATTTGAATCCAAAGCCCAATCCACCCAGGTGTACCGGACGAGAAACCATCGGCCAGGCGGTGGATTCTTCGGCGATACTGTGAGTATCCGGGAAACGACGATAAATCTCAGTATTTAACTTTTTTATGAAATCCACCGCCGCCAGGTTCTCCCGACCGCCGTATTTATTGGGCTCCCACTGGCTGGGTTGGCGGGCATAGTCCAGATATAGCATGGAGGCTACTCCGTCGACCCGCAGTCCGTCCGCGTGATAGATATCCAGCCAGAACAGGGCATTGGAGATTAGAAACGCCTGGACCTCGTGACGGCCGTAATTAAAAATACAGGATTTCCATTCCGGGTGGAAACCCTGACGTCGGTCGGCGTGCTCATAAAGATGGGTACCGTCAAAACCAGCTAATCCGTGGCTATCATTTGGAAAATGAGATGGAACCCAATCCAGAATCACGCCGACACCACTGCGGTGCAGATAGTCAATCAGATACATCAAATCATCAGGATTACCGTAACGGGCGGTAGGCGCAAAATAGCCGCTGATCTGGTAGCCCCATGAACCATAGAAAGGGTGCTCCATCAACGGCATAAATTCTACATGACTGAAATTATTTGATTTAACATAATCTGTGAGTAGCGGCCCTATTTCTCTATAACTGAGGAAGCTGCCGTCTTGTCGGCGACGCCAGGAACCCAGGTGGACCTCGTAGATGCTGATCGGGGAATTCAATCCGTTTTTGGTGCCGCGGCAACTCATCCAATCATGGTCTTGCCATTGATAACCAAAATCCCAGACTCGGGACGCGGTTCCGGGCGGTGATTCAGCGGCGAAGGCCACAGGGTCGGCTTTGATAAGGGGGAGTTTGTTATGGCGGGAAGTAATCTGGTACTTATAAAGGGTGCCGGCAGCTGCCGGAATGAAACCTTCCCAGATACCGGAATCGCCCCGTGGTTGCAGCCGATGGCTATCAGGGTTCCATTGGTTGAAATCGCCGATGACCGAGACTTCAGTGGCATCTGGCGCCCAGACGGCAAAAAAACATCCTGGTTCGCCAAGTCTTACCGTCGTGTGGGCGCCCAATTTGTTGTAAAGTTGATAATGGGTTCCTTCATTGAAGAGATGAAGGTCGGTGTCACTCAACAGAGTAAAATCATAATAAACCAGGCTATGCTTGTGAGGCATTTAGTTAGACTTCCGCATTTCGTTTATTTTCATCAGGAAACTTCTGATACCGGCATTTTGTTCCAACTTTTCCAGGGAGAGGGCGGTTTTAATTCTCCAATTAGCCCGCTGGTCGGTGGTACCCGGGATATTTTGGGATTGATGCTCGTCCCAGAGATCGGCCAGGTTAATCAGGAGCAACGGCGCGGGGCTTTGAGCTAATATTTCCATAACCGCTTTGCCGATACGACCCGCCGGCACTCCCTCCAGGTCAGTCGCCAAACCACTGGCTGCAAGCTCCTTTAGGAGTCTGTTTTTGCCGTTGAGACGAAGGGCTGTTTCAACTTCAGCTCGTTCTGGTGTCAGGACGCCGAGTGCCAAACGTTCCGGTATATCTTCTGAATTCCAAAAGGCCGCAAATGGAGGCAGATCATGGGTGTTCAAAGCGGCTGCCGAAAATCGCGGCGAGGCCGGAACAGTGTTTTCGGCGCCTCCGACTATTTCATACTGGGCGATATAACTCCGGTGAATGCGGTGATGGTCCATCATCGGTCTGACCTCGGGCGGCACCAAGCCTAAATCTTCGCCGATTATAACGGTATTGTGCCGCCGACTCTCCAAACACAGAATAGCATAAATCTCTTCGGCATTATATCTAAGATACACTCCTTCCGAAGGTGCTTTACCTGATGGGATACAAAACAGCCGATGCAAACCCATGATGTGGTCAAGTCTCAAAGCGCCGGAAAATTTCAGATGGTGGCGCAAAGCTTTGATAAAAGAACGGTAGCCGTTTTCCCGTTGCCGAATCGGGTGAGGTGGTTTGAATCCCCAGTCCTGTCCGCTGGGGAAAGCCGGATCGGGGGGTGCGCCAACCGATACGTTCGGTAGGTACTCTGTTTGATCCCGCCAGGCATCAAATCCATCCGGATGGACTCCTAACGGCAGGTCAAGATATAGCGCCTGACCCGTCTGGTGAATTGTCGTAATGGTGTCTGCCAGTTGAGTTTGAATAACAAACTGGCTGTAGCGGTAATAATTCAGTGTTTCGGGGCAGCAATCTGTTTCCTCAATTAAGCCTGATTGCTGTCTTTGGGGCCAATCCGGCCACGGAGTGCGGTGTTCTTCTGAGAAAGCGCGGAAGCGGGCGTAGAGCTCCATATCGGGATTGGCAGCAACGTGGTCTGTGAATTGTGTCCAGCGAGGTTCCGGACGCAGGTGAAAAAAATCTTCTGCGAGTATTTCCAGCAATGATCGCTTGAGTTCACCGACCAGGTGGTAATCGACGGTTTTGGTGCTTCTTGAATAACTCAGCTTTTGTTGAAAATCAACGGAGTGTAATAATGATACCGCTTCCGGGCAGTCGGATAATTCAGGGATTATTGCAGGCTCAATATATAGCTCATTCCAGAATTCACGGCTTACCGGTGAATAGGGGCTGGGATTAAAGTGTTCTCTAAGGAATACCGGTAACAACGGCAAGAGCGCGATTATTTCGCCTCCTAAGTCTGAACAGAACCGGGTCAGACGGCGTAAATCACCGAGGTCGCCAATGCCCCAATTTATACTGGAACGCAATGCATATAATGGACAAAACAATCCCCAGGGTTTTTGGGTTTCGTTATAAGTGAAGGCGTCGAAAGGAGCTGAAATGATCAGACTGGCCGTATTCGTGCCTCCAATGTCAAGGCACATTTGGTGATAGCCCCACGGTAATACCTCCGTGAAAGGCAACTCAAGCTTAAGATAATCCGCGGATTGGCCTGATGATTTGCAGAACTGATTGACGTCGTTCCAAACGTAACGTCTGACTTCACCGTTTTCCAATGTTAAACAGGCATTTATGGAGCCTTCAACTGAGGTTGTTTTTACCGTAAGGAAATTCAGTTGCCCAGACCAGGCGGTGAGTACCGGCTCAATCACTCTCCGGCAGCGATTTTCCTTAAGTTTTTCGGCTGCTCCTGAGGCTTCGGAAATATCGTTTACTTGCACGTCCATTGACCGGGCCAGCGCCAGCACGGAATCCGCACTGGGAACAACGGTCTGTCCCGTCATATCCAAATAACCGGGCAGGATGCCGCATTCGTTAGCCAGTGAAGTGATACCGTTGTCCAATGAACTTGAATGACTGGTGTTATTGTCCATGAGCCTCTGATTTCATAGCTGTCTCTTACCGATATTTAATAAAATAATTATACTTGTTGCTTACTTGACTTGCCATCGGCAGCCGATATAATGGTAGGCTGTTAGGTTCGGTCTGGTTGCCGGGGAGGCGTTTAGAATTGGAAGTTCAACATCTTAAATCAAAGTTGCCTGTTAGAATTAATCAATTGGCTGATTTATCAGCCAATTTGTGGTGGAGCTGGCATCGTGACGCAAGGGATATGTTTAATAAAATTGACCGGCGGTTGTGGCAGGTAACGGGTCATAATCCAGTAAAAATGCTGTATGATATAAATCCGGGACGGCTGGAAATTTTGGCCACAGATCCTGAGTTTTTAGAAATTTACGATGACGTAATTGCATCATTCGGGGCTGAAATCAGCGGCAGCGATGCCTGGTTAGCCCGGGAAGCCAAAACATCATTGAGCAGGCCGGTGGCCTATTTTTCCATGGAGTTCGCAGTTCATAACTCTTTGCCGATCTACGCCGGAGGGTTGGGCGTTCTGGCGGGGGACACCTGCAAAGAAGCTTCAGATCTGGGAATCCCCTTTGTCGGAGTGGGATTCATGTATCCCGAAGGCTATTTTCATCAACGTATCAGTGAAGACGGGTGGCAGACCGAAGATTATCTTTTGCTTGATTTTGAACGTGCCCCAATCAGCCGTGTTTGTACGGCGGACGGCCAGCGTTTATTGTTGAATCTTTCGGTCGGCGATAGGCAGGTTTATGTGGCTGCCTGGCAGGTACTGGCGGGCAGCAGTAAGCTTTATCTTCTGGATACCAATGTGCCGGAAAATGATTTGGAGGACCGGGGACTTTCAGCCCGGCTTTACAGCCCGGGTAAAGAGATGCGCTTGCAGCAGGAATATCTGTTGGGTTTCGGCGGTGTCATGCTGTTGCGGGCATTGGGGATTGAACCTGCTGTATGGCACTGTAACGAAGGCCATACAGCCTTTTTACTGATTGCGCGGTTGAAAGAATATATGACAGCGGGGCACTCCAGGATTGAAGCCGAAGAGTTGGTGCGGCGGTGCTCGGTGTTTACGACTCATACGCCTGTTCCTGCCGGGCATGATGTTTTTGAACTTGGCTTGATTGATCGCTACTTCTCATGGTTGTGGAATAAACTCGGAATAACCCGCGAAGAATTAATATCATTGGGACAGGTTCCCGGCGGACAGGATTTCAACATGACTGTGCTGGGATTAAAATTGGCAGCCAGCGCGAATGGTGTCAGTCAGGTTCACGGCGAAGTCAGCCGAAACATGTGGCGAAGCCTGTATCCGGGTCGGACCGCAGCTGAAGTACCAATCAGGCATATTACCAATGGGGTGCATATCCCCACCTGGGTGGCACCTGAGATCGCCCGTCTATATGAGGAATATGTTGATAAGGAATGGTATCGGCGACAGGATGACGCAGGGTTATGGGAGTCGCGGGTTCCGTTGATACCTGATGAAGAATTGTGGCATACGCATCAAGGGCGTAAACAAAGATTACTGCATTATATCCGGGAAAGGGTGCGTCGCGATTGGAAGGCCGGTGTTGATTCCGCCCCCAGACTGGCAGCCATGGGGGCTATGCTGGATCCGGAGGTACTTACGGTTGGTTTCGTCAGGCGTTTCGTTGAATATAAGCGACCGACCTTGTTGTTTCGTGATCTTGAACAGCTCAAGGAGTTGATTCGTGATTCCCAGCGCCCGGTCCAATTTATTTTTGCCGGCAAATCTCATCCAGCGGACTCCATGGCCAAGGAATTGATACATCGGGTTTATACTCAAGCCAAAGAGAATGATTTTGAAGGACGCCTCTGTTTCGTTGAAGATTATGATCTTCACCTGGCCCATTATCTGGTTCAGGGCGTAGATGTCTGGTTAAATAGCCCCCGGCGCTGGTTGGAAGCTTCCGGTACCTCGGGGATGAAAGCTGCGGTCAACGGGGTGCCGAATTTATCAGTCCGGGATGGCTGGTGGCACGAAGGATTCAATGGGAAAAACGGCTGGGCGATAGGAGATATCTCCAAGCCCGAAAGCGTTGATGAAGAAGACGCACTGGATGCCGGTGCTCTTTTGTATGTCCTTAAAGAACTTGTGGTACCGAAGTATTATGACCGAAATTTGGAGGATATTCCGTTAAAGTGGATGGCGGTTGTGAAGGAATCCGTCAGTACCGTACTGCCGCATTTTGCAGCCGCCAGAATGATGAAGGAATACACTCGTGAAATGTATCTGCCGCTAATTTAGCGCCAGGTCCACCAGCTGTTAGACAGAAAGTTCCAGCCAAAGGCAGCAATGATACCGATTGCCGCCGAAATAATATAGTGAAATCCGGTAGTTTCGGTCAGTAATCCCAGTATCCCCAGGTAGATAACCAACCCGCCCAGACTGACCAGGTTGAAACGTGCCAGGCGTCCGATATAATTTGAGCCAGTTGTGACGCGGCCTTTGAAGGTGAATCGGTCATTCAGTATAAAATTCCAGATAACCGCAGTTTCAAAGGCGACCGCACCCGAGGCCAGATAGGGTAATAGTCCGTTTTCAGTCAGTAGAGCGAGGATGGACAAATTGACAATTGAGCCGCTGGCGCCGACCGCAATAAATATAATAATCCGCTTATGTTCCCCCGAACGGCGCATCAGGCTGAACAGGTGGCGAAGATAGTCACCCTGGGTCAGTAATGAGAGTTTGGTCTGACCGGCACGCCGGTTCTCAAAACGGTATGGCACTTCCTTGATTTGTTGGGTATTGGACAGACACAGTATCTCCAGTAGGATCTTATAACCTACTGGACTAAGACTGGTACCTTGGAGTATTTCCCGGCGGAACAGAAAGCAACCGCTCATGGGGTCCTTGACGGAGCGGGTCTGCGGCAACAACAAATGCGCCAACCAGCCGGCTCCGGAGGAAATGAAACGTCGAAACGCCGACCAGTTACCGACACTGCCGCCCGGAATATATCGGCTTGCGATAGTCAGGTCTGCCCCATTTTGGCAGGCAGTTAGCAAATCAGCCATGACTTCCGGCGGGTGCTGCAGGTCGGCGTCCATAACCGCCAGCAGTTGACCCTGGGCTAGCGAAAAACCATCAACCACGGCGGAAGCCAATCCTCTTTTGTCGGTTCGGACCACGACAGTTACCGGGAAATCGGCGGCAAGTCGGCCGACTTCAGCCGCGGTGCCGTCAGGACTATTGTCGTCAACGATCAAAACATCGTAAGGGTAGCTTTTCAAGGCGATATGAATGCGTTCCAAAAGGGGGTGGATGTTAGCCACTTCATTGTATGTCGGGATAATAATGCTGAGATGTAGTTTGGAGTTCTTCATTGAGGTTTAATGCTAATGGAGACGAGGTGCGACGTCAAGTCCATGTAAGGGTGCGGCACTGACCGGCCTGGGTAATTCTCCGCGCTGTTTGCTCTCAAACCTCAGCTCTCTTATAATCAATGGCAATGTCAAATACGACTATTCCCAAGAACAAGATTGCTCTACCGGTTATCGGACGACGGGAACTGTTGATGAAAAGTCCGTATTTTGCGGGCTTATCGGAGGAAAACCTGTTACGCGTTGAAGAGATGATGCGTGAGGAGCACTTTGACCGGGACCATTTTATCTTTACTGAAGGTGATGATAATCATTACCTTTACCTCACTGCCAGTGGGGCGGTTAAAGTTTTTGGAACATCGGCGGATGGCAAGGAGCAAATTCTCTCCCTGGCCCGACCAGGTGACAGCTTTAATGATGTTGCGGCCTTTGACGGACGTTTATCACCGGCGGGCGCCCAGGCATTGACCCCGGTGATACTTTACCGGCTCAGCGGTCCTGAGTTGTTATCCCGTTCCTGTAGTTATGGTGCGTTGGCGGCGAATATTATCCGCGCTTTGGGCCAGCGAATCCGGGAGTTAGGTGACCTGGTGTCTGACCTCTCCTTTAGGCCGGTAGCGGGTCGTCTGGCGAAATTACTACTGGAGCAGCTACCCCACTCAGGCTCGGTTAAACTCACTCAACGTGATATGGCATCTATGGCTGGAACCGCGCGCGAAGTGGTAGCCAGAGCACTAAAGAGCATGGAAGATGACGGAATACTCAGAATTGAACGTCAACATATCATTATATTGAAGCGGGACGTTCTGGAGAAAATGGCGGCCTGACGATGACATATATCACAGACATCTATCATAAGTCCGGGTACCATTACTAAGATGGTGTATATTTTTGTTGACAATGCCCGATGTGACGGATGCATGCTTTGTCTGGCTGCCTGTAATCGGGACGGTTTGATGTTGACGGACAGCGGAATTACCCATGACCGCAGTTGTGATTGTCTGGATTGCCGTAAGTGCGAGTACATCTGTGCCCGGGGTGCCATTACTTGGGGCTATGAGGTAACCGAAGCCGGTTGCCGTAATATCAAATAGGTTTATCTGCGTCCAGGTTCAAAGTGCCTTCTGCTAATCTTTTCAGCTGTCCGTTGAATTCTGCGCCGATCAGCAGGATAAATGCTGACAGATATATCCACATCATTAATGCGATTGCGGAACCGATTGTTCCGTAAACGAGCTGGAAATTACTGAAGTTAGATAGAAAAACAATAAATCCGTATCGCAATAATTCAAATAATAGTGTGCCCAGCAAGGCGCCAGGCCAGATAAAACGCCAAAGATTGCGGTGGGTGGGCAGGAAGCTGTAAAGCACCAGAAATACCAGTAAGGACAACCCGGCACCTGTCAGGGTAAGGATAAGGCTGGCTGTATCGCCGAACAAGGGCAATTTGACCGACGGAATCAGGCTGATCACCGTAGGTAGCACCCCCGAAAAGAGGAATAGAAACCCGGCACTCAGAGACAAAGCGATATCCCTTGGCTTTCTCAGGTAAAAAGGGTGTCGTTCGCATATGCCGCAACTGCGATTCAGCGCTACAGCGATGGCGGTGAACATGTTGGAACTTGTCCAGAACAAAGCCAGCAAACTCACGACTCCGATGACACCCCTTGAAGCAATGATACTGTCAATATTTTCTACGATAACCTCTGAGGCGATAGGCAGGTTCTGTTCCATGAATTCAAAAATGGCTTGCTGAACTGTTTCCGAAGGCAGAAAAATACCAGCGATGGATATGAATCCCAATAGCAGGGGAAACAGCGAAAGAACGGCAAAATAAGCCACTCCGGCTGCCAGATGTGAGGCATCGTCACGGCCGAGAGCTTCAATAGTGCCGACGATGACACGAAACTGCCTGACGGATAAAAACCGATCTTTAATCCGGTTGATTCTATTTCTCAAAAGTTGTGCTGTCATAATGTAAAAGGGGCCGGTTGTCTTCCATCCGGGCGAGGTCATCGGTGTACTGGAAAATTTTGACTAATGTTGCTGCCAGTGGGACTGCCAATAAAACGCCCCAAATTCCCGCCAGATACGCCCCGAGTACCAGGAGCAGCAGGGCGATAGCCGGATGAATATGTAATAGCTGTCCCTGAACCCGAGGCACCAGCAAGTTGTTCTCCAGGCCCTGAATAAGAAGAAATAGTATTATTACCCATAAAATCAGGTCGGGATAGGTGGCAAGGATAATGAATATCGCGAAAATCCCGCTAATCCACGGACCGATGGTTGGCACCATTTCAAATAATCCGGCGACGATTGCCAGAAGCAGCGCCAGACCAAAGTTGACGTTTAATAGCAAAAGGCCGATAAAGGTAACACTGCCGACGATGCTGCCCAGAAGTATTTGGGCTCTGAGGTAACGGCCTAATACGCCCGAGATGATATTCAGAATATTCCGAGTGTGTACCGCCGCCAGCCCCGGCAAACCACGGTACATCGCATCGCGCAGTTTCTCCCAGTCTTTGAGCATGTAAAATAGAAACATCGGCAGGGCAGCGAAACCAAAGATGAAACCGATGGTGGTGGGGATAACAGTCACGCTGCGGGAGAAAAACCCTTGAGCGGCATTAGCGATTTCCTTGCCGGCATCTGCCACAAATTCATCAATACTGGCCTGAACATCGGGTGGGAACTGGGTCCGGATACTTTCCAGAAGATTAGAAAAGTAGTTGGTTACCGCGGTAAAAATCTGAGAAGTATTGTTAGAGAGTTCGGTTACAGTATTAAACAACGTAGCCAGCATATAGCTGGCAACCGCTATGATTAAGGCCAGCAGGACAAGCAAAACGAAGGTCACGAAGATAAGACGCTGGTAACGATTTAATCGGCCGGGCAGGGAAATGTGTTTTTCCATCAACAGGATTAGCGGGTGGAGGATATAAGCCGCCAGCAGCCCCAGCATAAACGGCAACAATACGCTTCTCAGGCTGTAAATGAGTACGGAGAATACACTTAGGACAACCAGAAAAACAATCATTCGCCAATGCCGGCTGATGATGTGCTGCAATTGCATACTGCTACCT
The DNA here is from genome assembly GCF_037094495.1 of Dehalogenimonas sp. W. Lineage (NCBI taxonomy): Bacteria > Bacillati > Chloroflexota > Dehalococcoidia > Dehalococcoidales > Dehalococcoidaceae > Dehalogenimonas > Dehalogenimonas loeffleri. The sequence goes on from NZ_CP146612.1 coordinate 1,487,217, forward strand.
TTTGGCCGCGAACGGGTTAAAAAACACAGTCTCTCCGATATCCGGCGCTGACGCCGGGAGAGACTGGTTTTTCAGCGGCGGGATTATTCGGCTTCTGAGAGCCGTGATTCCAGGTTGTTCTTGGCGATAGCCGCCCCCTCTTTAACCCGGTCTGCGAATTCATCAGCCCGGTCACCGAATTCAACTGCTTTATCTCGTAAGATAGCCCGGGTTTCGTCGCCCGGGTGAGGAGCGTAAAGCAATCCGATACCAATGCCGATGGCGGTGCCCAAAATCAACCCTAATGCGAAGTTGCCGGAATCGTTGCTCATAATCTATTTTCTCCTTCTGAAAAAACTATCAAATCCAGTTTTGAGACCCTGAAACAAGGCGGCGATTTCAATTATTGGTCTGACCAGCTCCCTGGTGGCGTATTGGGTAAACCCTTCAATAGCGCCTGAGGTGTTCTCAAGGGATTTTAAGATGTTTTGCGAACGGTCATAAATCCGGTTGGTTTTTTTATAAATAGAAATCACCAACAATAAGACAACAAAGCTGATTAAGATAATGAGGACTCCGGCGATAATGATAACCAGATCCCGATACCATTCAATGCCCATTTACGACCTCCGTTTGGGTTGGTGGTAGCGTCTCAACCACGGTTTGATGATAACATGCGACCTTGGCAGGCGCAAGTAGTATGATTTGTCAGAATAGTCAAAATCTCAAACCAGAAAGACCTGCCGCAGCACTGCTAACAACCAGTTGATAAAAAATGACAGCAAATGAAAAAGCCATCGTGTTGCCAGAGCAGCTAAAATGCCGATGCCGGCGCCACTGATAATATCCAGAGGGTAATACATCCCGGCATATATTCTGGCGAATGAATGTACTCCTGCGATCAGGAAAAAGAAATTTCCTGCTTTGCGGTTTCCTAACCAGACCGCAGCAGCAACAGCGAACAGAATAGCCGCTGAATTAGCCGGAAAAGAAGAGTCAGTCGGTTGATACAGCAACACGTTTATCGGCAGCTCGTCAAAAGGGCGGGGCCGGAAGATAACCAGATTTAGTAAACTGACCAGTCCGGTCCCGATACCCAGTGCAGCCATGGCTTGAAGAGTCAGTTTCTGGTTGGTCAGACGTTGCCGTGGCTCAGAAGCGGACAACCAAAGAAAAACCAATCCCAAGTTGGTGCTGATCAACAGAAAATAATCATTAGCCAATCCCTTAAACAATTCGTCCAAAATTCGGATATATCCGACCAGGGAATTGATGGCCTGTACCACCGCCTGGTCAAAATGAATCAGGTTCTCCAATATCGTATCCTGATCGCCTGGAAGAAGGTCATCTGCTTTAGGGATTCAATCCCGTTGACTATGGTGCCAACCGGGGGAGTGAACTTAGGGTGATTCACCAGGGACGACATGATAAATGTAAATGACCCGGCTGACAAAACAGCCAGACTGAATAGTCCGGCCTGTTGGGCGCCTTCAATAATTCCGGTCGGATTCCGGGCATTCCAGGTAAAAAACAGCACTGCCGGTATTACCAGAGCAACGATGGAGGTGATGCTATTGAACAGCCGATTTTGACTGAATAGCAAGCCGAGAAGACCACTTCTGATGGCGGCCAGTTGAATAACCGCAACTGTGGCGATAAGACTGGACAGAAAGTATTCAACAGAGAGGGTCATAAAGTGCCTCGCGCGTGAATTGGAATAAAAGTTGAAAGGGGTATCACCCGGAGTTGTTGCAAAACCAGCAGATAACTTCGCAATCATCAACGCTCTTGGTGAATTTACCGCTCTTGCTGGCCGCGACCCAGCCACCGGGCCCACTTTCAGCCCGCCGTTCCCAGACCAGCGGACGATTACAGCGTCCGAAGTGCTGGTGGGTGCCCCGAGCGCACTCACATCTACCCGAAGACCTGATCCATGCCTGTTGAATAATGCCGGTGGAAAACATTGGCCGCCAATTCCCCAGTTTTGGCAAATTATAACACCTGAGCCGGATTTTGCAATCACCCGGATTATTCAGCTTGTGATGAGTCTCACCGAAGCAGTTTCCACTGCTCCGCAGTTTGTGTTAAAATCGCGTCAATACACGAATAAAAAGCTTCAATAAGGCGAGGGAATAATATGAAATTAATGGTTGTGGGCTGCGGGCAGTGCGGCGGTCGTATTGCCGACCAGTTTTCTAAATTAAACCGGGTTGCCCATGTGCGTCGGGGTGTGGATATCGCCACCAATGTGGTCGCAGTAAATTCGGACGTGGCCGATCTTTCCGGGTTGGAGCATATCCGGGCTGATTACCAGCACCGGATTCTCATCGGTTCTCAAAAGACGTCCGGTCACGGTGTTGGTAAGATCAACGAGATGGGAGCTGAAATTGCTCGTGACGACGGCGATAAACTGATTGAGGCAATCAAAAACACCCCTAATTTTGGGGAAACCGACGCCTTTCTGCTGATCGCCGGCGCCGCCGGTGGTACCGGTTCCGGTTCCATTTCGGTGCTGTCTCAGCAGATTAAGGAAAGATTTCCGGAAAAGCCGGTATATAACATGCTGGTTTTGCCCTTCGCCTACGAAGAGGCGACTGAGGAACGCTCGGTTTTCAATGTCGGTATCTGCCTGAAATCCTGCTATCTGGTGGCCGACGCGATATTCCTGGTGGACAACCAGCGGTTTATTAAAGCCAGCCACTCACTAAGAGCGAATCTGGATAAGATTAACTATCACATGGTCAAACCGTTTTATAATTTATTATGTGCCGGAGAAGAAAAGAATTCCAAGTATATCGGTTCTAAAGTAATGGACGGTGGTGATATCATTCAAACGCTGTCCGGTTGGACGGTTATCGGCTTCGGACAGGCCAAGACGCCGAATCTGCGTTTTAGCCGAAATGCTGATTTCCGGGAACAAAGCAGTGAAGTCCGGAAAGGCGCTGAGGCGATAAACGCTGCGCTGGCCGACTTGTCATTGCGGTGCAACCCGACTGATGCCAAGCGGGGTCTGTATCTGCTGACCGCCGCTCAGGCGGATATGAGCATGGACCTGATCAATGAGATGTCCGGCGCTCTGAAAGGGATGGCCACTGAGGCCACCATCCGTACCGGCGATTATCCGCGCGGCGACAAGACGCTTGACGTTACCGTGGTGCTGTCCGAACTGGTTAATTCCAGCCGGGTGATGGATTACTTCAGCAAGACCATCAGCTATATTAACAATTCCCGTCGCCGTCAGTCCGGTCTGGAGTATGGTTTCCGCGGTGTGGAAGACTCCTTCAAGGATATTCCTTCACTTTTGTAGTTTTCGCAGGCAATAAAAAGGGGCTGGCGTTAAACGCCAGCCCCTTTTAGTGTTTTTTCAACGGTTACTACTTGTCTTCCGGGGGTTCCGGCGGCAGATTTTTGGCCTCTTTAAACATCTGCTCCAGCATCTCCATCCGGCTTTTCATGGTCTCACGCGGCGGCGGGGGCGCCTCCTCTTCGGGGGCTGCTTTTGCTGTTGGAGCTGGTTCCGGCTGGGGTTCGGCCAGTGGCGACGGACGACGGGGTTTGGCTGCTATTTCAGAGGCGGGTTTTTTAAGTTCATCAGCAGTTTCAGCAATCAGCCATTTAGTCCCGCTACCGATATCCGTCGCGTTCTGGACAATTTCCTGAAAAGTGCTGATCCAGGAACGGGCAGCCTCCTGGGCGGCGCGGCGAGCGGCTTTGACAGCATCCCGGGCGGCCCTGGTGGAAGCTTCACTGGCTTGTTTAGCCTCTTCAATGAGTTCCTGCATACGTTCAATGGTTGCCTGGGAAGCCGCGGCGGAATTTTCGGCCATCTCTCGGGTCGTTCGGCTTTGCTCCTCAATAGCCTGGATATGTGATTTGGTTTCTTCCATCCAGGTAGAAACCGTCTGTTTGGCATCTTCGGTCATTCGGAAGACCCGGTCCATGGCTTCCTGGGCTGTCTTACGGGCGGCCTCGGCGGATTGGACAGCAGCCTTGCCCGCTTCATCAGCTTTGGCGGCTGCTTCTCTGGCATTGTTACCCGCAGCTTCCGCGGCCTGCCGGGCAGAGCGTCCGGCTTCTTCAGCCCTGGCGATAGCCTCGGCAGCCAGTTTGACGCAATTCTCACTGGCCAGTTCTGAGCTTTTGACTGCATTCTCGCTGGCGTCCATTGCCATTCTGGTGGCCTTTTCCGAGGCTTCTCTGGCTTCATGTCCGGCACTTTCGGCCCGTTGAACAGCCTGTTGAGAAAGCGCAGCGGCGCGTTCCCCAGCTGCCTGAGCAGACAAAGAGATTTCTTCGGCGGTCTTGATGGCCTTTTCATAATTTTTGGAATAACCAGCGATAGAGGTTTCGGTCTGTTTGGCCAGTGTCTCGGCCCGTTTGATAATATCCCGGGTTTTAACTTCTACCACTTCGGCAGCTTTTTTGGCCTCCGTGGCAGCTAATTCCGCACCGGCGACACCGGCCGCGGCCAGTTCGGCCTTTGAGGCGGCATCAGCAGCCATATTCCTGGCGGTTTCAGCAGCCTGGGTGACGGCGGCAGTAGCTGTTTCAGCTCTGGCGATAGCTGCCTGGGAGGCCTCAATGCTGGATTGGGATGCCGTCTCAGCGGCTTTGATAGCCTTGTTGGAAGTCTCAACCGATAAACGGGAAGCCTGCTCTGCTGCTTCTTTGGCGGCCTCGCCGGCGGTTTTGGCTAATTCGGCAGCCTGCTGGGAAATACTGACGGCCTTTTCTCCGGCAGCTTTGGCTTCAGCGGCCGCATCGTTGGCGGTTTTTACCGCCTTATCGTAAGCGGCGGTGTAGGAGGAGGCTGATTCATGAATCTGACGGGCAATCGCCTCGGCCTGCTGCACAGCCTCCGACGCCTGCTGTTCCGCGGTGGCGACAGCTTTGGCAGCTTCAGATGCGGCATCGTCCAGCGCCTGTTTGGTCCTGGTGACGGTGGTATCGGTAAAACTGCGAGTCTGTTCAGCGATGGTATCGGTATTTTTGCGGGCCTCGGCAACCAGAGATGCTACATCTCGTTGTGCCTGGGCAATCACGCTGGCAACCTTTTCTTGGGTTCTGGCAACCGCCTCAGTGGCTTCCTGGGCGTTCTCTTGGGCGTCAGTCCGGGCATTTTCAGCCGCGGCCATAGCTTCTTTGGACGTAGCCAGGGCACGCGATGATTCCTCGGCGATGGTTTTCGCGGCTGCTTGAGCCTCCTTCAAAGCCTGTTGCGCCTCCCGGTTGGCGGCAGCTATTTCATCCTTTAACTCTTTGACCGTGGTTTCGGCTTTTTTAGAGGCATCCCGGTAGGCGCGGTTGAGTTCGTCAGCACCGGTCCCGGCGGCAGCAATGGCATTTTCGGCTTTGCGGAGGGCCTCTTCAAAAGCACGAGAGCCTTTTTCGTTCGCGTCCTGTGATTTTTGGGCGGCCTCTTCCGCCAGGCTGATAGCCTTGTCGTAGTTTTTGGCATAATTACGAGCGGCGTCGCCGGCGGCTTTCACCGCTTTATCCGCTTGCTTAACGGCTTCCTGGGCCTGCCGTTCGGCATTATCCACAATGGTGCGGGCGGTGCGGGCGATGTCACTGGCCTCTTTCATCGCCTCTTTGGCGGCATTGACTGACATTTCGCCTTTGGCCTGGAGATCATCTTTTTCCGACATGGCAACCTCTCGTCAAGAATGTTAAATTTATTCAGCCGGGGGTAATTGTAACTGAGGGTAAATGCGTTGGCAAACAGGAGACGACGAAACCGCTTTTAAGCCTGACGGCGGCGTAACTGACCGCAGGCGGCGTCAATATCAGCGCCCCGGCGGAGACGCGCCGTGACGGCGATGCCGTGATTTTCCAACAGGTGTTGAAAAGCCCTGACGTGAATCGCCGGTGAAGATTTGAAGGGAATATCATCCACGGGGTTAAAAGGAATCAGATTGACGTGGCAATTCAAGCCCTTCAACAGTTTTGCCAGTTGGAGAGCATCGTCCGGGCGGTCATTAACACCAGCCAGCAGACAGTATTCAAACGTCAGGCGGCGGCCGGTAGCAACCAGGTATTCCTGAGCGGCGCTGATGATTTCTGCCAGATTGTGTTTCCAACCGGGAATCAGCTGCCGGCGCAAATCGTCGTCCGCGGCATGCAGGGAAACGGCGAGGGTAACCGGTAATTCTTCCTGTGCCAGTCGCCGGATACCGGCAACGTGCCCGATAGTGCTGATGGTCAGGTGTCGGGCGCTGATACCCATTTCCTGGCTGAGCAGGCGCAGGGCTTTAACGACAGCTTCGTAATTCAACAAGGGCTCACCCATACCCATGAAGGTAACGTGATCCACGGTCTGATTTGGGTTTACCGGAGATTCGGAGAAGGATGTATTGACCGCTAAAACCTGGTCAACAATCTCCCCGGCACTTAGATTTCGCTGGAATCCGCTAAGGCCGGTGGCGCAAAAGGCACAACCAACGGGACATCCTGCCTGTGTGGACACACAACAGGACCGGCGTTCCGAATAGGGCAGTCCGACAGTTTCCACCTGGGCGCCATCAGCCATTTCCAGCAGCAGTTTAACAGTGCCGTCAGCACTATGCTGTCGGGTGATTATCGTGGAACGGCCGGGAGTATATTCCTTCGCCAGTTTCAACCGGAAGGATGCCGGCAGGTTGGACATGGCGGAAAAGTCCGCAGCCCCTCGCCGGTACAGCCATTCGGCCAGCTGGTTACCGCGAAAGGCCGGTTCACCCAGGGTAACGGCCACCCCCCGCAGCTCTTCGGTATTCAGGCCGATCAGCGATTTGAAGGGATAATCTGTCGCGTTGGTCATAACGGAATTATTTTTACAGCGGCTCAAGACCGGGCGCAGCGGTCAACAAAATGCTTCGCCATCCGGGCATCGCTGCCGAAGTGAAGATGAAGATAGCTGGCCAGTAAATTGTTACCGGGGCCCAGGACAAAGCCCTCCAATTGCTTTTTAGGTTCAACAACATGGTAGGCGGCTGAGTTCTCATCCGGCGTATCAAGGTGAGACCAATGAAACATATGTCCGCGAAGTTGTTGCCCACGCTCAGCAACCGGTGATTCTTTGAGAACCTCAGCTTCGGTATACCCCAGCCGCTGTAATTTGCCCTGCATGCGGCAAAGACCGGGCAGCAGGCCGATCATATCATGGGATTGGCCTTCAAAATCAACGATTCCCTGCGTCAGGTACATCAGACCGCCGCATTCGGCATAAACCGGCAAACCGGCGGCCACCGCTGCCTTGATGGACTCTTTCATTGACGTGTTGTCTTCAAGTTCTTTAAGGAAGACCTCAGGGAAGCCGCCGCCAATATAAACACCTTCAGTTCCTGCCGGCAGGGAGGTGTCGGCGACCGGGCTGAAGTAAGTAATTTCAGCGCCCCAGGCACGCAGCAGCTCAATATTAGCCTGGTAGTAAAAATTAAAAGCTTCATCTTTGGCGACGGCCATGCGGCAGCGGACCGGCTGCGGGTCGGCCGGAAAAAGTACTGGAGTTTCCGGCGGGTAAAATTCCGGGGCTTGTCCGGCGATTTCAATCAGGCGGTCCAGGTCAATGGTGCTCTCAATAAGGTCTCCAAGTTGGTCCAGAAAGCCGGAGTTGTCATTACGCTCAACCGCCGGCACCAGGCCCAGGTGGCGTTCCGGCAGGGTCAGCCCGGCATTTTTAGCCAGACTGCCGATGACGGGAATGCCGCAATTTTGTTCAATGGCCCCTTTTACGGTTTCCAGATGACTGGGGCTGCCGACCTGATTGAGGATGATGCCGGCGATTTTGACGTCCGGGTCATAATGAGCGAAGCCGTAAGCCAGGGCGGCGGCGCTCTGCCCCATTTTAGCCACGTTCAGAATCAGGATAACAGGTGAATCGGTGACTTTGGCGATATGGGCGGTTGAGCTGGTGCCGGCCGAAGCCCGATGGCCGTCAAAAAGACCCATGACACCTTCAATAATGGCTAAATCGCTGGTGCGGTTAAAATAGGCGAAGAGTTCTTTAACGTGGTCTTCCGGCAGCATCCAGGTGTCAAGGTTATGACAGTCTCGGCCGGCGGCGATGCTCAGATAGCCGGGGTCAATATAGTCCGGCCCGCATTTGAAGGGCTGAACCTTAAGCGCCCGGCGCTTCAGGGCATAGGCGATGCCGGTAGCGATGGTGGTTTTCCCGACACCTGATGAGGTACCGGCGATGACGATGCGAGGAATTTTCATAATAATCCGTACGGCGCTGATTAGCGGCACAAGCGCTGTCGCCTCAAACAATGAAACCAGAATGTATTATAGGCAGATTACCGGCAATACTCAATGAATGCCGGCCGGTTTATTTCAGAATGATATTATCAATCAGCCGGGTTTTACCGATTCTGGCCGCCAGCGATATCAGCACCGGACGGGCAACCACGGCCAATTCAGTCAGGGAGTCTGCGTCGGCCAGGCTGACATAATCAATAGCTGCGGACGGGACGGTCTCAATCAGGTCGGTCATGCGGCCTTTGATGACGCCGGTGTCGGCTTCGCCGCCGGCAATCAGATCGGCCGCCAACTGGAGCGAACGGTACAGTATCAGGGCTGCCTGCCGTTCAGCCGGATTCAGGTAGGTATTACGGCTGCTCATAGCCAGACCGTCGCTTTCCCGCACGGTCGGCATGACGGTGACACCCACCGGTATGTTCAGGTCGGCAACCATTTTTTGTATTACGGCTACCTGCTGGGCGTCTTTCTGGCCGAAGTAGGCGTAATCCGGTTGAACCAGATTGAACAATTTTAGCACCACGGTGGCGACGCCCTGGAAATGACCGGGCCGGGCTGCGCCTTCCAGTTTGCCCGCAATCTCGCCGGGGACGACGACGGTATCGGTGCCCGGGGGGTACATTTCCCCGGCTTCAGGCAGGAATACGGCATCGGTGCCGGCGGCGGCCAGTAAAGCCAGATCCCGCTCGGTGTCACGGGGGTAACTCTTAAAGTCCTCACCGGGACCGAACTGGGTGGGATTAACAAAGATGCTGACTACCGTTTGGGCGCATTCGGCGACTGAGGCCCGAACCAAAGACAGGTGGCCCTCATGGAGGTAGCCCATCGTCGGCACCAGCCCGACCAGGCCGGTCAGGCCGCGCCGGTATTGCCGTAATTCGGCGATGGTTTTAAGAATTATCATCAGCCTGCCGCAGGGCGTCAATCAGCGTATCATCCATGTCAAAGCTTTGCTGAGCCGTGGGGAAAGCGCCGATTTTTACGTCGTTGTTATAGGCGCTGACGGCTTCAGTGATAACTTCCGCCAGATTAGCGTACCGGCCGGCATGTTTGGGAACAAAATCGGTAAAAAGGCCCAGCAGGTCGGAAATCACCTGTACCTGGCCGTCACAGCCGGCACCGGCGCCGATACCGATGGTCGGAATGCTTATCGTTGAAGTAATGAAAGCGGACAGCGCCGACGGCATGGTTTCCAGCACGACGGCGAAGGCTCCGGCAGCCTCAAGTGCCCGGGCATCGGCAAGCAGTTTATTGGCGGCTTCCAGACTGCGTCCCTGGACCTTATAGCCGCTGAGTTGGTTGACCGACTGCGGCGTGAGACCGATGTGCCCCATGACCGGAATGCCGCAATCAACCAGTTTGCGGACCTTATCGGCAACAGTGACGCCGCCCTCCAGTTTGACTGCCTGAGCCCCGGCTTCCTGAATGAAGCGGGCGGCATTTCTGAGGGTTTCCTCAACGGTGATATGGTAGGTCATGAACGGCATATCGGCGATGACCAGAGCGTTTTTGGTCCCGCGGACGACGGCTTTGGTGTGATGGAGCATCTCAGCCATGGTGACCGGGATGGTGGATTCATAACCCAGGACAACGTTGCCCAGCGAGTCGCCCACCAGAATGAGAGGAATGCCGGCCCGGTCCACTATTTGCGCGGTGGCGTAATCGTAGGCGGTCAGGACTGAAAAGTGCTCGCCTTTATCCTTGAATTGCTGTACCTGCTGAATGGTGGTTCTCATAAAATGCCTCCTAAAAGGAGATAGCTCCAATGGCGTGTTTAACTGAGGTAATACGGTTGTTTCGGTCAACGTAAACCAGCGTGGGCATGTGACCGGTCAGGCTTTCTTCGGCGATCTGGACGTAAGTTAAAATGATGACCATGTCGCCCTTACAGGCGCAACGGGCGGCGGCGCCGTTCAGGCCGATTTCGCCGCTGCCGGCCTCACCTTCAATGACGTAAGTGGCGAAACGGGCACCGTTATTAAGGTTCAACACCTGTACCTGTTCATTAGGCAGGATATTGGCTGCCTGGAGCAGGTCGCGATCAATGGTGATGCTGCCTTCATATTCCAAGTCGCAGCGGGTAACCCGCGCCCGGTGTATTTTGCTGTTTAACATGGTTCTCACGATTGGGCCTCCAGCAGTTCTTTGAGTTCGGCGGCCTGAATGGTGTTGATACCGCCCCGGTTCAAGGCCAGGGGGATGGTTGCCTGTCCCATCACCTGGTAAAGATCCAGAATGTCAGGCGCCGCGGCGGCCAGCGCCGCCAGATGTTGTTGAACGGTTCCGGTGTCACCGCGCGAAATAGGGCCGGTGAGACAGTCCGGAGTCCCGATGGTCTCAATGTTGGCAATGGTGCCACGGATAAGCGGCAGAAGGGCTGTCACTGCCTGTTCCCGGGTGGCGAAACCCTGCCACAGTGCAGCCGCACGGTCAACCAGGGTGACCAGATAGTTAGAAGCCAGAATGGCCGAAGCGTGGTACAGGACGCGGTCCGCCGCAGACAGCTCAATCACCCTGCCGTCTAATTTGGCGGCCATGGCGCACAGGATAGACCGCAGGGGTTCAGACGCTTCAACGGCGAAGCTGATACCTGACGGAATGCCGGTAGTATCGCGGGAGCCGGCGCTGAGCAGGGGATGGAAGACGCCTGTGACCGCGCCTTGTGCCGTCAGTGTGTTCAGAGCCTCCAAAGGGGTCGCCGCTGAGATGTGACACACCATCCGGCCCGGTCGGACGTGAAGCGCATCGGCAACCTCAGCAATGGCACTGTCAGGGGTGGTGATAAATAACAGGTCAGCTGACTCAGCCACTGACCGGGGGTTTTCATACACCGCGGCGGAGGCCAGTTTGCCAGCCAATAACCGAGCCGAAGCCGGACTGCGGCTGGTAATTCCCGCCACCGTATAGCCGGCTTGATTTAAACTCAAGGCCAGAGCGGTGCCCATTCTGCCGGCACCGATAAAACCGATTTTAAAGTCTTTTGTGGTCACAGAAATACCAAAACCTTCCCGGCAAAAGCGGCGAAGGTTTTCCTCCTGTGCTATTGCCGTCTCGTTCCGGTGAGGGATACAAGCGGACTGTTTAGGCCAACATTATACCGCATCTTGTACAGAGCGGGAAATATTACGTTTCAGCAGGCTGGCTGATTGTGAAAAGCGGGTTACTGACGGAGTTTGATAAACCATTCCTGACAGACAGCATCAAGCCCGGTAATCATCGGCCTGCGGAACAGATTGGCGTGTAGTTCGGTCACTGAGACACAGTTCCGTTCAATAGCCTTGATATCAGTGCCCTCAACGGCTTCAAAATCCAGTTGACGGCGTACCAGCCAATAAAACTCCCGGCGTCCATCATGACCTTCCTTGACGCTGTCTATATTGGTCTTGTGCGCCAGTACGGTCAGTTCAATGCCCTTGAGTTTACCCAGGGGCAAATCCGGTACATTTACGTTCAAAAAAATATCCTTCGGCAGTTTGCCGGCCTGGATGTCGGCGGCGATAATGGCGGCCAGCCGAGCCGGGACTTCCAGGTTGGCCGAGTCTACCCCGGCGGTGGATATGGCCACGGTCGGAATGTTTCGGAGGTAACCTTGAAGCGCGGCCCCAACGGTGCCCGAGATCAGGACATCATCACCCATGTTGGGGCCATTATTGATACCGGAGATGACTAAATCCACCGGACCCGTAACCAGGTTTTCCAAGGCCAGAATGACGGCGTCACCAGGCATGCCCTCCACCGCAAAGCACTCCATGCCGTTAAGCGGTGAGTCCGCCTTACGCACCCGCAACGGCTGGCGCAGGGTGATGGCGGTGCCGGTGGCGCTCTGTTCCCGGTCGGGGGCTACCACGGCTACCGGGGCTACCTCTGATACATGGGTTGCCAGCGCCCAAAGCCCGGCGGCATTAATTCCGTCATCATTAGAGAGAAGTATTTTCATATGATTTCAGGATAGCATAACCGGTATTCGCTCTGCCAATGGGGGTAAGTTCTTAAGAATGATTGGCGTATTCGTCGTGAAATAGAAATCGAAGGCAACGAATCCCCCTTTATGACTGGAAAATCGCCGTTGCGGCGGGTGGTCGGCAGAATGTACAAAAAATTCAAAAGCTCTAATAAACATATAATAATATACAGAACACATAATAGCATATTACCAAGCATTCTGCAAGTGGCAAATGTCTCATTTCCAAAGTATATTTTTCAGCCGAAAAACAGGGGCGCCTTAAAATGTCAGGAAGTTTGACCAACGAACTGCAAAAACCGTTATAATTGCTTGCTTTGAAAACATCTGATTTTGATTATCATTTGCCGGAAAACCTGATTGCCCAAACACCCATTGAACCTCGCGACAGTTCCCGCTTGCTGGTGCTTGACCGCAATACCGGGGGGATTGAGCATCAGCGGTTTACGGATATTATGGACTATCTGGAGCCGGGAGACGCTCTGGTTTTCAATGACAGCCGGGTGATTCCGGCCCGGCTATACGGGCATAAACGGGAAACCGGGGCCAGGGTTGAAGCGCTTCTGCTGATTCGGAAAGCCCGGAATGAGTGGCAGGCCTTGCTGA